>NZ_JBIVUE010000002.1:705102-826870 GCF_044757045.1 Streptomyces sp. NPDC091377 | reverse complement strand
TGGTACTGCAGGGGGGACCCTGTGGGAGAGTAGGACGCCGCCGAACAATTATTGGGGGAACCCCCGCACCTGACGGTGCGGGGGTTTTCTGCGTTCAGGGCCCCTCTTTCCCGGGCTCTTTCCTCGGGCCCCTTTCGGGGCCCTTCGCTTTTACAGGCGGCCCGCTGCCTTCAGGGCCAGATACGCGTCCGCCAGTGCCGGAGCCAGATCCTCAGGGGTCGCGTCCACAATGGTGACGCCCTGGCGGCGGAGCTGTTCCGAGACGCGCTGGCGTTCGCTCTGCGACTGGGCCGCCGCGGCGGCCTCGTAGACGGCGTCGACGTCACCGCGGGCCTTGGCCATGTCGGCGACGTGAGGGTCGGCGACCGAGGCCACCAGGACGGTGTGGCGCTGGGTGAGCTGCGGGAGGACGGGGAGGAGGCCCTCCTCGACCGGGGCCGCGTCCAAGGTCGTCAGAAGGACGATCAGGGAGCGGCGGGGAGCCGTCCGCAGGGCTGTGGCGGTGAGGCCGCGGGCGTCCGTCTCGACCAGCTCGGGTTCCAGCGTGGCCATGGCGTTGACCAGGGACGGGAGGAGATCGCCGGCGGCTCGGCCCTGGACGAGGGTACGGACGCGGCGGTCGTAGGCGAGCAGGTCGACGCGGTCGCCCGCGCGGGAAGCGAGGGCCGCCAGGAGGAGGGCCGCGTCCATCGCGGCATCCAGACGGGGGGCGTCGCCGACCCGGCCGGCGGACGTGCGGCCGGTGTCGAGGACCAGCAGGATGTGGCGGTCGCGCTCGGGCCGCCAGGTGCGTACGGCGACCGTGGTCTGGCGGGCTGTCGCGCGCCAGTCGATGGAACGGGTGTCGTCGCCGGGGACGTACTCGCGCAGGCTGTCGAATTCGGTGCCCTCGCCTCGGGTGAGGACGCTGGTGCGGCCGTCGAGTTCGCGCAGACGGGCCAGCTTCGAGGGAAGGTGCTTGCGGCTGGTGAAGGGGGGCAGGACGCGGACGGTCCAGGGGACGTTGTGGGTGCCCTGGCGGGCGAAGAGGCCGAGGGGGCCGTAGGAGCGGATCGTGACGCGGTCGGTGTGCCGGTCGCCTCGGCGGGTGGGGCGTAGCCGCGTCGTGACACGGCGGCGTTCGCCCGGGGGGACCGTCAGGCGGTGGCGGGAGGCGGCTGTCTCGGTGCCGGGCTGCCAACTGCTGGGGGGCCAGGCGTCGCGGAGGTGGGCGCGCAGGGGGCGGCGGGACGGGTTGGTGACCGTCAGGGTGACGTCCGCGGACTCGCCGAGGCGGGCGGTGGTGTCGCCCGAGCGGGACAGGCCCAGACGGCGTACAGGGGCCGCCAGGGCGACATCGCAGGCGCAGGCCAGGGCCAGGGGGGCGTTGACGGCCAGGAGGGTGGTCCAGCCGGGGTCCCAGAGGCCGACGGGCACGGAGCCGAGGGCCGCGAGGAGCGCGGCGCGTCCGGTGAAGGCCATCAGCGGGGGACCGGGACCTGGGCGAGGATCGCGGTGATGACGGAGTCGGCGGTCACGCCCTCCATCTCGGCCTCCGGGCGCAGTTGCACACGGTGTCGCAGGGTGGGCAGGGCGAGGGCCTTGACGTCGTCGGGAATGACGTAGTCGCGGCCGGTGAGCCAGGCCCACGCGCGTGAGGTGGCCAGCAGCGCCGTCGCTCCGCGCGGGGAGGCGCCGAGGGTGAGGGACGGTGACTCGCGGGTGGCACGGCAGATGTCGACGACGTAGGCCGTGATCTCGGGGGAGACCGTGGTTTTGGCGACCGCCGCGCGGGCCGCTTCCAGGGCGGCGGGGCCCGCCACAGGGCGCAGGCCGGCGGCGGCGAGGTCGCGGGGGTTGAAGCCGTCGGCGTGTCGCGTCAGGACGTCGATCTCGTCCTGGCGGGTGGGGAGGGGGATGGTGAGTTTGAGGAGGAAGCGGTCGAGCTGGGCTTCGGGGAGGGGGTAGGTGCCCTCGTACTCGACGGGGTTCTGGGTGGCGGCGACCAGGAACGGGTCCGGCAGCGGGCGCGGTGTGCCGTCGACGGTGACCTGGCGCTCCTCCATGGCTTCCAGGAGGGACGACTGGGTCTTGGGGGGCGTGCGGTTGATCTCGTCGGCGAGGAGCAGGTTGGTGAAGACCGGGCCGGGCTGGAAGGAGAACTCGGCGGTGCGGGCGTCGTAGACGAGGGAGCCGGTGACGTCGCTCGGCATGAGGTCGGGGGTGAACTGGACGCGCTTGGTGTCGAGTTCCAGGGCGGCGGCCAGGGCGCGGACCAGCAGGGTCTTGGCGACTCCGGGGACGCCTTCGAGCAGGACGTGGCCGCGGCAGAGCAGGGCGACGACGAGGCCGGTCACCGCGGGATCCTGGCCGACCACGGCCTTGGCGATCTCGGCGCGCAGGGCTTCGAGGGAGGCGCGGGCGGTGTCCGCGCCCGCGCTCGGCCCGGCGTTGTCAGTGGTCGGGTCCATCATGGACGGCGTACCTCACTTTCGAGGGCGTCGAGTCGGTCGGCGAGTGCGATGAGTGCTGCGTCGTCGCCCGGGGGCGGTCCGAAGAGGAGGGTGTGCAGGTCCTGGCCGTCGCCGTGGAGGCGGGTGGACAGGGCGGGCAGCAGGGCTTCGGGCGTGTGCGCCCGGGCGACGGGGAGACCTACGAGGGGGGCGAGGCGCGTGCGGGTGGTGGAGCGAAGAGCCGCCGCGGCGCGGTCGCGGGCGTTCGCCTTGCGGTAGAGGCGGGCGCGGCCTTCGACGGTTTCGGAGGCGCGGATCGCGACGGGGAGTTTTTCCGGTACGAGGGGGCCGAGTCGGCGTGCCCGCCAGAGGGCGGCCAGGGCCGCGGCGACGAAGAGTTGCAGGGTGCCCCAGAGCCAGCCGGAGGGGAGCAGTTCGACGAAGCTCTGTTCGTCGTCGCCGGATCCGGTGGCGGTGCTGTCGGAGAGCGAGGGGAGGTACCAGGTCACATGGGGGCGCGAGCCGAGGAGTTGGAGGGCGAGGGAGGCATTGCCCTGCTGGTCCAGACGGTCGTTGAGGAGGATGTCGGGGGCGCCGAGCAGGACGGTGTCGCCGCCGGAGGAGCCGGGGAGGCGCAGGAGTGTGGCCAGGCGCTCGCTGGGGTAGCAGGCGTCGGCGTCGGCCTGGGTGGTGGAGTAGCGCAGTCCGCCGGTGTCGGCGGCGCCGGCGCGGCGGGCGTCGGGGAGCGCGCAGCCGGGGTCGAGCGTGGTGTCGAAGCTGGTGACGGGGTCGACGTACACGCCGGGGGCGAGGCGGTCGACGGAGGGGGAGCCGGCGGCGACGAGGACCGTACGGCCGCCGGAGCCGGTGGTGGCCTCGTGGAGGCGGGACTGCTGGGTGGGGGTCAGCCGGTCGGGGGTGGCGACCAGGAGCGTGGTGTCGGGGCCGGTGGCGGCGCGGGCCTCGTCCAGGGTGGTGACCACGCGCGAGGTGACCCCGCGTTCGGCGAGGAGTTCGGCGACGGCGCGGCTGCCCCCGGGGTCGGCGGAGCGCGGGTCGAGGGCGCCGTGATGGGCGCTGGACTGGACCAGCGCGATGGCGAGGGCGCCCGCGATGAGGAGGGCGACGGCGAGGGCGATGCCCCGGCCGCGGGTCCAGAGCTGTCGGGGGGTGGGCGAGGCCGAGGTGGGCGAGGCCGTGGTGGCGGGGAGGGTGGCCTCGGTGGTCATCCGGCGGCTCCCTGGCGGCTGTTGCGGTCCGCGCTGTCGGTGCTGGTGCTGGTGCTGGCGGTGGTGAGCTGGGGTTTGGTGCGGTCGAGGTCGTCGTCGAGTTCGGTGATGCGCCAGTACGACGGCTCGGTGGCGGCCCGGCCGCCGTATGTGACGGCGTCGAAGTCGCGGGCGGCGGCGCGCAGTCGGTCGCTGTGGGAGGGCAGGGCGCGGCCCGCTTCGGCGGCGGCCTCGTCGGCGGTGCGGCCGGGGCGGACGTCGAGCAGGGCGCGTTCCTCCAGGGAGCGGACGACGGCGCGCATGCGTTCCTGGACGGCTTGGCTCCAGTGGCCCTGGGCTGCGTGCGCGTCGGCGGCGGCGCGGTGGTCGGCGGCGCTGCGGGGGCGGTCCTCGAACAGGGCCGCCGAGGACGTGGGACGGCGGCGGGGGGTGCCCAGGCGCCACCAGAGGGCGCCCAGGACGGCGGCGACGACCAGGAGGACGGCGATGAGGCCGATGACGCCGCCGGGTGTGGCGGTCGCCGCGGCTCCGAACAGGCCGTCCAGCCACTCCCAGAACTTGTCCAGGGCGCGTTCGAACAGGCCGGGGTCGTTCTGGTGGTACGCGCCTTCGGACAGCTCGCGTTCGGCCGCCTCCCGCGCGGGGTCGCGCGGGACGGTGAGCGGCGGCTCGTCGGTGCCGCGCAGGCGCGCGGGCAGCGCTGTGGTCCATCCCCCCGCCGGACTCACCGCATCAGCTCCTGGGGGCGGTGTCGGCGGGGCTCTGGACACCGGCGGCGCGGGCCAGGTCGAGGTCGAGGGCCTCGCGGCGGATGCGCTGGTCGATGTAGAGGAGCACGGTGACGCCGGCCATGATCGGGAGGGTGATGGTGGAGCCGATCACCGAGCCGATGCCGCTGACGATGAGGAAGGTCCAGCCGAAGTCGCTGGTGCCGTCGATGATCGAACCGATGCCGTCGCCGTCGGCCAGGCTGGCGAACAGGGCGAACGGGACGGCGATGATCATCGCGATGACGTAGGTGATGATCATGGCGAGCAGCAGGATGCCGAAGACCCGCCACCAGGAGCCGCGTACGAGCCTCGCGGACCGGCGCATCGCCTTGAGGATGCCCTGCTTCTCCAGCATCAGCGCGGGCGGGGCGAGGGAGAAGCGGATCATCACGAACAGCGCGACCACGGCGGCGCCGATGATCATGAGGGTGGAGAGGGCGATGAGGGCGCCGTTCCCGTCCATGGCGGCGACGACGATGCTGGGCACGGTGCCGAGGCCGACGATGCCGACGGCGATGAGCATCAGCAGGAAGATCAGGCCGAACAGCTTCAGCGTCTGGGGGCGGGCGTCGCGCCACGCCTCGGCGGTGGTGACGGGTTTGCCGAGGACCGCGCGGCTGGTGACGGTGGTCAGCAGGGCGGTCGCGGCGATCGTGCCGATCAGCGAGACGAGGAAGAGGACGAAGTTGCCCGCGAGGGCTTCGCCCAGGGCGCGGGTCAGTTCGCCGGTGGTGGCGCTCGGGTCGTCCAGGGCGGAGCTGTCGGTGAGGTCGTCCAGGACGGTGCCCTGGAGCACGACGACGAGGATCTGGGTGAGGACGGCGACGGTGAGGGAGATGCCGAGGACCGTGCGCCAGTAGGTGCGCATGGTGGAGACGGCGCCGTCGAGTATCTCGCCGACCCCGACCGGGCGCAGGGGTATCACGCCGGGCTTGGCGGCGGGCGGGGGGCCGCCCCAGGGGGTGCCCCAGCCGCCGGGGCCGTAGGGGCCCTGGCCGTAGCCGCCGGGGCCGCCCGGGGCGTGGTGGCCGCCGTGCGGGGCGCCGTAGCCGTCGCCTGGGCCTGTCCAGCCGCCGGGGACGTTCGGGGGCGGGGTGCCCCAGCCGGTGCCGGGCGGCGGGGGCGGTGGGGCCTGGCCGGGCTGCTGCGGGCCGGTGGGCGCCGACCACTGGGCCGGGGGCGGCTGCTCCTTGGACCACTTCGGGTGGGCGTCCTGTGGGCCCGTGCCGCCCTGGTCCGCGCCGGGGCGGTCGTTCGGCTCGGGCGTCCGGGCAGGGCTCTGCTGCCGTTCGGACGAGGGTTCTCCGGCGGGCGGGGGGACGGGCCGGTCGGCCGGCTCGGTGGGGCCGGACGTGCCGGGGGAGGGGCCGTCGGACGGGGCGGATCCGGGCGAGGCCCAGCCCGGAGTGTCGTTCATCGTCGCTCCTTCACGGTGCCCGTCCGCGGTCGCGGCGGCAGGCTGGCCCTCATCGTGCCATGGGGCGATGGTCGGGGGTCGGGCCGAGGTGGGGGGTGCGCGCCTTCAATTGTCCGTGGTGCACGGGGCACACTGACCGCATGGCTGATCAGTACGCGCAATCCGGCGAGGACAACCGGCCCACCGAGATACCGGCGATCCGCTGGGACGAGCCACCCGAGGGTCCCGTGCTGGTCCTCCTCGACCAGACGAGACTGCCGGCCGAGGAGGTCGAGCTGGTCTGCACGGACGCGCCCGCACTGGTGGAGGCGATCCGGTCGCTCGCCGTGCGCGGGGCGCCGCTGCTCGGTATCGCCGGGGCCTACGGGGTCGCGCTCGCCGCCGCGCGCGGGTTCGACGTGGAGGAGGCCGCGATCGCGCTGGCGGGCGCCCGGCCCACCGCCGTGAACCTGTCGCTGGGCGTGCAGCGGGCCCGTGCCGCGCACCGGGCCGCGCTCGTCGGCACCGGTGACGCCCGGCGGGCGGCCGAGGCGGCGCTGGCCGCGGCGCGCACCCTGCACCGGGAGGACGCCGAGGCGAGCGCCCGCATGGCCGCGCACGGGCTGGCGCTGCTGGACGAGCTGCTGCCCGCGGGCGGGCACCGGATCCTCACGCACTGCAACACCGGGTCGCTGGTGTCGGGGGGTGAGGGCACGGCGTTCGCGGTGGCGCTGGCCGCGCATCGTGCGGGGCGGTTGCGGCGGCTGTGGGTGGACGAGACCCGCCCGCTGTTGCAGGGCGCCCGGCTCACGGCGTACGAGGCGGCGCGCACCGGGATGGCGTACACGCTGCTCACCGACAACGCGGCCGGGTCGCTGTTCTCGGCCGGGGAGGTGGACGCGGTGCTGATTGGGGCGGACCGGATCGCGGCCGACGGGTCGGTGGCGAACAAGGTGGGCAGCTATCCGCTCGCCGTGCTCGCGCGGTACCACCATGTGCCGTTCATCGTGGTGGCGCCGGTGACGACGGTCGACCCGGGCACCCCGGACGGGGCGTCGATCGAGGTGGAGCAGCGCCCGGGGTTCGAGGTGACGGAGGTGGTCGCACCCCAGGCGGCGCTGGCGGCGGCCGGGGGCGGGATCGTGGTGGCGCCGCTGGGGACGCAGGCGTACAACCCGGCGTTCGATGTGACGCCGCCGGAGCTGGTGACGGCGATCGTGACCGAGGAGGGGGTCGTCTCGCCGGTGACCGGGGAGGGGCTCGGGGAGATGTGCGCGCGGGCCGGGAGGGTGTGACGCGGTGACCTGGTGAGGGGAGAAAGCGGGGGGATGTCAGGGCCGTCGGGGGGTGGTGCGCCGGGTGGCAGGGGGCCGGTCGGTGGTTCGCCGGAGTGAATCGGAGGGCGGCCCGGGTGCGGGGCCGGGCGGTGGGCTGGATCGCGCCGTGGGGGCCGCTGAAGCCGGTGGCTGTGGACGGGGGCAGACAGTGACCGCGCGGTACGGCTATGGTCACGAGGCAGTGACGTGTCTCACCTGCACCTTCGCCACCGTTATGAGAATGGGATGATGTCGTTTATGAAGGGACGAGTCCTTGTCGTCGACGACGACACCGCACTGGCCGAGATGCTCGGCATTGTGCTGCGTGGTGAAGGTTTTGAACCGTCTTTCGTAGCCGACGGCGACAAGGCGCTGGCCGCTTTCAGGGAGGCCAAGCCCGACCTTGTGCTGCTCGACCTGATGCTGCCGGGGCGCGACGGGATCGAGGTGTGCCGCCTGATCAGGGCGGAGTCCGGGGTGCCGATCGTGATGCTCACGGCGAAGAGCGACACCGTCGATGTCGTGGTCGGCCTGGAGTCCGGGGCCGACGACTACATCGTCAAGCCGTTCAAGCCGAAGGAGCTGGTGGCGCGGATCCGGGCCCGGCTGCGCCGCTCCGAGGAGCCCGCGCCGGAGCAGCTCGCCATAGGGGACCTGGTGATCGATGTCGCCGGGCACTCCGTGAAGCGGGACGGGCAGTCCATCGCGCTGACGCCGCTGGAGTTCGATCTGCTGGTCGCGCTGGCCCGTAAGCCGTGGCAGGTGTTCACCCGTGAGGTGCTCCTGGAGCAGGTCTGGGGCTACCGGCACGCCGCGGACACCCGGCTGGTGAATGTGCACGTGCAGCGGCTGCGTTCCAAGGTCGAGAAGGACCCGGAGCGGCCGGAGATCGTGGTGACCGTCCGTGGCGTCGGTTACAAGGCCGGGCCGAGCTGACATGTCCGGGGACAGTGCCGCTTCGGCGCCCGGGAGGTCCGGGGCCCGCGCGGAGCGGCCTGTCGGCCGGAAGGCGGCGGGCTCCCGCTGGGGCCGCGTCCTGGACAGCGGGCTGCTCCAGGGCGGGGTCCAGGGCAGCCCGGTGCTGCGGCTCTTCATGCGCTGGGTGCGTCGGCCGCTGCTGCCGGTGATGCGGCTGTGGCGGCGCAACATCCAGCTCAAGGTGGTCGTCACCACCCTGCTGATGTCGCTGGGTGTGGTGCTGCTCCTCGGCTTCGTGGTGATCGGGCAGGTGCGCAACGGACTGCTGGAGGCCAAGGTGAGGGCCTCGCAGAGCCAGGCCACCGGCGGGTTCGCCGTGGCCAAGCAGCGGGCCGACGAGGCCACCACCGCGCCGGGCGAGGACCCGGGCGCGGTCGACGGCAGGCCCGCGCAGAACGTCATCCAGTGGATGAGCGACCTTGTCTCCTCGCTGTCCAGCGGCGGTGCCGGCGCCTTCGACGTGGTGACGCTGCCCGTCGGTGACGAGAGCGGCAACGGGCGCGGTCCGCGCGCCTCCGGAGGCGTCGACCCCAACAAGAGCGTCCCCGAGGAACTGCGTACCCGGGTGAACACCAGTACGGCCGCCTCGCAGAGCTACAGCCGCATCGTCTACAGCGGCGTCGACAAGGGCGCCCAGCCCGCGCTGGTCATCGGCAAGGAGGTCAACGACCCCAACGGTGACCCGTACCAGCTGTACTACCTCTTCCCGCTCACGCAGGAGGAGAAGTCGCTGAGCCTGGTCAAGGGCACGCTGGCGACCGCCGGGCTGTTCGTCGTCGTCCTGCTGGGGGCCATCGCCTGGCTGGTGGTGCGGCAGGTCGTCACACCGGTGCGGATGGCGGCCGGGATCGCCGAGCGGCTCTCCGCCGGGCGCCTCCAGGAACGGATGAAGGTCACCGGCGAGGACGACATCGCCCGTCTGGGCGAGGCGTTCAACAAGATGGCGCAGAACCTCCAGCTGAAGATCCAGCAGCTGGAGGAGCTGTCGCGGATGCAGCGGCGGTTCGTCTCCGACGTGTCGCACGAGCTGCGCACCCCGCTGACCACGGTCCGGATGGCCGCCGATGTCATCCACGAGGCGCGCGAGGACTTCGACCCGATCACCGCGCGGTCCGCGGAACTCCTCGCCGACCAGCTCGACCGCTTCGAGTCGCTGCTCGCGGACCTGCTGGAGATCAGCCGGTTCGACGCGGGCGCCGCCGCGCTGGAGGCCGAGCCGATAGACCTGCGCGAGGTGGTCCGGCGGGTCGTCAGCGGGGCCGAGCCGCTCGCGGAGCGCAAGGGCACGCACATACGGGTGCTGGGCGATCAGCAGCCGGTGGTGGCGGAGGCCGACGCGCGCCGGGTGGAGCGGGTGCTGCGCAATCTCGTCGTCAACGCCGTCGAGCACGGCGAGGGCAGGGACGTCGTCGTCAAGCTGGCCGTCGCGGGCGGCGCGGTCGCGGTCGCCGTACGGGACTACGGGGTGGGCCTCAAGCCCGGCGAGGCGTCCCGTGTCTTCAGCCGCTTCTGGCGGGCGGACCCGGCCCGCGCGCGTACCACCGGGGGCACGGGACTCGGCCTGTCCATCGCGCTGGAGGACGCGCGGCTGCACGGCGGCTGGCTCCAGGCGTGGGGCGAGCCGGGGGGCGGCTCGCAGTTCCGGCTGACGCTGCCCCGGACGGCGGACGAGCCGCTGCGGGGCTCCCCGATACCGCTGGAGCCCAAGGACTCCCGGCGTCATCGTGGGGTGGACGATGCCTCTCCCGCGCGCGGGGGCGAGAAAACCGCCACCGTGCCGGTCCAGCCCACCGGGGAGAGATCGGCGATATCCCGACCGGCCGCCGCGGCCCCCACCGCCGATCCGACGGCACTGCCGGGCAACGGCGCGCGCGTGGTGCCCCGCCCGGGCGGAGGCGCACGGCCGCACGACGGCGGGGGCGCCGGGGAGCTGACGGACGACAGGGGCGCTTCCGCGGGGGCGCGCGGTGCGGCGGCGGAGCCGGACCGGCAAGGGGAGGGGACGCGTGGGCGCTGACCGTGAGGGGGGCGCCTGGCGCAGGCCCGCGCGCGCCGTGGCGTACGCCGCCGGGGGAGTCGTCCTGCTGGCGGGATGCGCCACGATGCCGGACCACGGGGATCTGCGCGGGGTGGAGTCCACGCCGCGGCAGGACACCCAGGTGCGGGTGTTCGCCGTGCCGCCGCGCGAGGACGCGACGCCACCGGACATCGTGCAGGGCTTTCTGGAGGCCCTGACCAGCGACGACCCGCACTACGAGACGGCGAAGCTGTATCTCACCAAGGAGGCCGCGCGGCAGTGGCGGCCCGAGGCGTCCACCACGGTCCTCGCGGACGGTCCGGCGACCACGGCCGATCCGTCGGGCGGGCGGGAGGGCGGCACGGACTACTCCTTCACCCTGACCGGCAGCCGGGTCGCCCTGGTGGACGACCAGTTGTCGTACGCGCCCGCGCGCGGTGACTACGCGCGCCAGGTGCATCTCATCAAGGACGAGAAGAGCGGCCAGTGGCGTATCGACGGGCTGCCGCAGGGCGTCGTCATGGGCCGGTCGGACTTCCAGCGCAACTACATGTCCGTGAACAAGTACTACTTCGCCTCCGACGTCGTCGCCGAGGCGGGCACGCAGCCCGCCGCCGTCGCGGATCCGGTGTACGTACGGCGCCGGGTCGACCCCATGACGCAGATGGTGGGCTCGCTGCTGGCCGGGCCCACGATCTGGCTGGACCAGGTGGTCCGGTCGAGCTTCCCGACCGGTACGGCACTGCAGAAGGGCGTCACCTCGCTGACGCCCGACGACCAGAACAAGCTCACCGTGCCGCTCAACGACAAGGCGGCCGGGGTCGGTCTGACCAAGTGCAATGAGATGGCCGCTCAGCTGCTGTTCACGCTGGGCAGCCTGACGCCTGCCGTGGACCGGATCGAACTGCAGGCGGGCGACCGGCAGTTGTGCACGCTCCACGAGGAGGGCGCGCAGGCGGTCGCCTCGCGCGGGTCGGTCGACCAGCCCGAGTATCTGTACTTCCTCGACGGCGAGCACCGGCTGGTGCGGATGGCGGCCGGCAGCAAGGAGACCCTCGCGAATCCCGTCCCGGGCGGGCTGGGCGAGGGCGGGCGCGCGCTGCGCTCGGCGGCCGTCGCGCGCGACGAGGAGACGGCGGCCGGGGTCGGCTTCGACGGGAAGGGGCTCTACGTCGCTCCCCTGACCGCGAGTCAGCCGACCTTGGGCGAACCGCTCGTGGCCAGTCAGGGCAAGACCGAGGCCGACCGGCTCACCGCGCCGAGCTGGGACACGTACGGCGATCTGTGGGTGGCCGACCGGGATCCGGGCAACGAGCGGCTGCTGATGTTCCAGGACGGTGAGGGCGAGCCGGTCGAGGTGGCGACACCGGCCCTCGACGGACGGATCGACTCCGTGCGGGTGGCCGCCGACGGGGTGCGGATCGCGCTGGTCGTGGAGAAGGACAACCGGCAGTCGCTGCTCATCGGGCGGATCGAGCGGGACGTGCGGTCCGGGGAGCAGCCGTCCGTGATGGTGCGGGGACTGCGTTCCGCGACACCTCAGCTGTCGCAGATCACCACGGCGTCGTGGGCGGGCGACAGCCGGCTCGTCGTGGTCGGACGCGAACAGGACGGCGTCCAGCAGATGTCGTACGTCCAGGTCGACGGCTCCACCCCGGAGGCGGCGGCCCCCGACGCGCTGACCGGTGTGGAGAGCATCGCGGCGTCCGAGGACGAGCACATGCCGCTGGTGGCGTACTCGTCGGAGGACGGGATCGTGCGGATGGCCACGGGGGCGCAGTGGCAGAAGGTGGTCAAGAAGGGGTCGTCGCCGGTCTATCCGGGGTGACCGGTCTATCCGGTCCATCCAGGGTGACCGGGGTGACCAGGGGTGGTGCCGGGTGATCCGTGGTCGGTCGCCCGGTCGCCCGGTCGCCCGGTTGTTTGGCCGTTTGGCCGGTTTGTTTCCGTTTGGTCGTGGGCTCGTGGAGTTGTCCACAGGTGGTTGTCCACAGGGGTGGCGGGGGTGTCGGGGCGCGGGCACAGTGGTGGACATGCGGGGGTGGTGGCAGGAGATCGCCGACCTGGTGCTGCCGGCCGAGTGCGGGGGCTGCGGGGCGGCTCGTACGGTGCTGTGCGCGCGGTGCCGGGCCGCGCTGACGGGTGCAGGACCGGGGCGGGTGCGTCCGGTGCCGGAGCCGGACGGGCTGCCGCCGGTGTGCGCGGCGGGGCCCTACGAGGACGCGGTGCGGGCCGCGCTGCTGGCGCACAAGGAACGGGGTGTGCTGGCGCTCGCCGGACCCCTGGGCGCGGCTCTGGCGGGCGCGGTGCGGGCGGGGCCGGCGGGTTGCGGTGCGCCGGGTTCGGCCGTGCTGCTGGTGCCCGTGCCGTCGGCGCGCGGAGCGGTGCGGGCGCGGGGGCATGATCCGGCGCGGCGGATCGCGCTGGCGGCTGCCGGTGAGCTGCGGCGGACCGGGGTGGCGGCGCGGGTGCTCGCGGTGCTGCGGCAGCGCCGGCCGGTGGCCGATCAGGCGGGGCTCGGTTCCGCGCAGCGGCTGGAGAACCTCGCCGGGGCGCTGGCGGTGGCGCGCGGTGCGGAGGGGCTGCTGGGGGAGGGGCGCGTCGTGCTGGTGGACGACGTGATGACGACGGGCGCCTCGCTGGCGGAGGCGGCTCGGGCGGTGCGGGAGGCGGTGCGGGAGATCGCTCGGGACGGTCGGGAAGGGGCGCGCATGAGAGGCGGTGCGAGTGGGCAGCCGACGGGGACGGGAAGGGCGGTGGTGAAAGAGATCGAAAACATGATCTGCGCGGCTGTGGTCGCGGCGCCGCCGGATTCTTTCGAAGGGAACAGGAACTGACCGTGAAGCTGCATCGTTGCAGGTAGTGACAGGGTCTATTCACTGGGACGGGGGTACGCGGCAGTAGAGGGTGACGACATCCGTCCGGGCGAGATATGTTCGGTTGTGAGAGAAAGGCGCAGGCCGTCCCTCGCATATCCGAATGCCGTGCTGCGGGTTTTTCGCGAACATCCGAAGCCGGTGGGGTGGAACTCTCGCCCATGGGGGAGGAGGAGGTGGAAGTCACCGAGTCCGAGGTTCCGGGAGCAACCGGGACCTGGTGCACAAGGGAGATGCTCCGCCACCGAAGCGGAGTGATCCGGGAACGGAGTTCTGCGTGGACATCGTCGTCAAGGGCCGCAAGACCGAGGTGCCCGAGCGGTTCCGCAAGCACGTGGCCGAGAAGCTGAAGCTGGAGAAGATCCAGAAGCTCGACGGCAAGGTGATCAGCCTCGACGTCGAGGTGTCCAAGGAGCCCAACCCCCGACAGGCCGACCGCAGCGACCGAGTGGAGATCACGCTCCGCTCCCGTGGTCCGGTGATCCGGGCGGAGGCCGCGGCCAGCGACCCGTACGCCGCTCTCGACCTCGCGGCGGAGAAGCTGGACGCCCGGCTGCGCAAGGAGCACGACAAGCGTCACACGCGCCGAGGTGTCCGCCGGCTCACGGCGGCGGAGGTCCCCGACCACGTCCCGGACGCGGCGACGCTCAACGGCAACGACCGAACCTTCGAGGCGGATGAGCCCGAGGTGCCCACGAAGAGGATCGGTTCGCTGGAAGTGCAGGGCGAAGGCCCGCTCGTCGTCCGCGAGAAGACCCACGTCGCCTCCCCCATGTCCCTTGACCAGGCTCTTTACGAGATGGAGCTGGTCGGGCACGACTTCTACCTGTTCGTCGACTCCGAGACCAAGGAACCCAGCGTCGTCTACCGCCGCCACGCCTACGACTACGGCGTGATCCATGTGCGGACGGACACGATGGTCACCCACGCGCCCTCCTCCGACGCCGGTGGCTCGCTCGGCGGCTGACCCCCCCCGGGCGACAGTGAGACCGGTGCCCCTGGAGTGCGCGTGCGCCCCCAGGGGCACCGGTGCGACCGGTTCGCGCCCCGCTCTGTCACCGCGTTGTCGTCCGGGCATGGAATCATGGCCGCAACGGCTCAACAGGTGGGCCGTTGCCTTGGGTTGGCGATGGCACAGAACCACAGGCCACAGCCTTCAGGGGGAGGAACGATGGCGGACAGCTTCGGACCGATGCAGGCAGGTGACGCCGACGACGGTGGCGCCGCCGCGGGCCCGGACACGGGCGCGTCACGCAAGGAGCCGATCCGTGTCCTGGTCGTCGACGACCATGCCCTCTTCCGGCGGGGCCTGGAGATCGTGCTGGCCGCCGAGGAGGACATCCAGGTCGTCGGCGAGGCCGGGGACGGGGCCGAGGCCGTCGACAAGGCGGCCGACCTACTGCCCGACATCGTGCTGATGGATGTACGGATGCCCAAGCGCGGCGGGATCGAGGCGTGCACCTCCATCAAGGAGGTGGCGCCCAGCGCGAAGATCATCATGCTGACGATCAGCGACGAGGAAGCGGACCTCTACGACGCCATCAAGGCGGGCGCGACGGGATATCTGCTGAAGGAGATCTCGACGGACGAGGTGGCCACGGCGATCCGCGCGGTGGCCGACGGCCAGTCGCAGATCAGCCCGTCCATGGCGTCCAAGCTGCTCACCGAGTTCAAGTCGATGATCCAGCGCACGGACGAGCGGCGGCTGGTGCCCGCGCCGCGGCTGACGGACCGCGAGCTTGAGGTGCTGAAGCTCGTCGCCACCGGGATGAACAACCGGGACATCGCCAAGGAGTTGTTCATCTCCGAGAACACCGTGAAGAACCATGTGCGCAACATCCTGGAGAAGCTCCAGCTGCACTCCAGGATGGAGGCCGTGGTCTACGCGATGCGCGAGAAGATCCTCGAAATCCGCTGACCTGATCTGACCTGACCTGACCCTGTTCTGATCAGATCTGCGCTGTCCGGCTCCTGTCCGGCCCCTGCCCGGCCCCTGCTCGGTCCCCTCCCGTTCGTCAGCCGAGCCGTCCGGCCAGTTCCCCCGTGAGGGCGTCGCGCAGCTCCGGGGGGTCGACGCGCTCCACCCGTACGTCCGTGCAGTTCACCCAACTCGCCGCCTCGACCAGTGCCTCGGCCACCGCGGGGACCGCCTTCGGGCCGTCGAGGCCGATCTGGCGGGCGACCAGGGTGTGGCCCTCGCGGGCCGGGTCCACCCGGCCGACGATCCGGCCGCCCGCCAGCACCGGCATCGCGAAGTAGCCGTGGATCCGCTTCTGCTTGGGGACGTACGCCTCCAGGCGGTGGGTGAAGCCGAAGATCCGCTCCGTGCGGGCGCGTTCCCAGATCAGGGAGTCGAACGGGGACAGCAGCGTCGTACGGTGCCGGCCGCGCGGGGCGCTCTCCAGGGCCGCGGGGTCCGCCCAGGCCGGCTTTCCCCAGCCCGCCACCGTCACCGGGACCAGACCGGAGTCGGCGATCACCGCGTCCACCTGCTCGCCCTTGAGACGGTGGTAGTCGGCGATGTCCGCGCGCGTCCCCACCCCCAGGGCCTCGCCCGCGAGGCGGACCAGACGGCGCAGGCATTCCGTGTCGTCCAGGTCGTCGTGCAGCAGCGTGTCCGGGACGGCGCGCTCGGCCAGGTCGTAGAGCCGCTTCCAGCCGCGCCGCTCCACGCACACCACCTCGCCGTACATCAACGCGCGCTCCACGGCGACCTTGGTGCCCGACCAGTCCCACCATTCACTGGTGCGCTTGGCGCCGCCGAGGTCCGTCGCCGTGAGCGGGCCCTCCGCGCGGAGCTGCTTGATCACCTGCTCGTAGGTGCCGTCGGGCAGTTCGTGGCCCCAGTGCGGGCGGTTGCGGTAGGAGCGGCGGCGGAACGCGAAGTGCGGCCACTCCTCGATGGGGAGGATGCAGGCCGCGTGCGACCAGTACTCGAAGGCGTGGGTGTCGCTCCAGTAGGCCCGTTCCACCTCCTTGCGGCCCACCGCGCCCAGGCGCGCGTACGGCACGAGTTCGTGGGAGCGGGCGAGGACGGAGATGGTGTCGAGCTGCACCGCGCCGAGATGGCGCAGGACGCCTCGGACACCGGCCTTGCGGTCCGGGGCGCCCAGGAACCCCTGCGCGCGCAGGACGAGACGGCGGGCATCGGCTGCGGACAGCTCTGCGGTCGGGCGCGGGGTCGTCATGTCCCGCACGATAGACGGTGGCACTGACAACCCGTTCTGACCTGCAGGTTTCCGACGCGGGGAGCCGCAGGCCCGGGTGGAGGCGGGGGCGGGGGCTACGGGCGGGGTGCCGGGAGGTAGGGGGCGGTGGAGGGCAGGCCCAGGTCGGAGGGGAGCAGGGAGCCCACCCAGCAGTCGCGGCGTACGCCGTTGTTGTTCATGCCGGCGCGCAGGACGCCCTCCACCGTGAAGCCCGCTTTCTCGGCCACCGCGCGCGAGGCGCGGTTGCCGACCTCCGCACGCCACTCGACCCGGTCCACGCGCGCGTGGACGAAGGCCCAGCGGGCGGCGGCGCGGGCCGCCTCGGTGGTGTAGCCGTGGCCCCGGTGGGCCTTGACGGCCCAGAAACCGATCTCGCCGACGCCGAGGGAGCGCATGGAGATGCCCAGCATGCCGGTCAGCTCGCCGTCGGGCAGGTACACGCCGAACGTGAACATGGAGCCGGTCGACCAGCCCTCGGGCACCGCCTGCACGGTGAAGTTCTCCGCGTGCTCGGGCAGATACGGGGACGGGATCGTGGTCCAGCGCTGGATGTCCGGGTCCTGGCACGCGGCGAGGACCGCGCCGGTGTCGTCCGGGCCGACCGTGCGCAGCCGCAGCCGGTCGGTGCTGAGCGTGACGGGTTGCATCGACCGATTCTGCGCGCGGGGGCGGAGGACGCGCCATCGCTTTCGCCGTACGTGATCACTCGATCACAATTCGCCAAATTGCCCGATGTGATCCGGCACCATCCGCGAACCCGGTCCGTTGTCCTGTGTGAACGGGTGGATCGGCGACGGATCCGGAGCACAGCCGGAACCGTGTGCGTCGCTGATCCGCGACGGCTTCCAGGGCGGAAGCCGAAGACGGTGACGCCGTCGTTCTGCGGGCCTCCCGGTGCGGGCCGGTCCTCGCATACGATGGCCGTTGCTCCGTCACGTCCAATGGAAACCGACCGTCCCAGGCCCGACCGGCAAGGAGACCAACCCCCGTGTCCGTCCTCTCGAAGATCATGCGTGCAGGCGAAGGCAAGATCCTGCGCAAGCTGCACCGCATCGCGGACCAGGTCAACTCCATCGAAGAGGACTTCGTCGACCTCTCCGACGCCGAGCTGCGGGCCCTCACCGATGAGTACAAGCAGCGCTACATCGACGGTGAGAGCCTGGACGACCTGCTGCCCGAAGCCTTCGCCACGGTGCGCGAGGCCGCCAAGCGCGTTCTCGGCCAGCGCCACTACGACGTGCAGATCATGGGCGGTGCCGCCCTGCACCTCGGCTATGTCGCCGAGATGAAGACCGGTGAGGGCAAGACCCTGGTCGGCACCCTGCCGACCTATCTGAACGCGCTGTCCGGCAAGGGCGTCCACCTGATCACGGTGAACGACTACCTGGCCGAGCGTGACTCCGAGATGATGGGCCGCGTCCACAAGTTCCTCGGTCTGGAGGTCGGCTGCATCCTCGCCAACATGACCCCGGCCCAGCGCCGTGAGCAGTACAACTGCGACATCACATACGGCACGAACAACGAGTTCGGCTTCGACTACCTGCGCGACAACATGGCCTGGTCGAAGGACGAACTCGTCCAGCGCGGCCACAATTTCGCGGTGGTCGACGAGGTCGACTCGATCCTCATCGACGAGGCCCGTACGCCGCTGATCATCTCCGGGCCGGCCGACCAGGCCACCAAGTGGTACGGCGACTTCGCCAAGCTGGTCCGCCGCCTCAAGCGCGGCGAGGCCGGGCAGCCCCTCAAGGGCCTGGAGGAGACCGGCGACTACGACGTCGACGAGAAGAAGCGCACCGTCGCGATCCACGAGTCCGGTGTCGGCAAGGTCGAGGACTGGCTGGGCATCGACAACCTCTACGAGTCGGTGAACACCCCGCTCGTCGGCTATCTGAACAACGCCATCAAGGCGAAGGAACTGTTCAAGAAGGACAAGGACTACGTCGTCATCGACGGCGAGGTCATGATCGTCGACGAGCACACCGGCCGTATCCTCGCCGGCCGCCGTTACAACGAGGGCATGCACCAGGCGATCGAGGCCAAGGAAGGGGTGTCGATCAAGGACGAGAACCAGACGCTCGCCACGATCACCCTCCAGAACTTCTTCCGCCTCTACGACAAGCTCTCCGGCATGACCGGTACGGCGATGACCGAGGCCGCCGAGTTCCACCAGATCTACAAGCTCGGCGTGGTCCCCATCCCGACCAACCGGCCGATGGTCCGCAAGGACCAGTCGGACCTGATCTACCGCACCGAGGTCGCGAAGTTCGACGCGGTCGTGGACGACATCGCCGAGAAGCACGAGCAGGGCCAGCCGATCCTGGTCGGCACCACCTCGGTCGAGAAGTCCGAGTACCTCTCGCAGCAGCTCTCCAAGCGCGGGATCCAGCACGAGGTGCTCAACGCCAAGCAGCACGACCGCGAGGCGCAGATCGTCGCCCAGGCCGGCCGCAAGGGCTCGGTGACGGTGGCGACCAACATGGCCGGCCGTGGTACGGACATCAAGCTCGGCGGCAACCCGGACGACCTGGCGGAGGCCGAGCTGCGCCAGCGCGGGCTCGACCCCGAGGAGCACATCGAGGAGTGGGCCGCCGCGCTGCCCGCCGCCCTGGAGCGGGCCGAGAAGGCGGTGCAGGCCGAGTTCGAGGAGGTCACGGACCTCGGCGGACTGTATGTGCTGGGCACCGAGCGGCATGAGTCGCGGCGGATCGACAACCAGCTCCGCGGTCGTTCCGGCCGTCAGGGCGACCCCGGCGAGTCGCGCTTCTACCTCTCCCTGGGCGACGATCTGATGCGGCTGTTCAAGGCCCAGATGGTCGAGCGGGTGATGTCGATGGCGAACGTCCCCGACGACGTGCCCATCGAGAACAAGATGGTCACGCGCGCGATCGCGTCCGCCCAGTCGCAGGTCGAGCAGCAGAACTTCGAGACGCGGAAGAACGTCCTCAAGTACGACGAGGTCCTCAACCGCCAGCGTGAGGTCATCTACGGCGAGCGCCGCCGCGTCCTGGAGGGCGAGGACCTGCACGAGCAGGTCAAGCACTTCATGGACGACACGATCGACGCCTATGTCGGCGCCGAGACCGCCGAGGGCTTCGCCGAGGACTGGGACCTGGACCGGCTGTGGGGCGCCTTCAAGCAGCTCTACCCGGTGAAGATCACCGTCGAGGAGCTGGAGGACGAGGCGGGTGACCGGGCCGGGCTGACGGCCGAGTTCATCGCCGACTCCATCAAGGACGACATCACCCAGCAGTACGAGGCCCGCGAGGAGCAGCTCGGCTCCGAGATCATGCGGGAGCTGGAGCGGCGGGTCGTGCTCAGCGTCCTGGACCGCAAGTGGCGTGAGCACCTCTACGAGATGGACTACCTCCAGGAGGGCATCGGCCTGCGCGCGATGGCCCAGAAGGACCCGCTGGTCGAGTACCAGCGCGAGGGCTTCGACATGTTCACCGCCATGATGGAGGGCATCAAGGAGGAGTCCGTCGGCTATCTGTTCAACCTGGAGGTCCAGGTCGAGCAGCAGGTCGAGGAGGTCCCCGTCGAGGACGCCAGGCCGAGCCTGGACAAGCAGGACGCCGTCCCCGCGCAGGCGGGCGCGCGCCCCGAGATCCGCGCGAAGGGGCTGGACGCCCCGCAGCGGCGGAACCTGCACTTCTCCGCGCCGACCGTCGACGGTGAGGGCGGCACGATCGAGGGCGACTTCACCACCGACGACGAGCCGGTGCGCTCGGAGGCCGACGGCCTCACCCGCGCCGAGCGGCGCAAGCAGGCGCGGGGCGGGCGGCGCCGTAAGAAGTGACATGACGGGGTGATGGCGCCGGGGTGCCGTGGCGTGGTGGATGCGTGGGTGCCCTGACGCTGTGACGCTGTGACGGCGCCTGGGGCGTCGTGAACGAAGGGGCCGGTCCCGTGGGGGCCGGCCCCTTTCGTCTGCCCTCAGGGGGCGGGCCCGGGTGTCGCGCCGTGGTCGCGGTCAGTCCGCCGCAGGGTGGGGGCGGCGGGGGCCGTCGAGTTCGATGGCGGTGCAGCGCCAGCGGCGGTCGCGACCGCGTTCCAGGCGGAAGGCCATCGCGCGCAGACGGGCGCCGGTCTCGATACGCGCGAACACCTCGATGGCGCCGGGACCGGCCTCGTACCAGCCGAGGTCACGGACGACGGGGCGGGCACCGCGCAGGGTGCGCAGGGGGCCGCGTTCGGCGAGCCAGGTCAGATCGTCGTAGGCACGGCCCGCGGTGAGGCCCAGCATGAAGTGCACGGGGCGCCGGCCGCTCAGCACCGCGAGAAGGCGTTCCGCGAAGGAGTCGGTGGGGAGGGCGGCCGAGGGGAGCGGGAGGAGACCGGCCGGGGGCCTGCGGGGGGTCTGGTGAGGGACGACCGGGGCCGCGGGCGAGGGCGTGAGGTGGCGGAGGTCCGTGGCCGCGCGGGGGCGCCTGGTGGCGGGGACGCGGGTCGGAGTGGCGCCCGGGCGCCGGGAATCGCGGCGGACCGGTGGACGGGGGCCTGCCTGGCCCTGGGGGTGGGTCCCCGGGTGCCCTTGGGGGTGAGGGTGGGGGTGCGGCTGGGTTCGGGGAGGGGTGTCGGGGTGGTCCTCGGGGTGGGTGGTCGGCCGGGGTGGGGCGGGGGAGGGATGTGGCTGGGGCTGTGGGGCGCTGCCGGGGTGGTTCTGGGGGTGGGTGTGGGGCTGGGTTCGCGGAGGGGTGTCGGGGTGGTCCTCGGGGTGGGTGGTCGGCCGGGGTGGGGCGGGGGAGGGATGTGGCTGGGGCTGTGGGGCGCTGCTGGGGTGGTTCTGGGGGTGGGTGTCCGGGTCGGGCCGGGGAGGGGCGCCGGGGTGGCTCCGGGGGTGTGCGGAGGGCGGCTGGGGGAGCTGGGGTGGCGCGGCGGGCGGCTGAGGGGCGGTGCGGCTCTGCGGGGCGGGGGTGGGGCGGCGGTGTGCCCTTGTCATGACCTTGTTGTTCATGGGATCCCCGTTCGGCGGGCCCGATGTGGTTCGTACCGGGCAGTAACTTGCGGTTGGGGATCTTGTACGGGGTGGAGGCGGCGACGGCAAGTAGGGGTCGGAGCCGGGGGACGGGGTGGGATCTTCACCCGTCCGGGTGGTTGTCGGGGCGCGTGCCCAGGTGTGGCGGGGGCGCGGGGGGTGAGTCTCCGGCGTGGAGTGGACGTCTCGCGGAGCTGGGGAGGGACTCGAAAGGGGACCCCCGCACGTATCCTGGAGGCCGTCCCGGCGGGTTCCCGGCCTGTTCCGGGGCACTGGAACCCCTCGCCCTTCCGACCTGAAAGCGGCCCGCCATGCGCGTCTACGTCCCCCTGACCCTCTCCGGTCTCGCCGAGGCGTACAGGACGGGTGAGCTGGGTGCCGGGCCCTTCGTCGCGTACGCGGTGACACCCGGGCTGCGCGAGTGGTACCTCTCCGACGACATCGAGGAACTTGAGTACGCGGCGCTGAGCCGGGCGGCGCTGGCCTCCCTGCGGTTGATCGCGGCCGATCCGGACGCGGTGCGGCGGCGGGTCGTGCTCGCCGTGGACGTGCCGGACGGCAAGGCGGTGGCCGACCCGGACCGCGGACTGGAGCCCGGCGCGCTGGGCGAGGTGCGGGTCGACGGGGCCGTGGCGCTGGCCAGGGCGGCGGCCGTCCATGTGGACGCCGGGGACGCGGAGGCCGATGTCTCCGCCGCGGCGGACGCGCTGGGGGCCGCGGACCAGGGGGACGACGATGCCCGGTTCGTGGTGGACGGGGCCGAGGACCATGAGCTGCTGTGGTTCGCCACGCAGGAGATTCCCCAGTTGGTGGGCGCGGGGGAGTAGGCGGGGCGGCTGGTCCGATCCGGGCCGGTCCGATCCAGTTCGGGCCGATCCAGTCCAGTCCTGGCCGATCCGGTCCAGTCCGGGGCAATCCAGGCCGGGGCAATCCGATCCGGTCCAGTCCGGGCCGTCCAGTCCCGGGCCGGTCTCGGGCGGTTTGCGTCCGGTGCGTCTTGCGTGTTCCCCCCGAGGGCCGCGCTGAGCTGGGGTTTTCCTTGGCGCCGGTGGCGTTGTCAGTGGCGGGGGGTACTTTTTCGGCATGGGGATGCACACAGGGGCCCACATCGTCTGGGACTGGAACGGCACGCTGTTCCATGACAACGAGGCGATCATCGGGGCGACGAACGCGGCCTTCGCCGAACTGGGGCTGGCGCCGATCACGCTGGAGCAGTACCGGGAGCTGTACTG
Organism: Streptomyces sp. NPDC091377; assembly: GCF_044757045.1. NCBI lineage: Bacteria > Bacillati > Actinomycetota > Actinomycetes > Kitasatosporales > Streptomycetaceae > Streptomyces > Streptomyces sp. NPDC091377. Next base: position 804,437 of record NZ_JBIVUE010000002.1, on the reverse strand, counting down.
CGTGCCGGTGCCGAAGTTCTACGAGCGGCTGCTGGGGAGACTGCCGACCGAGGCCGAGTGGGAGGTCATGGACGGGATCTTCCACCGGTACTACACCGAGCACCGGGTCATGTGCGCGCTGACCGACGGGGCGGCGGAGCTGCTGGCCGGGTGGCGGTCGGCGGGGCGCAGCCAGTCGATCCTGAGCATGTACGGGCACGCGGAACTGGTGCCGCTGGTACAGGGGTTCGGGATCGCGGACCAGTTCATACGGGTGGACGGGCGGACCGGGCCCTCCGGAGGCAGCAAGGCGGAGTACATGGTGCGGCATCTCGCGGCGCTGGCCGATGTGGTGCCGGGGCGCACGGTGGTGATCGGGGACGCGGCGGACGACGCGGTGGCGGCACGGCACGCGGGGGTGCGGGCCGTGCTCTACACCGGGGGGTCGCACAGCAGAGCGAGCCTGGAGGTGACGGGCGTGCCGGTGGTGGACACGCTGGCGGAGGCCGTCGCGGAGGCGGAGCGGCTCGCGGCCTAGGGTCTGTCGTTCGGCTCAGCCCCCCCGGGCTGGGCACACCGCGCGGCGCGGGCTCCGTTCAGCGCGCTGACGACCGACCTTGGTCAGCGCGCTGACGACCGGACCCTGTTCAGCTCGTCGGCGGCCGGGCCCTGTTCAGCTTGCCGGGGACTTCGCGCGGAGCACCTTCAGGAACTCCCGCATCCAGGCCGGGTGGTCGGGCCAGGCGCGGGAGGAGACGAGGGTGCCGTCCACGACCGCCTCGGTGTCCTGGAAAGTGGCGCCGGCGGACTGCATGTCGATCTCCAGCGCGGGGTACGCGGTGACGCGGCGGCCTCGGAGACCGTCGATCGCGGCGGTGATCAGAGGACCGTGGCAGATCTGCGCGACCGGCTTGTCGGCGTCGAAGAACGACTTGAGGATCTTGCGGAGTTCGGGGTCGTTGCGGAGGTACTCGGGGGCGCGGCCTCCCGGGATGACGACGGCGACGTACTGGCCGGGGTCGACCTCGGAGAACGCGAGATCGGCGGGCCAGGTGTAGCCGGGCTTCTCGGTGTAGGTGTCGAAGCCGGGTTCGAAGTCATGGACGACGAACTGGAGCTTCTTGCGGGCGGGGGCGGCGATGTGGACGTCGTAGCCCTCTTCCAGGAGACGTTGGTAGGGGTAGAGCACTTCGAGGGACTCCGCGGCGTCGCCGGTGAGGATGAGGACCTTGGGGGACATGGGGGGCTCCTATGGATCGGCCTTCGGGTCAAGCGTTCGATCAGGTGCGGGAAGCGGCTCGGCCGACCTGGCCGGTTCGACGGTCTCGGTCGGTGCGGTCGGTGCGGTCGGTGCGGGCGGTGCGGGCGGTGCGGTCGGGCTGCCCAGCTCGGTCGGTGTGGTCGGCGGCGTGGCTGGTTCGGTCGGCTCGGTCGGCTCGGTCGGTGCGGTCGGGGGTGGGCAGATCGGTGGGTCTTGTCGAGAACGTGCCGGGCGGCGCCGGACTTGCCAAGGGGACGCGCCGATTTCCGGGCACGGGGTGTGTTCCGCTCCCCGCCGGGGGAGGCGCTCCGGTCCTGGGCGGGAGGTGTCGCTCAGGCCCCCGGAGGGGGGCGTGCTCCGGTCCCGGGCGGCCGGTGTGTTCGGGCGGAGGCGGCGGGTGTCGGGGCCGGCGGGTGGCTGGATCGGAGCGCTGGGGGCGGGGCTGTGGCGAGAGTCACGCGGCCACCCCTCCGCTACTCCATTCGCCGTACCCCGCCCACGTCCGGACCCCTTCCCACCCCCCATTTCTGTGCAGAACGTCAAACTTCGAGGCCCGGTTTTGTACACATACGGCTCATGACGGGGGGCCGGTGAGGGGAGATAGCCTGGGTGGCGTGATCAGCGCGATAGTTCGCGGGGGCCTCGGTGCCCCGGCTCCGCGCCCGGGGCACACGGAGGACATCCGTGGCCGGGTGGCGGTCGCTGGTCCTCGCGGGCGCTCCGGAGCGCCCGGCACTTCCCCGGCCGTGCCGTCGCGCAGAGCGGCGTCACCTCCTTCGGGACATCCTTCGGGCGCGTCGGGAATGGCCGATATCCCTCCGCCCATCTCCCCTCGCGGCATAGCGTCGGAACAGACCGGACACCCCGCGTCTCGGCGTGACCCCATGAGGGCGGAGACCGTACTTCCTTCTACGTCACGCAACGGCGCGCGACAGGAGCCAGAGGACAATGCAGACCAAGCTGGACGAAGCCAAGGCCGAGCTGCTCGAACGGGCCGCCCGGGTAGCTGAGAACAGCCCGGTCGGGGGGTATCTACCGACTGGGACGACGGACAGCGGCATTCCCGACCGGGACGCCGCGCTCGCGTTCCTCCAGCGCTACTACCTGCACACCGCCCCGGAGGACCTCACCGGCCGCGACCCGGTCGACATCTTCGGAGCCGCCTACTCACACTGCCGACTGGCCGAAAACCGCCCGCAGGGCACGGCCAGCGTGCGGGTGCACACCCCGACCGTGGAGGAGAACGGGTGGACGTGCAGCCACTCGGTCGTGGAGGTCGTCACCGACGACATGCCCTTCCTCGTCGACTCCGTCACCAATGAACTGACGCGGCAGGGACGCGGCATCCATGTCGTCATCCACCCGCAGATCGTCGTACGGCGCGATGTCACCGGAAAGCTCATCGAGGTGCTGCCCGGCCCGCCCGTCGGCGACCTCCCGCACGACACGCACATCGAGTCCTGGATCCATGTCGAGACGGACCGGGAGACCGACCGCGCCGACCTCAAGCAGATCACCGCCGACCTGCTGCGCGTCCTGTCCGATGTGCGCGAGACCGTCGAGGACTGGGGCAAGATGCGCGACGCCGCCGTGCGGCTCGCCGAGGGACTGCCCGAGGAGGCGGTGCCCGCCGACGTCAGCGCGCACGAGGCCGAGGAGGCCCGCGAACTGCTGCGCTGGCTCGCCGCCGACCACTTCACCTTCCTCGGCTACCGCGAGTACGAACTGCGCGACGACGACTCCCTCGCCGCCGTTCCCGGCACCGGCCTCGGCATCCTGCGCGCCGACCCGCACCACGCCGCCGACGAGGCGCACCCCGTCAGCCCCTCCTTCGAGCGGCTGCCCGCCGACGCCCGCGCCAAGGCCCGCGAACACAAGCTGCTCGTCCTCACCAAGGCCAACAGCCGCGCCACTGTCCACCGGCCCTCCTACCTCGACTACATCGGGGTCAAGAAGTTCGACCAGGACGGGAACGTCGTGGGGGAACGCAGGTTCCTCGGGCTGTTCTCGTCCGCCGCGTACACCGAGTCCGTGCGGCGTGTGCCGGTCATCCGGCGCAAGGTCGCGGAGGTCCTCAAGCGGGCCGGGTTCTCGCCCAACAGCCACGACGGGCGCGATCTGCTCCAGATCATGGAGACCTACCCGCGCGACGAGCTGTTCCAGACGCCGATCGACGAGTTGCAGTCCATCGTCACCTCGGTGCTCTACCTCCAGGAGCGGCGCAGGCTGCGGCTCTATCTGCGCCAGGACGAGTACGGGCGCTACTACTCCGCCCTGGTCTACCTGCCCCGCGACCGCTACACCACCGGCGTGCGGCTGCGGATCATCGATATCCTCAAGGAGGAGCTGGGCGGTACCAGCGTCGACTTCACCGCCTGGAACACCGAGTCGATCCTCTCCCGGCTGCACTTCGTCGTCCGGGTCCCGCAGGGCACCGAGCTGCCGGAACTGTCCGACGCCGACAAGGACCGGATCGAGGCCCGCCTCGTGGAGGCGGCCCGCTCGTGGGCGGACGGCTTCGCGGAGGCGCTCAACGCCGAGGTCGGCGAGGAGCGCGCCGCCGAGATGCTGCGCAAGTACGGCAACTCGTTCCCCGAGGGCTTCAAGGCCGACCACACCCCGCGCTCGGCCGTCGCCGACCTGCTGCACGTGGAGCGGCTGACCGAGGAGCACAACTTCGCGCTCAGCCTCTACGAGCCGGTGGGCGCCGCCCCCGACGAGCGCCGCTTCAAGATCTACCGCAAGGGCGACGCGATCTCCCTGTCCGCCGTGCTGCCGGTGCTCAACCGGCTCGGCGTCGAGGTCGTGGACGAACGGCCGTACGAGCTGCGCTGCGCCGACCGCAGCGTGGCCTGGATCTACGACTTCGGGCTGCGGATGCCGAAGTTCAAGAACGGCGACTTCCTCGGCGACGACACCCGGGAGCGGATCCAGGAGGCGTTCGCCGCGACCTGGACCGGCAAGGCCGAGAACGACGGCTTCAACGCGCTGGTGCTCAGCGCCGGGCTGAGCTGGCGGCAGGCCATGGTGCTGCGGGCGTACGCGAAGTACCTGCGTCAGGCCGGTTCCACCTTCAGCCAGGACTACATGGAGGACACCCTCCGCAACAACGTCCACACCACCCGCCTCCTCGTCTCCCTCTTCGAGGCGCGGATGTCCCCGGACCGCCAGCGCGCCGGGCACGAGATCGTGGACGCCCTCCTCGAAGAGCTGGACGCGGCGCTCGACCAGGTGGCCAGCCTGGACGAGGACCGCATCCTGCGCGCCTTCCTCACGGTCATCAAGGCGACCCTGCGCACCAACTTCTTCCAGGACGCCGTCGGCGGCCGGCCGCACGACTACGTCTCCATGAAGCTCGACCCGCAGGCCATCCCGGACCTGCCCGAGCCGCGCCCCGCGTTCGAGATCTGGGTGTACTCCCCGCGCGTCGAGGGTGTGCATCTGCGGTTCGGCAAGGTCGCGCGCGGCGGGCTGCGCTGGTCGGACCGGCGTGAGGACTTCCGTACGGAGATCCTCGGCCTGGTGAAGGCGCAGATGGTGAAGAACACCGTCATCGTGCCGGTCGGCGCCAAGGGCGGCTTCGTCGCCAAGCAGCTGCCCGACCCCTCCGCGGACCGGGACGCCTGGCTGGCCGAGGGCATCGCCAGCTACAAGACCTTCATCTCGGCGCTGCTCGACATCACCGACAACATGGTGGCCGGCGAGGTCGTGCCGCCCGCCGACGTCGTCCGGCACGACGAGGACGACACCTACCTCGTGGTCGCCGCCGACAAGGGCACCGCGACCTTCTCCGACATCGCCAACGAGGTCGCCGGGAGCTACCAGTTCTGGCTCGGGGACGCCTTCGCCTCCGGCGGCTCGGCCGGCTACGACCACAAGGGCATGGGCATCACCGCGCGCGGCGCCTGGGAGTCCGTCAAGCGGCACTTCCGCGAGCTGGGCGTGGACACCCAGACCGAGGACTTCACGGTCGTCGGCATCGGTGACATGTCCGGAGACGTCTTCGGCAACGGCATGCTGCTCAGCGAGCACATCCGCCTCGTCGCCGCCTTCGACCACCGGCACATCTTCATCGACCCCAAGCCCGACGCGGCGACCTCCTACGCCGAGCGCCGCAGGCTGTTCGAGCTGCCGCGCTCCAGCTGGCAGGAGTACAACACCGACCTGCTGTCGACGGGCGGCGGGATCTTCCCGCGCAGTGCCAAGGCGATCCCGATCAACGCGCACATCCGCGAGGCTCTCGGCATCGAGGAGAAGATCACCAAGGTCACCCCGGCCGACCTGATGCGCGCGATCCTGAAGGCGCCGGTCGACCTGCTGTGGAACGGCGGCATCGGTACGTACGTCAAGGCGTCCACCGAGTCCAACGCCGACGCCGGCGACAAGGCCAACGACGCCATCCGCGTCGACGGCGAGCAGTTGCGGGTCCGGGTGGTCGGCGAGGGCGGCAACCTGGGGCTCACCCAGCTCGGCCGGATCGAGTTCGCCCGGCAGGGCGGGAAGATCAACACCGACGCCATCGACAACAGCGCGGGCGTGGACACCTCCGACCACGAAGTGAACATCAAGATCCTGCTCAACAGCCTGGTCACCGACGGCGACATGACCGTCAAGCAGCGCAACAAGCTGCTCGCCGAGATGACCGACGAGGTCGGCCGGCTCGTCCTGCGCAACAACTACGCGCAGAACACCGCCATCGCCAACGCCCTCGCCCAGTCCAAGGACATGCTCAACGCCCAGCAGCGGTTCATCCGCACCCTGGTGCGCGAGGGCCACCTCGACCGGGCGCTGGAGTTCCTGCCGACCGACCGCCAGATCCGCGAGCGGCTCGGCTCCGGACAGGGCCTGAGCAGCCCGGAGACGGCCGTGCTGCTGGCGTACACGAAGATCACGGTCGCCGATGAGCTGATGCACACCTCGCTGCCCGACGACCCGTATCTGCGCGGACTGCTCTACGCGTACTTCCCGAGCGCTCTGCGCGAGAAGTTCCCCGAGCACATCGACAGCCACCCGCTGCGCCGCGAGATCACCACGACGGTGCTGGTCAACGACACGGTCAACACCGGTGGTACGACGTATCTGCACCGGATGCGCGAGGAGACCGGGGCCTCGCTGGAAGAGGTCGTGCGGGCGCAGACCGCCGCGCGCGCGATCTTCCGTTCCGCCCCGGTGTGGGACGGCGTGGAGGAACTGGACAACAAGGTCGACGCCGGCCTTCAGACCAGGATCCGGCTGCACTCGCGCCGGCTGGTCGAGCGCGGCACGCGCTGGCTGCTCAACAACCGGCCGCAGCCGCTGGAGCTGTCCGAGACCGTCGAGTTCTTCGGCGAGCGCGTCGAGCAGGTGTGGCAGCAGTTGCCGAAGCTGCTGCGCGGCGCGGACCTGGAGTGGTGGCAGCAGATCCACGACGAGCTGACCTCCGCCGGGGTCACGGACGAACTCGCCACCCGGGTGGCCGGATTCTCCTCCGCCTTCCCGGCGCTGGACATCGTGTCGGTGGCCGACCGCACGGGCAAGGAGCCGCTGGACGTCGCCGAGGTGTACTACGACCTCGCCGACCGGCTGCGGATCACCCGGCTCATGGACCGGATCAGTGAGCTGCCCCGCGCGGACCGCTGGCAGTCCATGGCCCGTGCCGCGATCCGGGAGGACCTGTACGCCGCCCACGCGGCCGTCGCCGCGGACGTCCTCGCGGTGGGCAACGGCTCCTCGACACCCGAACAGCGTTTCGCCCTCTGGGAGGAGAAGAACGGGGCGATCCTCGCGCGGGCGCGGGCGACGCTGGAGGAGATCCAGAGTTCCGACACGTTCGATCTGGCCAATCTTTCGGTGGCCATGCGGACGATGAGGACGCTGCTGCGGACGCATTCGTAGGCGGACGACGGTCGGGGCGGTCGTAGGCGTACGGCGGTCAGGGCGGTCGTAGGCGTACGGCGGTCAGGGCGGGTCGTGTTGGTACGGCGGTCGTGGCGGTCGTGGTGGTACGACGGTCAGGGCGGTCGTGGCGGTCGTGGTGGTACGACGGTCAGGGCGGTCGTGGCGGTCGTGGTGGTACGACGGTCAGGGCGCCCCGGGCTTTGTGGCTCGGGGCGCCTTCGTCTTGCGTGGGGCGGGGGCGTCAGGAGGGCTGGGGGACCTTGGGGTCCTCGGTCGCTTTCGGGTCCTCCGTCGGCTTCGGCTCCTGCGTCGGCTTCGGCCTGGGCTTCGCCTTGGTCCGCGACCGGGGTTTCGGCGAGGGGTCGCCGGTGAACGCCTCGTACTCCTTCATCACGTCGGCCGTCGGGCCGTCCATGAGCAGTTCGCCGCGTTCCAGCCACAGGACACGGTCGCAGGTGTCGCGGATGGACTTGTTGTTGTGGCTGACGAGGAACACGGTGCCCGCGTGCCGGCGCAGTTCGCGGATGCGGGCCTCGGAGCGCTTCTGGAAGGAGCGGTCGCCGGTGGCGAGGGCCTCGTCGATCATCAGGACGTCGTGGTCCTTGGCGGCGGCGATGGAGAAGCGGAGCCGGGCCGCCATACCGGAGGAATAGGTGCGCATCGGGAGGGTGATGAAGTCGCCCTTCTCGTTGATGCCGGAGAAGTCCACGATCTCCTGGTAGCGGTCCCGGATCTGCTCGCGGGACATGCCCATGGCGAGGCCGCCGAGGTGGACGTTGCGCTCGCCGGTGAGGTCGTTCATCATCGCGGCGTTCACGCCCAGCAGCGAGGGCTGGCCGTTGGTGTAGATCCTGCCGTTCTCCGTGGGGAGGAGCCCCGCGACTGCCTTGAGCAGGGTGGACTTGCCCGAGCCGTTGGTGCCGATCAGGCCGATGGCCTCGCCCTTGTACGCGACGAAGGAGACGTTGCGCACGGCGTGCACGGTCCGGGTGCCGGACGCCTTCTCGGTCTTCTTGCGGCGCAGGATGCGGTTGAGCGCGGCGGTGGCGGTGCCGCGGCCGGAGCCGGTGCCGTTGACGCGGTAGACGATGTCGACGCCGTCGGCGATGACGGTGGGGGTGGGGGTGTCGTGGGGGACGGGGTCCGGGGTGGGGGTGGGGTCAGCCACGGCCGTAGGTCTCCTCAGCCTTCCAGAAGTAGATGAAGCCGCCGACTCCGGCGAGCAGGGCCCAGCCGGTCGCCAGGGCCCATACGTGCGGGGGCAACTGGCTCGCGTGGAAGCTGTCGATCAGGGCGAAGCGCATCAGGTCGATGTAGAGGGCGGCCGGGTTGGCCTGGAGGACGGTGCCGATCCAGGACGGCAGGCTGTCGTGCCGCGCGATGAGGTGGTCGATGCTCCACATCACGCCGGAGACGTACATCCAGGTGCGCAGCACGAACGGCATGAGTTGGGCGATGTCGGGGGTCTTCGCGCCGACCCGCGCCATGATCATGGAGACACCGGCGTTGAAGGTGAACTGAAGCACCAGGGCCGGGATCGCCAGCACCCAGGACAGGGCGGGCGGCACGCCGAAGGCCAGCAGGATCACGAGCAGCGCCGCCATGGAGAAGAGCAGTTGCTGGAGTTGCTGGAGGCAGAACGAGATCGGCAGTGAGGCGCGCGGGAAGTGCAGGGCGCGGACGAGGCCGAGGTTGCCGGAGATGGCGCGGGTGCCGGCGAGGATCGAACTCTGGGTGAACGTCCAGATGAACACGCCGGTGACGAGGAAGGGGACGTAGTCCGGGACTCCGCGCTTGGTCTGGAGCAGGATGCCGAATACGAAGTAGTACACCGCCGCGTTGAGCAGCGGGGTCATGACCTGCCAGACCTGGCCCAGCCTCGCCTGGCTGTACTGGGCGGTCAGCTTGGCGGTGGAGAAGGCCCCGATGAAGTGGCGGCGGTCCCACAGTCTGCGGAGGTACTGGGGGAGCGTGGGGCGGGCGCCGCTGACCGTGAGGCCGTGTCGGGCGGCCAGCGCCGCGAGGTCGCGCTGGGTGGGAGGTGGCGCGGTGGCCGTGTCCGCTCGGGTGGTCGCGGGCGGTGTGTGGAGGGCCTGACTCACATCCGCTGCTTTCGCTCGGGGCTCGGGGGCGTGGGGCGGGGGCTGGGGGCTGGGGGGGGAAGGCGATGAGGGCGAGGAGGGGGCGAGGGGGGCTCGGGATTCGGCGACTCGGCGACTCGGCGGCTTGGTGGCTGTGAGGGGGCTGCGGTCTCCTTGCGCGTCCCGTCACTCGTCTTTGCGTGGTCCCGTGGTCCCCGTCGCATCTCGTCGGAGGGTCTTGTCGCGTCTCGTCATGCCTTGTCGTGCCGTGTCGCGCCTCGGCGTGTTCTCTTGCGTCGGGACGGGACCGTATCGTCGTAACGTGAGCGTAGGGCCAAGCGGCGTCGGAACGCAACCGTATCGTCGTGACGGCCTATGCTGGGGCGCATGACCACCAACGCCGACGGGCCACAGAAGCCGCCGCGCCGCCGGGCCCCGGCGGGTGCGGCCGTGCTGCGTGAGGACGTGACGGAGGCGATCCGGGGGGCCGTCTTCGAGGAACTGGCGAGCGTCGGCTACGCCCGGATGTCGATCGAGGGGATCGCCCGGCGGGCGGGGGTCGGCAAGACGGCGGTGTACCGGCGGTGGCGGTCCAAGCTGCATCTGGTGCTGGACGTGGTGTCGGCGATCGCGGTCCAGGGGCTGCCCGCGCCGGACACCGGGTCGCTGGAGGGGGATCTGCGGCTGCTGTACGAGGTGACGTCCAGGGCGTTGCGGCATCCTGTCGCCTCGCAGATCATCCCCGACCTTCAGGCCGAGGCCGCGCGTAATCCGGAGATCGCGGAGGCCATGCAGAAGGCGGTGCGGGAGGGGCAGGAAGGGGTGGCCCGCGCGATCATCGAGTCGGCGGAGGCGCGGGGTGAGGTGCGGAGCGGGGTTTCCGGTGAGCGGCTTGAGCTGGCGCTCGATCTGATCTCGGGGCCGTTGTACTGGCGGGCCGTGGTGATTCGTAGCGCGAAGTTGCCGAAGGGGTATTTGGGGGCGCTGAGTCGGGCCACGGCGGCGGGGTTGAGGGCGTTGTGAGGTGTGAGGTGTGAGGGGTTGGGGGTTGGGGGTTTGGGGTGGGGCTGTGAAGGGGCGGGTGCGGGCTTGTTGTGGCTGGTCGCGCAGTTCCCCGCGCCCCTTTGGGGGGTTGTGGGGCTGTTGGCTGGGTTGCTGGGGGGAGCTGGCCTGTTGGTGCTGTGCTGTGCTGTGCTGTGTCAGGGGTGGGGCGTTGCCGGGTGGTGTCTCAGCCAGCCCTCCCAGGCTGAGGTGATCATGGACTGGACGTCGTGCCTGGCCTTCCAGTGCAGTTCCTCGGCGGCGCGGTCCGCGGCGGCGACGACCCGGGCGGGGTCGCCGGGGCGGCGGGGTGTGACGGTGGGGGTGACGCGGTGGCCGGTGACGGCGGTGATCCGGTCGATCATCTCCCGGACCGAGACCCCCTCGCCGCGGCCGATGTTGAGGGTCAGGGCGCGGCCGGGGGCGGTCGTCAGCGCGCGGGCCGCCGCCACATGGGCCTCCGCCAGATCGGCCGCATGGATGTAGTCCCGGACGCAGGTGCCGTCGGGGGTCGGGTAGTCGTCGCCGAAGATGCGCGGCGGCGCGCCCTGTGTGAGCTTCTCGAAGACCATCGGGACGAGATTGAAGACGCCCGTGTCCGCCAGGTCGGGACTTGCCGCGCCGGCCACGTTGAAGTAGCGCAGCGACGCCGTCGACAGGCCCGTCGCCCGGCCCGTGGCGCGCACCAGCCACTCGCCCGCCAGCTTGGTCTCGCCGTACGGCGACAGCGGGGCGCAGGGTGTCTCCTCCGTCACCAGGTCGGTGCCGGTGGACGGCATCCCGTAGACCGACGCGGACGACGAGAACACGAACGACGTCACCCCGGCCGCCGTGACCGCCTCCAGCAGGACGCGCAGGCCCTCGACGTTCTCCCGGTAGTAGTGCAGCGGCATGTCCACGGACTCGCCGACCTGCTTCTTCCCCGCCAGATGCACGACCCCGGTGATCCCGTGCCCGGCGAGCACCTTGCTCAGCCGCACCCCGTCCAGCACCGTGCCCACCTCCAGCGGCACGTCCCGCGGCACCCGGTCGGCGATCCCGGTGGACAGGTCGTCGTACACCACGGCCCGTTCGCCCGCCTCGGTCAGCGCGCGGACCACGTGCGCCCCGATGTATCCGGCGCCGCCGGTGATCAGCCAGGTCATGTGCCGTCGTTCCCCTCGTTCCTGTGTGCTCGGCCCACAGTGAAGCACCCGGTCGACCCGCGCGTACCCAGGACGTGGCGGGGAGTGGTCCGTCGGGCCACGCCGAGGTCGTGGATCAGCGTCCCTGTGCGGCTGGATCCCCCGCGGTCAGTCGTTCTCCAGGTGGGCCGCCGCCGCGTCCAGCCGTTCCGTCAGGTGCACCACCCGGGTCCGCAGTTCCTCGATCTCCGCGAGGTCGCAGTCCGTCGCGGCGGCGATCCGGCGCGGCACCTCCAGCGCCCGCTCGCGCAGGGCCCGGCCCTGCTCCGTCAGGCCCACCTCCACCGACCGCTCGTCGCGCGTGCTGCGCCTGCGGGACACCAGGCCCGCCGTCTCCAGCCGCTTGAGCAGCGGGGAGAGCGTGCCGGAGTCGAGGCGCAGATGCTCGCCGAGTTGCTTCACGGGCAGATCGCCGCGCTCCCAGAGGACCAGCATGACCAGGTACTGGGGGTAGGTCAGGCCGAGATCCTTGAGGATCACCCGGTACAGGCCGTTGAACGCGCGTGAGGCGGCGTGCAGCGAGAAGCAGATCTGGTGGTCGAGGCGGAGCCAGTCCTGCTCCGCCGGGTCCGTGCGGGGGGCTGCGGTCGGCGTCATGCCCCCAGAGTACCTCCGTGCCCTCAATTCAGTTGTGCACAATTTAATTGTGTGCTTCAATTCTTCTTGTTCGACCGCTTCAGCACTTCGAAGGGATGGGCTCACCATGGACGCGCTCTACACCGCCGTCGCCACCGCCACCCACGGCCGCGAGGGCCGTGCCGTCAGCTCCGACGGCACGATCGACCTCGAACTCGCCCCGCCCGTCGAACTGGGCGGCAGCGGCGCGGGCACCAACCCCGAGCAGCTCTTCGCCGCCGGGTACGCCGCCTGTTTCGGCAGCGCCCTCGGTGTGGTCGGCCGCCGGGCCAAGGTCGACGTCACCGACGCCGCCGTCACCGCCGAGGTCGGCATCGGCAAGGAGGGCGAGGGCTTCGCGCTCGCCGTGACCCTGCGCGTCGAACTCCCCGACTCGGTCGACGCGGAGACCGGCCGCAAGCTCGTCGAGACCGCCCACCAGGTCTGCCCCTACTCCAACGCCACCCGCGGCAACATCCCGGTCGAACTCGTCATCGAGTAGCCGCCGGACGGGCGCGCGGGTGCGCCGGCCCAGGTCGGCCGACCCGCGCCAGCACCTCGCCCGTCCGCTCGCTCCACGTCACCACCACCGCCCCCTGCGGCACCTCCCGCTGGCGCGTCAGCAGCACCCAGCGCACCTCGTACCGGCGCACGACGGCGGCGCGCTCGGCGCCGGTCGAGCCGGGGGAGAGGTAGGCCCGGACATCCGCCAGCCGGCGCCGCCGCTCCCCCTCGTCCACCGCCGGGTCGGCCACGGCGGGCGCGACGACGTCCAGCCCGTGCCCCGCCAGCCCGTGCACGGTGTCCCGCCCCTCGGCGAGCACCACCTCACCCCGCCCCACATGCTGAGCGGCCCAGGCGTACGACGGCCCGCCCGGCGGCTGCGGGAAGCCCACCGGGTCCCACGCCCGCGGCACCACCGCCCCGGCCTGCGCCCCCAGCAGCCCCGCGCCCACCCCGGCCGCCGCCACCGCCCCCAGCAGCCGCCGCCCGGCCGACCAGGGGCGCGGCGCCGCCAACTCCACCGCCGCCGCGCACTGCAACGGGGCCAGGGCCAGGGCGACCAACCCGCCGACCGCCGGCCCCCGGCCCACTTGCCCACCGACCGACCAGCCGTACGCCATCACCGCCACCACCGCCATCACGGCCACCAGCACCGCTCCCACCGCCCCCGCCATCAGCACCAGCGGATCCCGCCACCCGTCCCGCCGCACCCGCAGCCACAGCGCGGGAAGCCCTGCCGACAGCGCCAGCCAGCACGCCCCGAGGGGCACGGCCGGGACTCCGCCCTCGCCGAGCGCGCCGAACGGGACGTAGTACGGCCAACTCCATGCCACCGCCCCCGCCGTGAGCGCCGTCAGCCCCCAGCGTCCCGCCACGGCCGCCCGCACCCGGCCCCGGACCGAGCCCGCCCGCCGCTCCACCGTCCCCCGCCCCGACCCGCGCCGCCGTCCCTGCCCGCGCTCCCGTCCCCGCCCTCGTCCCCGCCCCCGTCTGCTTGCGATCAGTGCCGCCGCCCCGGCCGCCGCGCCCACGGCCACCACCGGGTCGACCAGCAGGACCACCCCGTACAGCGCGCCCAGCAGCACATGACCCACCGGGCTCGGCAGTCCGCTCGGGCCGACGAACCGCACCTGCCCGGGCCGCCCGTCCGGTCCGGCGTCCCGGGCCCGCGTGCCCGTCAGCGCCCAGGCCCACAGCGTCAGCCCGAGGGCGCAGACCGTCGGAGCGCCGAGGCCGCTCGTCAGTGGCAGCAGGCCCAGGGAGCCGGTGCCGGGCAGCGGCCGGGTGCCCCACAGCAGGGTCAGCGCGGCCAGCGCCAGGACCGGCGCCCACGGGCGGGGACCGAGCATGCGGACGAAACGGCCGAGCCCGGTCAGCAGCACCAGCAGGTTGACCGGCCCCGAGAGCCGTACGACCTCCCAGCCGCCCAGTCCGGTCAGCCGGGCCGCCACCGCCTGCGCGAACGCGTACGGGGAGTAGAGCGGGCTGCCCGCGCCCGGCAGATCGGCCACGGGGTGGCGCGGATCGACCAGATCCGCCGTGAGGCGCTCCACGACCGCCGCGTCCAGCCCGGCGTCGCAGCACAGCGGCACCCGCCAGTACGCCAGCGACACCACCAGCCAGAACAGGAAGCCGAAGACCTGGTACGGCGTCGGACGCCGGACCCCTCCACCGCGCAGGGCGGTCGCACCGCGCACGGAACGGCCGGCGAGGACCGGCGCGTTCACCGGGCAGCCGACCCGCACGACGGGGCCCGCGTCCTCCATGTGATCGGCCGGACCCATGTGATCGGCCGGGTCCGCGTGATCGGCCGGGCCCACGTGATCGGCCGGGTCCGCGTCATCGATCGCGTCGGTGTCATCGATGACGTCGGTGTCGTTCGGGGCGGTGACAGGGGCTGGGGCACTGGCCGTATCTTCCCGGCGGGTCAACACCTTGACCGGGTGTCACCCCATCGAGCGAGCCCGTCCGGCGGCCGGCTCGGCGTGGGCCGCACCGTGCCCGTCAGGACTCCAGAAGCGCCGAAGGGGCGGTGGAGGCCGCCGGAGCCGGGGTGCGCGGGCCCGGGGAGGGCCGGGGCACGGACGGGACGGACGGCACGGACGGGACAGACGCGGCCGGGTGCCGACCGGACGCGGACGCCACCGCCGACGGCACCGGACGCCGTTCCTCCAGCGGTACCACCGAGGGCCACCGCGCCGCCCCGGGCCGCTGGCCCAGGACCACATGGCGTACGACCCGTTCGGCGGCGTGTCCGTCGTCGTACGGGCAGAACCTCCGGCGGAACGCGGCGCGCAGTTCGGCCGAGCGGGAGCCGCACCAGTGGCCGGAGGCGAAGATGTCGATCAGCTCGTCCTCGTCCCGCGCGACCGCGCCCGGCGCGAAGGTCCGCAGGTCGACATAGGTGCCGCGGGAGGCGTCGTACGCCGCCCAGTCGTCGGTGTGGAGCACGATCGGCCGGTCAAGTCCCGCGTAGTCGAACATCAGCGGGGCGTAGTCGGTGATCAGGGCGTCCGAGGCCAGACACAGGGTGTGGACATCGGGGTGGCCGGAGACGTCGAGGGCACGGGCCGGGAGCGGGGCGTCGTACGCGGCGCGGGTCAGGACGACATGGCGGGGGCCGAGGCGGCGCAGGAGCCGTTCCAGGTCGAGCCGGGGGTGCTGGGTGCGGCGGTAGTCGCGGTGCGCGGGCGCGTACAGGAGCGCCACCGCGCCGTGCGGGATGCCGAGGGTCTCGCGCAGCCGGGTGACGTCCGCCGAGGTGGCCTGCTGGAAGACGTCGTTGCGGGGACGGCCGTACTCCAGCGTGTGGTAGGTGCCCGGGAAGACCCGCTCGAAGGTGAGGGTGGAGTGGCGGTTGGCGGAGACGACGTGGTCCCAGCGGTCGACCGCCCGCAGCAGCGCGCCCAGGTCGTGCGGGCGGGCGGCCGGGCGTTCCAGCAGATCCAGGCCGATGTGCCCGAACGGGGTGCCCTGGTGGGTACGGACGACGACCTGCCCCGGCCGCTTGGCCGTACGGGGGTCCGGGTCGCTGTCGCTGACGAGGTACTTGGCGCGGGCCAGCGCCGTCAGATGGGCGGCCGTGCCCGGGGTGACGCGGTGCGGGCCCGGCGGGACGGTGTGATGGTGCTCGGGGCGGGCGATCCAGGCCGTGCGCACCCCGGGGGCGTGGGTGCGGAACGCGGCCTCCAGCGCGGCCGGGTCGCCCCCGTACCCGGATTCCGCCGTGAAGACCGCCAGGTCGTCCCAGACCGGGAGCAGCCGCTGGACGCGGTGGTGCAGCCGCAGCGCGCCGCGGTGCAGGGCGTGTGCGAGACGGGCGGCGAGTGACGCCGTACCGCGCCGGGCGCGTGCGATCAGCCGCAGGGCGCGCAGGGTGCGGTGGGCGCCCAGGCGGAGCAGGGCGTGCCGGGGGGAGCGGCCCGAGTCCTCGCGGCGCAGACGGCGGCAGAGGTCGCGGGCGTCGCGCAGGAACGCGGCGTGCGCGCGGCGGGGGAGGCCCGCCGATGCCGTGGCGAGGTGGTCGAGCATGCGGCGGTACAGCACGGGGTGCCAGTCGGCCAGTTCGGGGCGCTCAGCGAGGAACGCGAAGAGGCGGTCGTACTGCTCGAAGAGCGCGGTGGGCTCGGCCGCGGGCGCGGGGCGCTGGGGGCGGACGCAGACCTGGTCCAGGGTGGCGACGGACTCGGCGGCGAGGAGAGTGCCGTAGGTCCAGGCCGGGCCGGGGCGGGGGTCGAGGCCCGCCCCGGTGAGGAACTCCCGGCGATACGCCCCGGTCCCGGTCACGACGACCGGCGAACCGACCAGATCCGGACGGTCGGCGAACCGGAAGGGTGCGGGGCCCTGCGGGGTGGTGGGCCGGAGGGGGGCCGGATGCTGCGTGGCGGTGGGCTGGAAGGGGGCCGGGTGCTGGGTCGGATCCTGCGGGGTGGTGGGCCGGAGGGGGGCCGGATGCTGCGTGGCGGTGGGCTGGAAGGGGGCCGGATGCTGGGTCGGATCCTGCGGGGCGGTGGGCCGGAGGGGGCCCGGTTCCGGCGGGGCGGTGAGCCGGTGGAAGGCAGCAGCCCGGTGCTCCCGCCCCGTCCAGACGGGGTCCGGGCCGTGGTCGTGGTCGTGGCTGTGACTGTGGCTGTGGCCGTAGACCAGTACATCCGGCTCGTCCGTCTCCTTCAGCCGGTCGGCGATCGTCCGCAGGGCGTGCGGGGCGAGGGTGTCGGCCCCGTCGAGGAAGAGCAGCCGGTCACCGGTGGCCCGTGCCAGACCGGCGGCACGGGCCCGCCCCACGGCACAGCCGGGACCGGCCCCGGGACCGGCCTCCCCCGGCCCCTCGCCCCCGCCGGCATCCCCGCCCTTCCCCGCTCCCTCTCCCGGCTCCAGCCGTACGATCCGCACCCGCCGGTCACGGGCGGCGAACCCGTCGGCGATCTCCCCGCAGACATCCGGATCCGCGAACGCGTCACGCTCCCGCCACGCGCCCGACTGCCCTCCCACCCCCGGCGAGCCGCCCGGGACCACGACCACGATCAGCTCCAGATCGTCGTACGACTGGGAGAGCACCGAGTCCAGGCACGCGTGCAGATACGCCTGGACCTGGTGCGCGGGGACGATGACACTGAACCTGGGCAAGGGACATCCATGGGTCGTCGCGGGCGTTCTGCCCGGCAACGGCCTGCGGAGGGCCGGGGTTACGCGGTGTACGGCGATCGGGGGAAGGGGCGAGCCCGCTTGCGAAACCGCCCCAACCCATCTGTCCCACAGGTCACTTGACCGCTCCGGCCATCACCCCCGACACGAACTGCCGCTGGAACGCGAAGAACACGACCAGCGGGATCACCATCGAGATGAACGCGCCCGGCGCCAGCACGTCGATGTTGTTGCCGAACTGGCGGACCTGGGTCTGGAGGGCGACGGTGATCGGCTGGTTGTCGGCGTCGGCGAAGACCAGCGCGACCAGCATGTCGTTCCACACCCACAGGAACTGGAAGATGCCCAGGCTGGCGATGGCCGGCCCGCCGAGCGGCAGCACGACCGTGGCGAAGAGCCGTAGCTCCCCGGCGCCGTCGAGCCGGGCCGCCTCCAGCAGCTCTCTCGGGATCTCCGCGAAGAAGTTCCGCAGCAGGAACACCGCGAAGGGCAGCCCGAAGCCGACATGGAAGAGGATCACCCCGAAGATCGAGCCGAACAGGCCGATGGTGCCGAAGAGTTCGGCGATCGGGATCAGCGCCACCTGCACCGGCACCACCAGCAGCCCCACCACGCCCAGGAACCACCAGTCCCGCCCGGGGAACTCCATCCACGCGAACGCGTACCCCGCGAGCGAGCCGATCACCACCACCAGCACGGTCGCCGGGACGGTGATGTAGGCGGTGTTCAGCAGCCCGCCGGTGATGTCGTCGTTCTCCAGGAGCGTCTCGTACGACTCGAAGGTGAGCCGGGACGGCTCGGTGAGCACCTGCCACCAGCCGCTGTCCGCCATGTCCTGCGGCGAGCGCAGCGAGGACAGCAGCAGCCCGATGGTCGGCACCAGCCAGAACAGGCCGACCACGATCAGCAGGACCCGGACCGCGCCGCCGCTCAGCCGGCCGACGATCCGCGAGGCGAGCGAGGCACGGGGCGGCACCGCCCCCGTCGCCGCCGGTGGTGGTTGCGGGGCCCCCGCCGTCCCCGCCGGCTCCGTCTGCGCGGTCATCGCCTGCCCTCCCGCCTCAGCCGCCGGATGTTGAACCACATCACCGGGATCACCAGCAGCAGCAGGAACACGGCGATCGCGCTCGCGACGCCCGGCTGGTCCTCGGAGAAGCCCTTGCGGTACAGCTCCAGGGCGAGCACGTTCGCGTCGTCCTGCGAGGAGCCCGGCGCGATGATGTAGACCAGGTCGAACACCTTGAGCACATTGATCATCAGGGTGACGGTGACGACCGCGAGGACCGGCGCCAGCAGCGGCACCGTGACCCGCCGGAACACCTGCCACTCGTTGGCCCCGTCGACCCGAGCCGCCTCCATCAGCTCCCGCGGCACACTCGCGAGGCCCGCCGCGATCAGCACCATCGCGAAACCGGCCCACATCCAGATGTACGAGCCGATGATCGACGGGGTGACCAGCGCCGGGCCGAGCCAGTCCAGCCCGTTGTACGGCTCCTTGAAGTTCTCGGCGGGCAGCCGCAACCGCGCCCCGTCGGCAGCTTCGGAGAGGGTGAAGGTGCCGTCGCCGCGCGCCTCGGTGGACGCCACGACCCTTCCGTCCTTGACCGCCTCGATGCGCATGCCCGCGTAGCCGAACTCCGCCGGGTCCGGCTCCTTGAGCGTGCCCACCCCCTCGCCCCGGGTGAAGTCCTGCCAGACCGTACCGGTGACCTTGCCCGGCTCGGCCTCGGCCCGTACGGCGGTGGCGGCGTCGTCCGGCATCAGATCCGGGGCGACCCCGACCAGCGGCAGGGCGACCGGCTCGCCCGCGCTGACCGGCTCACGGGTGAGGAACGACCCCTTCGACGCCGGGTCGGCGGCCAGCGGCGACTCACGGCCCGGATGCGCCTTCGGGAACGCGGACGCCTCGGCGAAGGTGTCGTGCACCCCGACCCAGACCGCGTTCGCGACGCCCTTGTCCGGGTCCTGGTCGTACACCAGCCGGAAGATGATCCCCGCCGCGAGCATCGAGATCACCATCGGCATGAAGACGACCAGCTTGAACGCCGTGCCCCAGCGCACCCGTTCGGTGAGCACCGCGAAGACCAGTCCGAGCGCGGTCGCCAGGGTCGGCGCGAACACCACCCAGACGATGTTGTTCTTCAGCGCGGTGCGGATGCCGGCGTCCGAGAACAGGGCCTGGTAGTTGTCGAATCCGGCGAATCCGTCGCCGGACCGGTCGTAGAAACTGCGGAAGACCGAGTACCCGATCGGGTAGACCACGAGCGCCCCGAGCAGCAGCACGGCGGGCAGCAGGAACAGCGCCGCCACCGTCCTGCGCGTCCCGGTGACCCTCTTGCGACCACGGGGGGCGGCATGGCGCGGAGCGTCCCCGGCCGGGGGCCGCCCGCCCCCCGCCGCTGTGTCCGACTTCATCGCCGGTCAGTTCCCGTACGCCTTGGCGGCTTCCGTCTCCAGCGCCTCCTGTGTCCCCGCGACATCGGACGGGTCCTTCAGAAAGTCCTGGAGGATCTTCCACTCGCCCTTGCCGGGCGTCCCGCCGAATGCCTGCGGCGCCTGGTCGGACATGTCGAAGCGGAAGTCGTCACCGGCCGAGAGCAGCGCCTCGGCCATCTCGCGCTGCACGTCGTTCGGGTACGCCGAGGCGGCCACGTTCTTGTTCGGGGAGAGGAAGCCGCCCAGGCCCGCCTGGACGGTCGCCGCGTCCGGCGAGGCCAGGAAGGTAACCAGCGCCTGCGCCGCCTCCGAGTCCTCCAGGATCACGGCCGCGTCGCCGCCGGAGACCACGGGCGCGGTGTCGCCGACCGCCGGGAACGGGAACACCTTGGCGTCCGTCCCCACCTCCGCTTTCGTCTCACCGATGTTGACCTGCACGAAGTCGCCCTCGAAGACCATGCCGGCCTTCGGCTGGTCGCCGCCGGTGAAGGTCTGGGTCACGGACGCCGGGAACTCGGTCTGGAGCGCGCCGTCGGCGCCGCCCGCGAGATAGTCCTTCTTGCCCCAGATCTCCGCGAGGGTGGTCAGGGCGTCCTTCACCGACGCGTCGGTCCAGGGGATCTCGTGCCCCGCGAGCTGGTCGTACTTCTCCGGGCCCGCCTGGGAGAGGTAGACGTTCTCGAACCAGTCGGTGAGGGTCCAGCCGTCGGCGCCGCCGACCGAGAACGGGGTGACCCCGGAGTCGTACACCGTCTGCGCGGCGGTGAGGAGTTCCTCCCATGTCTTGGGCTCGTTCGCGCCCGCGTTCTCGAAGACCTGGTTGTTGTACCAGATCAGCGATTTGTTGGCCGCCTTGTAGTAGGCGCCGTACTGCTTGCCGTCGACCTCGCCCAGCTCCTGCCAGCCCTTGGAGTAGTTCTTGGTGAGCTGCTCCTCGGCCTCCGCGCCCAGCGGCTTGGCCCAGCCTCTGTCCACAGCCTGCCGGATGGCCCCGACCTGCGGCAGCAGCGCGACATCCGGCGGGGCACCGCCGGCGATCTTGGAGCCGAGGAAGTTGATGATCGGGTCCTGCGCCGGTACGAAGGTGACGGTGGCGCCGGTGCGCTTCTCGAACTCCTTCAGCACCTTCTTGAAGTTGGCCTGCTCGGTGCCGGTCCAGACGGCCGCGACCTCCAGGCTCTCGCCGTCCAGCTTCGGGAGGGTGAGGGTGGGGGCGGTCTCGTTGCCGCCCGCGCTCTCCCCGCCGTCGGTGTTGCCGTTGTCGCCGTTGTCGTCGTCACCGCCGCCGCAGGCGCTCAGAGTGAGCGCGAGCGCTGATAAGAGGGCGGTCACCGTGGTGGTCGTGCGGATGCGGATGGAATCGCTCTTGCTGTGCATCACGGCCCCGTTCTTCGTAAGTCGTCGAACGATCGAGCGCTGCTCCGTGCCGTTTGGTTTACGCCGGGGGGTGGGGGTAGGCAAGGGCGCGTACCGTGTCAAGGGCGCGATCGTGACCGCGTCGTGATCGTGGGCTCATGCGCGTTCCCTCACAAGAGTGAGGGAACCTCCGGCGCCGAGATCTGCCGTGCCGCTCTCTCCAGCGCGCTGGCCAGCAGCGCCAGGTCCGTCGGGCCGTTGCCCAGCTCTCGCACCGGTCGGCGGGTCGGCGGATCGCCCGCCCGCTCCCACTCCACCGGGACCACCGTCGGACGCAGGGTCGCCGTCCGGGGGATACGGCCGGTGACCCGACCGGACTGGAACGGGGTCGTCCGGCCGTCCGGGGTCGTCAACCGGCCCCGGCCCGGCGCGGGTTCCTCCGGACCGGGCACCGGCGTCTCCAGCGTGATCCGCAGCGCCGCGCGACGCACCGGTTCCGTCTCCGCCGTACGGCCGCCCGGATGCGCGGCGCACACCAGGTGGACGCCCAGCCGCTCGCCCTCGCGGGCCACCGCCTCCAGCGCCCGGACCACGGAACCGGCGGCGGGGCGGCCCGGCGAACCCAGCGGAGGGGACACCAGCGCGTCCAGATCGTCCACGACCACCACCAGACGCGGCAGCGGCGGCGCCGGTTCGTTCCGTCTGCGGGCCGCCGCCGGGCGCAGCCGCAGCGTCGCGCTCGGCGGTGCCTCAAGGTCCCCGGACGCCGACGCGTCACCGTGGTCCGCCGTGCGCTGCGCCACGATCCGGCCCGGCACCTCCCGCCCCGCGTGCCACCCCGTGAAGTCCGTACGTCCCACCAGTTCGGCCCGCCGCTTCAGCTCGGCGGAGAGCGACTGGGCGAACTCCCGCATCCGGAGCGGGTCGTTGACCGTCAGATGGGTGGTGACATGCGGCAGGTCCGTGCAGACCCGCAGCCCGTCGCCCTGGGCGCCGCCCGTGCCGACGCCGTCCCGCCCGTCTATCAGGATCATCCCCAGCCGGTCGGGCCGCTCGGCCGCCGCGAGCGACGCCACGACCGCCCGCAGCAACTCCGTACGGCCACTGCCCGACGGCCCCTCGATCAGCAGATGCGGCCCCTCCGCCACCAGGTCGGCACCGACCGGGCCGCGCGGTCCCGCGCCCAGCACCGCCGAGGCCCGACCGCCGATCGCCTGCCGGTCGTCCGCCGCGTCCGCCCAACGGGCCATCAGCGACGCCGGGGTGGCCCGCGCCAGCCCCAACTCGTCCAGCAGCCGCGCCACCTGCGGCAAGGGGGTCGACACACGTGCGTGCCGCTCGCTGCCGCCGCCCTCAGGACGCAGCGGTGCCAGCGCCCGCGCGAACCGCTCCGCCCAGGCGGGGGAGACCGCGTCCACCGCGCCCAGCGCGCCCTGGCCCACCGGTCCGCGACGGCGGCCGGGGCCGGTCCCGCTCGACGCCACGCGCAGCAGCCGCAACGCCGTCGCCACGTCCCCGCTGAGCAGGGCGACCGTCCCGCACTCCCGGAACAGCGGCACCGCCTCGCAGGCGGCCTCGAAGGTCTCCGCCGCCGGGGACTGGGGGATGCCGGGGACGGCCGGGGACGGGGGGAACGGCGGGTCCGTCGGCGGCGGGGTCGGTGATGCCGCCGTCTCGGCCAGGCACAGGACGTGGATCCCGGCCCTCGGCCCCTCCGTGGCCAGCCGGGCCAGCGCCTCCGCGAGCCTCGGACCGCCACCGGGGTTCCCGTCCACGACGAGGATCGTGTGGGGACCACGGTCCTGGTCCTGGTCCTGGGTCAGGGTTTGGGCCTGGGCCTGGGGCTGGGGCTGGGCCTGGTGGTGGGCTTGGTCTTGGGCCTGGTCCCGGTCCTCGCCGTCCAGCCGGCCCTGTTGCCCCTGCCGGCCCTGTTGCCCCTGTCGGCCCTGAAGGTCTTGGCGGCTCTGGAGGTCTCGGTCCTGGGTCGCCCAGGAGGGTTGGTGGGTCGCCCGGGTCACGGGGCGGTAGCGGTGGCTGACGGACGGGTCGGTCAGCGTGTCGTCCAGGCGGCGCAGCAGCTCTTCCACGCGGGCCGCCGCCTGGTCGCGGTCGTAGGCGAGCAGCAGTCGGCAGTCCTGGCCGTGGCGCGGGCGGACATGCGGCAGCCAGCCGAGCCAGGACCATTCGGCGGTGCGCTCGTGCACCGGGCGGGCGCGGTCCGCGCTGATCAGGACGATGTCCAGGGTGTCGGGGGAGTGCAGCGCGGCGAGTTGCGCCAGCACGGTTCGGGCCAGGCCCGACAGACGGGGGCGGGGACCGGCCAGGCCCAGCGCGCCCGCCTCGCGCAGGTCGGCGGTCACGGGGACGGCGGGCAGCAGCCCCCGTCCGTCCGGTGCCGCCCGGTCGGCGGTGCCGAGCCGGACCGTGAGCGCCTCGGGGTGGCCCGGTGAGCGCTCCCAAAGACGCGGCCCGGGCCCCAGCGCGGTCAGCAGCAGCGCGGCGGGATCGGGCCAGGTCTCCGGTGCCGGGCCGGAGGCGACGGGGGGAGTGCCCTCCCAGCCGTCGGCCGGCGCGGCGCCACCGCCGTGGTGGTCCTCGTGCCCGAGCCGGGTGTCGTACCCCCCGTGGCCCCGGTGGGAGCCGGAACCCTCATGGCCCTCATGGCCCACGCGCCCCCCGTGACCCCCTTGGTGAGCGTGGCCCTCGCGGGACTGCCGGTCTCCCGTGCCGTAGAGGTCGTCGTGAGGCTCGCTGTGCCCCGGCTCCGGCTCGCCCCGCCCTCCGGCCAGCCGTCGCGCCCACGCCGAGAGCCCGCCGCGTTTACGCAGGCCAGGGGGGACGTCGGTGCCCCGCAGGGGGGTGCCCTTGCGTCCGGCGCCGCCGGAGCGGGCGGCTATGCCCTCGCCCGCCGTCCCGGCATGGGAAGCGCCCTCGTTCGCGTCCCCCGCCGCGCCGGAACAGGGTGTTCCGCCCGTCCCCGATGCCGTACCCGGTCCCGTCCCCGGTGCAGCCCCCGGTCCCGTCCCCGGTCCCGTCCCCGGCGTCGCCCCCAGGCCCGCCCCGTGGGTCGCGCCCTCACCGGGACGCCCGAACAGATGCCCCTCGGGGTGACCACCCGCGGACCCTCCCGAGGGCCCTCCCGAGGGCCCTCCCGGATGCCCTCCTGGATGTCCTCCTGGAAGTCCCCCCGGCCGGGCCGCTCCCGGCTGTCCCTCCGGATGTCCTCCCGGCTGTCCCCCCGTATGTCCCCCTGTACGTCCTCCCCGCTGTCCCCCCTGCTGCTCCCCGGGATGTGCGTCCCGTCGGTTCTCCCTCCACGGCGCCCCGGCCTGCCCCGGTACCACCGGAGGTTCCTCCGGTGTGCGCTGCCGGGCGCCGGGGGAGTCCCACCCCGCCCCCGCGGACGGGCCGGGCCGGTGACGGGGCGGCGGCACCACGGCGGCCGACGACGCGCCGGACGGACGGGCACCCCCCGCCGCCGACGTACCCGCCGCCCCCGCCGTACCCGAGGCCGCGGCCCCTTGGTCCCCGCCGTCCCCCACCCGCACATGGCCCTCGCCGTCGGGCTCGGTCGGCATACGGGTGTGGAGGCCGCCGGGTGGGGCGATGCGGAGGGTGGACTCGCCGATACGGAGCAGGGAACCCGGCGCGAAGCGGACCGCGCGGGTGCCCACCCGGCGGCCGTCGAGGGCGGTGCCGTTGGTGGAGCCCAGGTCGGCGACGGCCACCCGGCCGTCGGCGGCGAGGGTCACCGCGCAGTGCAGCCGGGAGACGTCCGGGTCGTCGAGCGGGACGTCGGCGTCGGCGGAGCGGCCGACCGTGACCTGCCCGCCGTGCAGCAGATGGACGCCGCCGGCGTCGGGCCCGGCGATCACGTCGAGCCGGGCCGGGGCGTCGTCCACCTCGGGGTGCGGCTCGGGATCGGCGGGGGCGCCCACGGCCAGCACGGCGCCGTCGACCAGCGGGGGCTCGCCCAGGGTGCAGCGCTGGGCGTCCAGCCGCTCCACGCCCGCGAAGAGGACCACGCGGTCGCCGCCGGACTCCCCCGTGACCGCCGATGCCAGGGCCGAGGCGACCGCGGAGAGGGCCGTCCCGGCCGGGGCCGTGACCAGCACGTCGCAGCGCGCGGCGCGACCGCGGGCCTCGGCGGGCGGGCCGAGCGGGTCTACGACGGTCAGCCGGATCTGCATGGCGCCAGCGGTCCCTTCTGCGCGGGCGCCCGCACGACGGAACGGGCCGAACCGCGGTCCCCCACCGCGGACTTCCCCCCACCGCCCGAGCACGTCGGCCAGTACTGACAGGCATCCTCGCACCTGCCACCGACAACGCGCCCGCCGCCCGGGGGCAAGTGATCTTGATTGGTCGGCTCTGCCCGCAAAAGTGCCTGACCAGTGCCCGACCCCGGACCACTTGAGATCGGTCACGCCCGCTTGCGGCAACCAACCGACCCGACCCGAGCGTCTTTCCACCGAACATGCACGGGAGAGGACGGGAAGCGGAAGGGAAGCGGACGGGAAGGGGACGGGAAGAGCCGACGGAACGGGCGACCCGTCGGTGACCAGCACCGCCGGATGACACCCCGGCATCCCGCGCGGCGGCACTACAGTGGGGCCGAGCACCCGCGACCCGCGCACAGCGCGGCCGGGCGGGGGTACGGACCAGGCAAGCGATCAGCAGGGAGCGCATGACGTGCGGCCGGTAGGCAGCAAGTACCTGCTCGAGGAGCCGCTCGGACGCGGCGCCACGGGCACCGTCTGGCGAGCCCGCCAGCGTGAGACCGCGGGCGCCGAGGCGGCCGTGCCCGGCCAGCCCGGTGAGACCGTCGCGATCAAGGTCCTCAAGGAGGAGCTGGCCAACGACCCGGATGTGGTGATGCGCTTCCTGCGGGAGCGCTCGGTCCTGCTCCGGCTCACCCACCCCAATATCGTCCGGGTCCGCGACCTGGTCGTGGAGGGTGATCTGCTGGCCCTGGTCATGGACCTGGTGGACGGCCCCGACCTCCACCGCTACCTGCGCCAGAACGGCCCCCTGACCCCGGTCGCCGCTTCCCTGCTGACCGCGCAGATCGCCGACGCGCTCGCCGCGAGTCACTCCGACGGAGTGGTCCACCGCGACCTCAAGCCGGCCAACGTGCTGCTCAAGCAGGACGCCGGTCAGATGCACCCGATGCTGACCGACTTCGGCATCGCCCGCCTCGCCGACTCGCCCGGCCTCACCCGCACCCATGAGTTCGTCGGCACACCGTCGTACGTGGCACCCGAGTCCGCCGAGGGCCGCCCGCAGACCTCCGCCGTCGATGTCTACGGCGCCGGGATTCTCCTCTACGAGCTGCTCACCGGGCGTCCGCCGTTCTCCGGCGACTCCGCCCTCGAAGTGCTCCACCAGCATCTGAGCGCCGAACCGCGCCGCCCCTCCACCGTCCCGCAGCCGCTGTGGACGGTCA
Source organism: Streptomyces sp. NPDC091377 (assembly GCF_044757045.1). Classification (NCBI taxonomy): domain Bacteria; kingdom Bacillati; phylum Actinomycetota; class Actinomycetes; order Kitasatosporales; family Streptomycetaceae; genus Streptomyces; species Streptomyces sp. NPDC091377. The sequence goes on along the minus strand of NZ_JBIVUE010000002.1, from coordinate 778,016 downwards.
TCGAGCACTGTCTGCGCAAGAACCCGGACGGCCGGCCCAGCGCCGAGAACCTCGCGCGCGGACTGCGGGTCGTCGCCGACGGCATCGGCGTGCACGCCAACTCCGCGCAGATCGGCGCCGCCGAGTCCGTCGCCGCGCTGCTCCTCCCGGACCCGTCCCCGGCGGCCGTGCCCGGCACTCCCGGCGCGGCCGACCCCACCCAGGTGCTGCCGCACGGCGCGCCGGGCGCGGGGGCCGGGGCGTACGACCCCAACGGCGCGACCAGCGTCCTGCCGCACACCGGCGGCCCGTCCGGCGCCGCCGACCCCACCGCCGTCCTGCCGAGCACCGGCGGTCCGGGCCAGGGCGGGGCCGACCCGACGGCCGTCCTGCCGCCGGTCCCTCCGCACCAGCCGGGAGGCCAGCCGGGCAACCCCGACGACCCGCACCCCTGGCAGAACCAGATGCGCGCCGCCCGCGACCGCAACGAGCAGACGCAGGTCCAGTACCTCGACCCGAGCCAGGACCCGCTGCGCCGCCGCCCCCAGCGGCAGGTGGCCCGCCCCCAGCAGCCGCCGCGCCCGCCGCAGCAGCAGCCCCAGCAGGCCCCGCCGCCCCCCTACGGCTATCCGCAGCAGCAGCCCCAGCAGTACGCCCCCGCGCCGCAGCAGCAGCCGCAGCAGCACCAGCCGCAGCGCTACGCCCCGCCGCCCCCACCGCAGCAGACCCGGCCGCAGCGCGAACCGCGCCAGCCGCGGGAGCCGCGTGAACCGCGGCAGCGCAGCGCCAGCCCGATGCGGATCCCCGGCCTGGGCTGCCTCAAGGGCTGTCTGTTCACGGTCGTCATCCTGTTCGTGGCGGGCTGGCTCGTCTGGGAGCTGAGCCCGCTCCAGGACTGGATCGGCACCGGCAAGGGCTACTGGGACCAGCTCAGCGACTGGTTCACCACGGTCACCGGCTGGATCGGCGACCTGGGCGGCGGCTCGGGCGCCTGACCCCCTGCCCTGTCGCTTTGTCGATATCCAGGGGGTGATTTCCGCCTCCGCGGTGAAGGTTGGCTCGCCGGACGCGTAGCTTTGGCGACAACACGCGTCTGTAGGAGCAGCCTTGGCACGGAAGATCGGCAGCCGGTACACCGCCCACCAGATCCTGGGACGGGGCAGCGCCGGCACGGTGTGGCTGGGCGAGGGGCCCGAGGGCCCCGTCGCCGTCAAGATGCTGCGCGAGGACCTCGCCTCGGACCAGGAGCTGGTCTCCCGCTTCGTGCAGGAGCGCACCGCGCTGCTCGGCCTGGAGCACCCGAACATCGTCTCCGTACGGGATCTCGTGGTCGACGGCAACGACCTCGCCCTCGTCATGGACCTGGTCCGCGGCACCGATCTGCGCACCCGGCTGGAGCGGGAGCGGCGGCTGGCCCCCGAGGCGGCCGTCGCGATCGTCGCCGACGTGGCGGAGGGCCTTGCCGCCGCCCACGCGGCCGGGGTCGTCCACCGTGACGTCAAGCCCGAGAACGTCCTGCTGGACATGCAGGGCCCGCTCGGCCCGGGCGGCTCGCACCGCGCCCTGCTGACCGACTTCGGCGTCGCCAAGCTGATCGACACCCCGCGCCGCACCCGCGCCACGAAGATCATCGGTACGCCGGACTATCTGGCGCCCGAGATCGTGGAGGGCCTGCCGCCCCGCGCCGCCGTCGACATCTACGCGCTGGCGACCGTCCTCTACGAGCTGCTGGCCGGGTTCACCCCGTTCGGCGGCGGTCACCCGGGCGCGGTGCTGCGACGCCATGTCACGGAGACGGTGGTGCCGCTGCCCGGCATCCCCGAGGAGCTGTGGCAGCTTCTGGTGCAGTGCCTGGCCAAGGCCCCCGCGTCCCGGTTGCGGGCCTCGGAGCTGGCCGCCCGGCTGCGCGAGCAGCTCCCGTCCCTCACGGGGCTGCCCCCGCTGGACGTGGACGAGCCGGACGCCGAGCAGGACGAGGCCCCCGACCCGCCCGAGCCGGGCGAACGGACCCCGCCGCCCGCCCCCCGCGAGCGCCGGGGCGCCGTGCCGCTGGTGCCCGGGGCCAAGCCCGACTCCAACCGGGACACCCACACCTCCATGCGGGTCCCGGCCCCCGACGAACTGGCCGGCGGCGCGCACGGCACGGCCCGGGTCCCGAGGTCTCCCGGCGTCCCCCGCCCCGGCTCCGCCCGCAACCGCGCCGCCACCCGCCGCCGCCGGGCCGCCCTGGGCGCGGCGGCCCTGGTCCTGGTCACGGCAGCCGGCGTGGGCACCTGGCTGGCCACCTCCGACAGCGACGCCACCCCTCAGGACTCCGAGCACTCGACCCCGGCGAACCCCTGACGGCCCGGCCCCTGCTCACCTGGCCCCGCCCTGTCCGCTGACCGGGGACGAGGCCGGACCGGGGTCGCAGCGGGGACTCGTGGGGCGGCGGCCCCGGATGACGGGCTATGACGGGCCCGGCCCGGCCACGGCCCGCCCCGTACCGGCCCGTCGGCCGACCGGGGAGGAGGCCCGGCCGGGCCGCAGCGGGGCCCCGGGGGGTGGCCCCCGGACGACGGTCCACGACGGGCCTGGGCCCGGCCACGGCCCGCCCGCTGCTCACCCGGCCCCTCCCCGTCCCGGCCCGTCGGCCGACCGGGGAGGAGGCCCGCCGGGCCGCAGCGGGGCCCGTGGGGCGGCCGCCCAGGACGGTGGGCAACCGGGCATGAAGCCCGGCCGGGGTCTCAGCGGGCCCCATGATGCGGCGGCCCCCGGATGACGGGCCACGACGGGCCCGGCCCCGGCGACGGCCCCCGGACGACGGGCCCGGCCCGGCCACGGCCCGCCCGCTGCTCACCCGGCGGGTGGCCCCCGGGCGGCGGGCCACTGCGCCACGACGGGGCACGACGGGGCACGACGGGGCACGACGGGGCGTGACGGCCGCGACAGTCCCCTCCGCACCCCCGAACTCCGCTCGGCCCCCCTCACCGGCACTCCCCGCCCGGCGGAGCCGTTACGCTGGGGGACGTGGCAGTCGTCGATGTATCCGAAGAGCTCAAGTCCCTCTCCTCGACCATGGAGTCGATCGAGGCCGTCCTGGACCTCGACAAGCTGAGGGCGGACATCGCCGTGCTTGAGGAGCAGGCAGCCGCGCCGTCCCTGTGGGACAACCCGGACGAGGCGCAGAAGATCACCAGCCGGCTCTCCCACCTCCAGGCCGAGGTCAGGAAGGCGGAGACGCTGCGCGGACGGATCGACGATCTCGCCGTGCTGTTCGAGATGGCCGAGGAGGAGGACGACCCGGACGCCCGCGCCGAGGCCGAGTCCGAGCTGTCCGCGGTGAAGAAGGCGCTGGACGAGATGGAGGTCCGTACCCTCCTGTCCGGCGAGTACGACTCCCGTGAGGCGCTGGTGAACATCCGCGCGGAGGCCGGTGGCGTCGACGCCGCCGACTTCGCCGAGAAGCTCCAGCGCATGTATCTGCGCTGGGCCGAGCAGCACGGCTACAAGACGGAGATCTACGAGACGTCCTTCGCCGAGGAGGCCGGCATCAAGTCGACCACCTTCGCGGTGCAGGTGCCGTACGCCTACGGCACGCTCTCCGTCGAGCAGGGCACCCACCGGCTGGTGCGTATCTCGCCCTTCGACAACCAGGGCCGCCGCCAGACCTCCTTCGCGGGCGTCGAGGTGCTCCCCGTGGTCGAGCAGTCCGACCATGTCGACATCGACGAGTCCGAGCTGCGGATCGACGTCTACCGCTCCTCCGGCCCCGGCGGTCAGGGCGTCAACACCACCGACTCGGCGGTGCGCATCACGCACATCCCGACCGGCATCGTCGTCTCCTGCCAGAACGAGCGCTCGCAGATCCAGAACAAGGCCACGGCGATGAACGTCCTCCAGGCCAAGCTGCTGGAGCGCCGCCGCCAGGAGGAACAGGCCAAGATGGACGCCCTCAAGGGCGACGGCGGCAACTCCTGGGGCAACCAGATGCGTTCCTACGTCCTGCACCCGTACCAGATGGTCAAGGATCTGCGGACGGAGTTCGAGGTGGGTAACCCGGAGGCCGTGTTCAACGGTGAGATCGACGGCTTCCTGGAGGCCGGAATTCGCTGGCGCAAGCAGCGCGAGAAGTAGGATCCCGCGAAGTCCTCCCCGTTCAGGCCGCTTTGTCGACAAGGCAACTGCCACTGACCCGACGGCAGTTGTATTGTCTTCCCATGTGATGGACCGTTGTTCCGTTTCTCAACTCCCCCGATTCACCGCCGATCTGCCCCCGATGTCGGGGTTTTACATCACACTCACAGGTGACTCTGCCCGGCATTCGCGCCGTATCAGGACATTGCGTACGCAACGGCCTTGACGTTGCTGTGAAAAGTCGGAAAGGTGAGGCGCGGCATGCGTTTTCGCTGGGGCGCATGTGAACCGGGGGTCTCACCATCATCACCCCTGTTGATCACGGCCCCCGCGCGCCGCCTCATTGACGATGAGCTACTGGGGGTAGCAACCACATGACGAAGAAGACGCGGATCCGTGTCGCGCGCCTGGCGGCCGGTGCCGTGATCGCCGCCGGCGCCTCGCTGACCGCCGCGGGTGCCGCTTCCGCCGCCGACACCGACGACTGCCTGCTCGGGGTGCTGTGCGGCGAGGAGTCTCCGACGCCGACCCCGACCCCGACGCCGACGGAGGAGCCGCCCACCCAGGTCCCGACGGACCCGCCGACCTCGGAGGAGCCGCCGACCACCGAGCCGCCCACCGAGGAGCCGCCGACCGAGCCGACCGACGAGCCGACGGAGCCCACCGAGGACCCGGAGGACCCTGAGGACCCGCAGGACCCGGACGACAACAACGGCACCGGCGGCAACGGCCCCGGCCCCGACGGCGGCTCCGGCGACTCCGCCCAGAACGAGGGCTCCTCGTCCCTCACCGACACCGGCACCCAGGCGCCGGCCGGTGCGGACAACCCGCAGGGCGGCGGCGACGAGCTGGCCGAGACCGGTGCCATGGAGACCACCTTCCTGGTGATCGGCGCCGCGACGATGATCGCCGGTGGCGTCGGCTTCCGCGTGCTGCCGCGGCTGATGAACGGCCGGGGTGGCGCGGCGGCCTGACCGTCGCCGACCGTGACCGCACGGACGCGCCCGGTGCGCGTCCGTGGGCCAGAACAGTGAAAAGGCCCGGAGCCTGCGCTCCGGGCCTTTTCATTCCTCTTTCTCTTTATCTCCTGCTTATGCGGCCTGGTGCGCCAGGAGTGCCAGCGCGGCGATCAGTACCGCCAGCAGGGCGATCAGCATCATCGGATTGATGGCCGCGAAGGGGTTCTCCTGCCGCAGCCGCTGGCGGCTCGCCCGGCAGACGGGGCAGCGGCCCTCACTCACGGGCGCGGCGCAGTTCGCGCACACCAGCCGGTCGTACGTCATGCGCTCGCCCTCCTCGCCGGGTCGTCCTCCACGGTGCACCCGCCACCTCTCACCCGCTTCAACGGTCGCGGGCCCGTGAACGTTCCCTCTTCCCACTGTGCCAGGTTCCGCGGGGCGGTGCGCCTCGAAGCTGCCGAGCCCCCGCCGCCGAGGCCCGCGGAGTCCACCGAGGTCTTCCACGTACAAAAACGCACAACCCTCGCGCAAGCGTTGCCGATGACTGCGGGGGTGTCGTCTGTCGCGTATGGTCACGCACATCTACCCCCGGCGACCCGTGGTGCATCCGTGATCCGATTCGACAATGTCTCCAAGGTCTACCCCAAGCAGACCCGCCCCGCACTCAGGGATGTCTCCCTGGAAGTGGAGAAGGGCGAGTTCGTGTTCCTGGTGGGGTCCTCCGGCTCCGGAAAGTCCACCTTCCTGCGGCTGATCCTCCGCGAGGAGCGGTGCAGCCAGGGCCAGGTGCACATCCTGGGCAAGGACCTCGCCCGGCTCTCCAACTGGAAGGTGCCCCAGATGCGGCGCCAGCTCGGGACGGTCTTCCAGGACTTCAGACTCCTGCCGAACAAGACCGTCGCCGAGAACGTGGCCTTCGCCCAGGAGGTCATCGGCAAGTCCCGCGGCGAGATCCGCAAGTCCGTGCCCCAGGTCCTGGAACTGGTCGGCCTCGGCGGCAAGGAGGACCGAATGCCGGGCGAGCTGTCCGGCGGTGAGCAGCAGCGCGTGGCGATCGCGCGGGCCTTCGTGAACCGGCCCAAGCTGCTGATCGCGGACGAGCCCACCGGCAACCTCGACCCGCAGACCTCCGTCGGCATCATGAAGCTGCTCGACCGGATCAACCGGACGGGTACGACCGTCGTGATGGCCACCCACGACCAGAACATCGTGGACCAGATGCGCAAGCGCGTCATCGAGCTGGAGAAAGGTCGCCTCGTCCGCGACCAGGCCCGCGGTGTCTACGGCTACCAGCACTGACGACCCACGGCTCCCCGGAAAGGCTTAACCAGACGCCATGCGCGCCCAGTTCGTTCTGTCGGAGATCGGCGTCGGTCTCCGCCGCAATCTGACGATGACCTTCGCCGTCATCGTCTCCGTCGCCCTGTCCCTGGCCCTGTTCGGCGGTTCGCTGCTGATGAGCGACCAGGTGAACACCATGAAGGGCTACTGGTACGACAAGGTCAACGTCTCGATCTTCCTCTGCAACAAGAGCGACGCCGAGTCCGACCCCAACTGCGCCAAAGGCGCGGTCACCGAGGACCAGAAGAAGCAGATCGTCACCGACCTCGACAAGATGTCGGTGGTCGACACGGTGACCCACGAGACGCAGGACCAGGCGTACAAGCACTACAAGGAGCAGTTCGGCGACTCCCCGCTGGCCAGCTCGCTCACCCCGGACCAGATGCAGGAGTCGTACCGGATCAAATTGCAGGATCCGGAGAAGTACCAGGTCATCGCGACCGCCTTCAACGGGCGCGACGGGGTGCAGTCGGTGCAGGACCAGAAGGGGATCCTCGACAACCTCTTCGAACTGCTCAACGGCATGAACTGGGCCGCGCGCGCGGTGATGGCGCTGATGCTGGTCGTCGCGCTGATGCTGATCGTGAACACGGTGCGCGTCTCCGCGTTCAGCCGCCGCCGGGAGACCGGCATCATGCGGCTGGTCGGCGCCTCCGGCTTCTACATCCAGGCCCCGTTCATCATGGAGGCGGCCGTCGCCGGACTGATCGGCGGCCTCGTCGCCTGCGGCTTCCTGGTGCTCGGCCGGTACTTCATCATCGACAACGGTCTCGCCCTGTCGGAGAAGCTGAACCTGATCAACTTCATCGGCTGGGACGCGGTCCTGACCAAGCTGCCGCTGATCCTGGCGACCAGCCTGCTGATGCCTGCCCTTGCCGCGTTCTTCGCGTTGCGCAAGTACCTGAAGGTGTGACACACGCCCCGCGGGCCGTACGGTCAACCGGCCGTACGGCCCTTCGCGTTGTCCTAGACTCACCGCCATGTCAGGTCGTGACCTGTTCTGTCAGCCCCGCCGTGCACGCCGCGGGGCCACCCTGACCTTGGTGTTCGCCAGTGTGCTGGTCGCGGGCGCCGCCACCGGCTCGCTGCCCCTCGCGGGGCGCGGCCCGGACGTGCACGGCGGGCCCGGCGCCACCCGCGCCGCCGCCCCGGCCGCCCGCCACGACGAGGTCACCGAGGTCACCGAGGCCGCCGCCGACGCCCTGGCCGAGGGAAAGTCCGCCGTGGAGGCCGCCGAGCGGGCCGTCAGCCGCAGCGGCGACCGCTGGGGCTCCGTCTACACCGAGGGCGAGTTCGCCGAGTTCGAGGAGGCCCTCGACGGCGCGTACACCGGCGTCGGCCTCTCCGCCCGGCGCGAGCGGGACGGCCGGATCGAGGTCACCGAGGTCAGCACCGGCTCACCCGCCGACGGCGCCGGGATCCGCGTGGGCGACCGCATCGTCAGCATCGACGGCAAGCGGGTCGCCGGCCTCCCGGTCACCGAGGTGGTCGCCCTGCTGCGCGGCGCCCCCCAGGACGCCCACGCCGGTACGGCCGTCCGCCTCGGCCTGGAACGCGGCCCGCGCGCCTGGCAGCAGACCCTGCGCCGCGCCCGGCTCTCCACCGACCCCGTGACCGTCCGTGAGCTGCCCGGCGGGGTGACGCTGATCAAGGTCACCGCCTTCACCCGGGGCACCGGCGACTTCGTGCGCGACGCCGTACGGGACGCCCGGTCCGACGCCGGACTGGTCCTGGACCTGCGCGGCAACTCCGGCGGGCTGGTCAGCGAGGCCGTCACCGCCGCCTCCGCCTTCCTGGACGGCGGCCTGGTCGCCACGTACGACGTCGACGGCCGGCAGCGGGCCCTGCACGCCGAGTCCGGCGGCGACACCGCCCGCCCGCTGGTGGCGCTGGTGGACGGCGGCACCATGAGCGCCGCCGAACTGGTCACCGGCGCCCTCCAGGACCGGAGCCGGGCGGTGGTGGTCGGCTCCCGCACCTTCGGCAAGGGCTCCGTGCAGATGCCCACCGAACTGCCCGACGGCTCGGTCGCCGAGCTGACCGTCGGCCACTACCGCACCCCGGCCGGCCGCGCGGTCGACGGCAAGGGCATCACCCCCGACCTGGAGGCGGACGGCGACGCGGCCCTGGACCGCGCGGGGACCGTCCTCACCGGACTGGGACGGTAGCCACGCGGACCACTGCCCGAACGGCGGCCCGGGTGGGGGCTCAGCCGACGCTCCCGCTTAATCGCTTCCCCGACACCCCCCGCGTAGTGCGAAAATGGTCGGCACTATGGCTAAGGAAAAAGGGCGCAAGCTGATCGCGCAGAACAAGAAGGCGCGGCACGACTACCACATCCTTGACACCTACGAGGCCGGGCTGGTCCTCACCGGTACCGAGGTGAAGTCGCTGCGCCAGGGCCGGGCCTCACTGACGGACGGGTTCGTCCAGCTCGACGGCCACGAGGCATGGCTGTACAACGTCCACGTCCCGGAGTACAGCCAGGGCACCTGGACCAACCACAGCGCCCGCCGCAAGCGCAAGCTCCTGCTGCACCGGGTGGAGATCGACAAGCTGGAGGCGAAGTCCGGCGAGACCGGGCACACCATCGTGCCCCTCGCCCTGTACTTCAAGGACGGCCGGGCCAAGGTCGAGATCGCGCTGGCGCGGGGCAAGAAGGAGTACGACAAGCGGCAGACCCTGCGGGAGAAGCAGGACCAGCGTGAGACCGACCGGGCGATCTCGGCGGTGCGCCGCCGCCAGCGGGCCTGACCGGTCGGCTCGCCGGTCGCCGGTCGCCGGTCGCCAGGAATACGCTGGCACGACGCGGCGCTGATCCCGTACGATGGCGTAAGCACCGCACAGCCGGTGCGCTGTTTGACAACACCACATGGGGATGATCGGTTTCGACAGCGGCTGTCGAAGCAGGGGAAGCGTGTCGAGAAAGCGGCCATGATCTCGTAAACCACAGGCCGAAAAAAATAATCGCCACTTCCAAGCGCGATTCCTCCCAGCAGGCCTTCGCCCTCGCTGCCTGATAGGCAGCAAGAGCGAGCCTCCATTTAGGGAGTGTCAGCCCGGGGCTGTTCCCGACCCGGATCCTGGCATCAGCTAGGGAACTCAACCTTGATCCCGGTCACGGGGTGAAAAGGGAAAACTCACAGTGACTGAGCCCGTCGGAGACTTGTCCGCGTGATCTCCGGGGCTGAGAAAAGCGCAGCGGACTGCACACGGAGAAGCCCTGATTCCGCACCGTTGGACGCGGGTTCGATTCCCGCCATCTCCACAATCTCCATGTAAGGGCCCGGTGGTCACCGACCACCGGGCCCTTGGTGTGTCCGGACCCCGTCATCGGTGGTCCGGACCCCGGCCCCCGGCGGGGCCGGACCGGGTCACCGGTGGGGCCGGACCGGGTCACCGGTGGGCCGCCAGGTGGTACAGCTCGGCCGCCACCGGGCCCAGTGACAGCAGCCCGCTGCCCGCGCCCGCCAGCTCGGTCGCCGCCGGGGCGAGCTGTGCGTGGGCGCGGGCGATCGCGCCGGGTTCGTCCACCGCCGTCGCCGCCCGGCCCACCAGGGCCCACAGCGCCTCGAACAGCAGATCGCGGGGCGGGGACGGAAGCGTCCGCAGGGCGGCCCGCGCCTCGCCAGTCCGGCCCGCCTCGGCCAGCAGCAGCGGACGCACCCAGGGCTCGTACGGCCCCCAGTCCGCCGCCGGGTCCACGGTGGGCGCGACCCCGTGCCGTACGTCCACGCTCAGCAGCGCCAGCGGGAGCAGACCGTGCTCCAGGCCGGGCATCCCGGCGCCCTCCAGGACGGCAGCGGCCCGGCGGTAGGCGGCGCGGGCCGCCTCCGGGGGCTCGGTCAGGGCCGTGCGCAGGGCCCGGGACCAGGTGGTGAAGACCCCGACCAGCGGCAGCCCGTGCCGGTCGGCCAGGGCGTCCGCGGCCGTCGCGTGGCGTGCGGCGCCCGTGGGATCCGCGAGCGCGGCGCGGGCCTGCATCCGGACGAGATGCCCGAGGACCTCATGGCGGACCAGCTCATGCCGGGCGGACAGCGCGATCAGTTCGGCGCCGATCGCGTCCCGGCGCGCGGCCAGCCCGGCCCGCGCGAAGGACTGCATGAACGTACCGTTCAGCGCGAAGGCCAGCAGCGCCGCGTCCCCCCGTTCCCTGGCCAGCTCCTCCGCCTGCCGGGCCGCCTGGAGCGGACGGGCGCTGGTGCCCGGAGCGCCCGGAGCGCCCGGTGTCCCCGCTGCCCCCGGTGTGCCCGGTGTGCCCGGTGTGCCCGTCGGCAGGGTGCCGCGGGATTCCACGGCGATGGTGGCCAGCAGTCGGCAGCGGGCCACCGCGTGTCCGTCGGCGGGCAGCGCGCGCAGGGTGCGTTCGGCGGCGTCGACGAGGGCCTTGGCCTGGGCGGGGTCGTCGGAGCGGGTCCACACCGCCGGGACGTCGTACGCCCCGATCACCCGGGCGGTCAGCTCCGGATCGCCCAGTTCCTCCGCCGCGGCCACCGCCGCCACCCGGTGCCGGCGGGACGACACCAGCCCGCCGCCCCCGGTGACCGCGAGATCGCGCATCAGACCGACCGTGGACTGGAGCCGCAGGGCCGGGGCGGCCCGGTCGTAGGCGGAGGTGGCGCGGGTCCACACCCGGGTGGCCGGATCACCGGCACCGGTGGGACCGGTGGGAGCGATAGGACCGGCTGGATCGGCGGCGGGGTCCACGTTCAGGTCCGGGCCCAGGCCCGCAGGCTCCGGCCCCGGGTCCGGGTCCGGGTCGAGGTGGAGCTCCTGATGGAGTACGTCGTGCTCCAGGCGGCGGAGCCGGGGGCCCGGGTCCATGCCCAGCTCCTCGCGCAGCATGCGCCGGGCCCTGCGCAGGACGGACAGGGCGTCGGCCTGGCGGCCCGAGCGGTACAGGGCGAGGGCGAGCAGCCGCCAGCCGTCCTCCCGCCACGGATGCTCGACCACATGGGCGTCCAGCTCGGCGACAGCCCGCGCCGACGCGCCGAGCGCGACGAGTGCCTCCGCCCGGCGCTCGACGGCCAGCAGCCGCAGCTCGGTCAGCCGGGAGCGTTCGGCGCGGGCCCAGGCCGCCCCGCCGAAGTCGGCGTAGGCCGGTCCGCGCCACCGGCCCAGCGCCTCGGTCAGCCGGTCGGGCACCCGCGCGGGAGGCAGTGCGGCGACCGCGTCCACGGCCCGCTCGAACCACCAGGCGTCCACGTCCTCCGTCCCGGCCCGCAGCGCGTAACCGGGACCCTCGGTGACCAGCAGCCGGGCCGGGGCGCGGGGCCGCCGGTCCGGTTCGAGGGCCCGGCGCAGTCCGGCGACGAAGGTGCGTACGGTGCCCACCGCGTCCTCGGGCGGCTCCTCCCACAGGTCCGCGACCAGCCGCGACACCGGGACGACACGGCGCCGGGCGACGATCAGCCGGGCCAGGACCGCCCGATGGGCCGGGCCCTTCAGCGGGAGCGGCTCGCCCGTCCCGTCCCAGGCGGCCGTCGCGCCCAGCACTCCGAACGTCACGTGCACACCGGTGTCCGTCCTTCCAGGTCGCTGCGGTTTTCACCGTAGTACGGGCGGACGGGGGGCTCCCGTGCCGGGCGGACCCGCGTGACGGGCACCAGGCCGCTTTCCGAGTCCTCTTCGGCTGCTCATCGGCTGCTCATTCGGCGCGGGGAGGGTGGAGGGAGCGACAGGGCAGGCCGTCCGAGCACCTGCCCCCCCCGAGGGAGATCATCATGAACGCACCCGCCACGCCCCCCGTCCCCGTCACCCCCACGATCCCGGGTTTCGCCGAGCGCCGTGTCCCCGTCGGGGACGGAGTCGCGCTGCATGTCGCCGTCGGGGGGTCGGGGCCCCCGGTGGTGCTGCTGCACGGCTTTCCGCAGACCCATCTGATGTGGCGGCACGTGGCCGCCGACCTGGCCGCCGACCATACGGTCATCTGTCCTGACCTGCGTGGCTACGGCGCCAGCGACAAGCCGCGCGAGGACGGGCCGGACACCTACTCCAAACGGACCATGGCGGGCGATGTCGTCGCCCTCGCCCGCGCCCTCGGGCACGACCGCTTCGCGCTGGCCGGGCACGACCGGGGGGCCCTGGTGGCGTTCCGCGCGGCGCTCGACCACCCGGCCGCCGTCTCCCACCTGGCCTGTCTCGACGTACTGCCGACGCTGGACATGTGGGAGGCGCTGCACGGGACCGCCGCGGCCGTCGGCTTCCATCTGTATCTGATGGCCCAGCCGCCCGGACTGCCCGAGCGGATGATCGAGGCGAGCGCGGACGCGTTCTTCGGGCATTTCCTGGACGCGTGGGCGGGGGACGGCGGGACGGCGATGCCCGCCGAGGTGCGGGACGCCTATCTCGCGGCCTGCCGTGCCGCCGTACCGTCCATCGTCGCGGACTACCGGGCCTCCGCCGGGATCGACGTCGAGCACGACCGGGCCGACCGCGCGGCCGGGCACCGCCTCGCCCAGCCGGTCACCGTGCTCCAGCAGGACTGGGGCGCGGCCCTCGGCTACGAGGCGGCCGGGCTGTGGGGTGCCTGGGCGACCGATCTGCGGCACCGGACGGTGCCGTACGGGCACTACATGGCGGAGGAGGCACCGGAGGCGGTCGCCGGAGAGCTGCGGGAGCTGATGGGGCGTCAGGGAGTAGGTCGGGCCTGAAGGGTCGGGGCGGTGCCGCCGGTTCCCGCGCCGGGGCGGTCCGGGCGCGGGGGCAGGAGGGACAGGAGCAGGGCCACGGCCGCGGCGGTGACGGGGAGTCCGTAGCCCGCCGTGGGGGAGAGGTGTTCGGCCACCCAGCCGCCGGTCGCCGCGCCGCAGGCGATGCCCGAGAGGAGGCCGGTGACGGCGAGGGTCATGGCCTCGTTGAGCCGGCCTTCGGGGGCCCGCGCCTGGACCAGGGTCATGCCGGTGATCATCGTCGGGGCCGTCGCCATCCCGGCCACCAGCAGCGCGACCGCCAGCAGCGGAAGGGAACCGGTGAGGGACGCGGCGAGCAGCGGCAGGGTCAGCAGGGCGGTCATGGCGGCGATGCACCACGGGTAGCGCCGCTCGGCCGGGCCCTTCAGCGGCAGCGTTCCGAAGGCGAGGCCCGCCGCGAACGACCCGGCCGCCTGGAGGCCGAGGACCAGGCCCGCGGCCGAGGGGTGTCCGGCGGCGTCGGCGAACGCGAGGGTGACGACCTCCATCGACCCGAACACCGCGCCCGTCGCCAGGCAGATGACCAGCAGCGGCGGTATGCCGGGGGCGCGCAACGGTGAGCCGGAGCGGGGCGCCGGGCGCGGCGGCGGCTCGGTGGAGCGCTGCGCGGCGAACAACAGCACCCCGGCGACCAGCAGCACCACCCCGGTCAGGGTGCCCGCCTCGGGGAAGAACGTCCCGCACAGGAACGCCGCGAGCACCGGCCCCAGCATGAAGCAGAGTTCGTCGGCGGACTGCTCGAAGGAGTTGGCGGTGTGCAGCGCCTCGGGGTCGCCCCGGAGCAGATGCGCCCAGCGGGCGCGGGACATGCCGCCGGTGTTCGGGGTGGTGGCGGTGGCGGCGTAGGAGAGGAACAGGGTCCAGGCGGGGGCGTCGTGGCGTACGCACAGGACGAGGGCCAGGCTGCCGAGGGCGGCGCAGAGCGTGGCGGGTACGGCGATCCGGGCCTGCCCGTAGCGGTCCACGAGCCGTGCGGTCCAGGGCGCGACCACGGCCGTGGCGGCGAGCCCGGTCGCGGTGACGGCGCCGGCGAGGGCGTACGAGCCACGGGTGCTCGCGATCATCACCACCGCGCTCACGCTGAACATGCCCATCGGCAGCCGGGCGAGCAGATTCCCGGCGGTGAAGGCGCGGGTGCCGGGGAGGGCGAAGAGCCGCCGGTAGGGGCCGGGCGGGCGACGGCCCCGCTCCGTGGGGTGACGGGGGTGGCGCGGGCGGAGGTCGGCGAGGACCAGGGTGTCCGCGGTGAGGGTGGGGAGGAGACCGGGGGAGTGACCGGTGTCGATGTCGATGTCGATGTCGGTGTCGGTGTCGATGTCGGTGTCCGTGCCGGGGCGTCGGGGGCTTCTGGGGCTGCGGTAGGGCGGTTGCGGCATGGCTCCACGGTCGCCTTGACATGATCACGGGGTCCAACACCTTCTGGGCGGCCATTCACGCGCCCGGGTTGTGAATCGTCGGGTAGGTTGCCCGGATGCCCGCCGATCTCGACCCCCGTCTGCTGCGTTCCTTCGTCACCGTCGCCGAGGAACTGCACTTCACCCGTGCCGCCGCCCGGCTGTATGTCTCGCAGCAGGCGCTGAGCAGGGACGTGCGGCGGCTGGAGCGGGAACTGGGCGCCGAGTTGTTCGTACGGACGACCCGGCAGGTGACCCTGACCGGGGACGGTGAACGGCTGCTGCCGTACGCCCGGCGGGTGCTGCGGGCGCAGGACGAACTGCTCGCGGCGTGCGGTCCGGCCCGGCCAATGCTGGTCGACGTGAACTCGCCGGGCCTCGGCACGCCCCGCCGGGTGCTGCACCGGGCCCGGGAACTGGCGCCCGAGCTGGAGCTGATGGCCCGCTTCGAGAGCGGACTGACCGGCGCCGCCGGGGAGTTGCTGGCGGGCCGCCTCGATGTGTCCTTCGGACGGTTCGCCGGACTGGGCCCGGCGCTGCGGGCGGGCCTGGAGCAGCAGCCCGTACGGTACGAGCCGATGGCCGTGATCCTGCCCGAAGGGCATCGGCTGGCCGCGCTGGAGCGGGTGCCGCTGGCCGCGCTCGCCGGGGAGTCCGTCTACGCGGGCGCGGGAAACCCCCGTACGCCGGAGTGGACGGACCTGGCACACCGGCTGTTCGAGGGGCGGCGGATCGAGGTCGCCGCGCCGTTCCCGCTGGCGATCGGGGAGGAGGCGTTCCAGCGGATGATGGCCAAGACCGGCAACCCGGTCCTCGCCGTCGTGGAGTTCCCGCCGCTGCCGGGTTCGGTGCGCCGGCCGCTGGTCGATCCGGTGCCGCTGTCGCCGGTCTCCTTGGTGTGGCGACGTGGCTTCGGTCACCCCGGACTGACCGCGCTGCGGCGGGCGGCGGCGTTGATCGGGGCGGAGAACGGGTGGTTGAGGCGCCCTTCGGATGGCTGGATCCCGGTCATCGACGCCGAGGTGATGACCGTCCACGACTGACACACGGCGAACACATATCCCTCTCGTGCGCTACATTCTTCGCGCGAGCACGGTGTGGTATCGGGGGCGCTGGAATCAGGTGGGGGCCTGGTTCAGTCGGCGGGTGCTCGGGGTCGTCTGCGCCTCCGGAACTGTCCCGTGGGGGGGGAAGTGCGCGCGTGAAAGAGTGGCGAGAAGACGCCCAACCAGATGCATCGGAACGGTCACCGGGGTCCCGTGCCCCGCAGGAACCGTTCCGCGCCTTCGAGCCCCGGCCCAAACGGAACCGGACCGAGGCGTTCGGATCGGGGGCTCCCGGGGCCCGGGCCGCTTCGGACACGGAGGCTCCGGCGTTCGGTGCGGAGGCTCTGACGTCCGATGTGTGGTGGTCCGGGGCGGTGCCGTCCGCTGCCGACCCGGGGGCGACCGCGGCGATGCCGACGGCGAGCGGACCGGCTCCGGATGCATCGGCGCCGGGCGTCGAGCCGACGGCACGGACAGCGGACCGAATACCTGAGCAGATACCGGGCCGGGTTTCGGACCGGGTGTCGAGCCGCAGACCGGGCCGGATATCGGGCCGGACACCGGACCAGATCCCCGGCCGGACACCGGACCAGATACCGGGCCGGACTCCAGATGCTCCGCTGCCGCCCGTGACCGCCACGGTGTCCGACCCGGCGCCCGGGCGGACCGATCCCCCGGCGCGGCAGGTCGGTTCCTGGGGTGTGCCGCTCGACACAGCCACCGACGTGCTCCCGCGCACCGGGATGTCCAGCCCTGCCCCCGCCTCCGCCGGTGCCCGTGTCGGCGTCCACGGCAATGCCTCCGCCACGCCTCCGCGTACCCCTTGGCGGCCGTCCGGCGACGACGGCCCCGCCCCGCCCGTGGCGGCCGACCCGCACTCCCACGACCCGCACGAGGTGACCGTCCAGTTGGACGCGGTGCAACTCGGGGCCGGCGGAACCGTGCGGGAGGCGCCGGACGATCCGTCGGACGGCGGTGACGGGCCGGTGTTCGTGGACGCAACCGGTCGGCGCAGCCGCAGATTCCGGCGGCTCGGTATCGCCGTGGCGGTGGCCTGCGCGATCTACGCCGTGGTGATGGTCGCCACCCTGCTGTCCGGTACGTCGGACGCCCCCTGGCTGCCCGTGAAGAGCCCGAAGGACGAGCAGCCCGCCGGGAAGGTGGACACCACCCCGCTGCCGGAGCGGTCGGCCGAGGCCGTGGCCCCCGACGCGACCGCGTCCGCGGGCACCCCGTCGGCGAGCGAGGAAGCCGAGTCCTCGCCCGGCACCACCCCCAGCGCCACGGACGAGACCACGGGCCCGACCGAACCGGGCACGTCGGCCGAGCCCGGGCCGACCCGGAGCGGCGGTGCGACCCGCCCCGGCACCGACCCGAGCGGCCCGGTCACCGAGCCGACGGAGACCTCCGGCAACTCCCCCGACCCGGAACCGACCGACACGGCCCCCAACTCCCCCGACCCCACCTCCACCGAGGGCAACGGCGAGGCGGGCGGCGGCGGCGGTCCGGGCACCGGCCTGACGGTCCAGGGCGCCGCGCTCTCCCACGGCACGGGCGCCGGCGCCGGCGCCGACCTCACCCGGCCGGACACCGCAGGACCCCGCGACCCGGACACAGCGGCCCCCGGCGTCACAGCCGCCACGCTCGCCACAGCCGCCATGCTCGCCACGGCCGCCACGGCCGCCACGGCCGCCACGGCCGCCACGGCCGCCACAGACGGCACGCTCGCCCCCGCGACACCGCTCGCCGCGTCCGCCCGTCCCACGACGGTGGACGCCACCACCCCCGCGACCGCCGTACGGCACGCCGCTCTCTCCCCGTCCCCGGAGTACGTCCTCTGATGGCATCCCACAGTCGCCGGAGGGGCCCAGCCCCCTCCGGCCCACGGCGTCGGCGCCTGCCCATGCGGCTGCTGCTGCCCGTTTCCCTCCTGGTCGCGCTGATGGCGATGCTGATGCTGCGCGGCTATGTGCACAGCGAGATCCTGGCCGACCACCGGGTCAGGCCGCCGGTCTCCGACGACCATGTCCCCGAGGCCGTGGAGAAGGGCGGCCCGGTCATCGACACCCGCGGGGCCACCCCGACCAGCCTCAGGGTGCCGGACCACCGGATGGTCCTCACCTTCGACGACGGCCCCGACCCGGTCTGGACCCCCAAGGTCCTCGACGTGCTGAAGGAGCACGACGCGCACGCCGTCTTCTTCGTCACCGGCACCATGGCCTCCCGCCACCCGGAACTGGTCCGCCGGATGGTCCAGGAGGGGCACGAGATCGGGCTGCACACCTTCAACCACCCGGACCTCTCCTACCAGTCCGAGCGGCGCATCGACTGGGAGCTGTCCCAGAACCAGCTCGCCATCACCGGCGCCGCGGGCATCCGCACCTCCCTGTTCCGCCCGCCGTACTCCTCCTTCGCCCACGCCATGGACGACAAGTCCTGGCCGGTCACCCGGTACATCGGCTCGCGCGGTTACATCACCGTCGTCAACAACACCGACAGCGAGGACTGGAAGCGGCCGGGCGTCGAGGAGATCATCCACCGCGCCACTCCGGAGGACGGCCACGGGGCGATCGTGCTGATGCACGACTCCGGCGGCGACCGCTCGCAGACGGTGGCCGCGCTGGACCGGATGCTGCCCGAGATGAAGGAGCACGGCTACCGCTTCCAGAACCTCACCGAGGCCCTGGACGCGCCCAGCGCGCACAGCGAGGTGACCGGACTCGACCTCTGGAAGGGCAAGGCGTGGATCTTCCTGGTCCAGGCGTCCGGGAAGATCACCGACGGTCTGGTGGTCGGCCTCGCCGTGGTCGGCTCGCTGGTCATCGGCCGGTTCGTGCTGATGCTGCTGCTCTCCGGGCTGCACGCCCGCCGGGTGCGGCGCCCGGGCTTCAGCTGGGGACGCCCGGTCACCGAACCGGTGTCGGTGCTGGTCCCGGCGTACAACGAGGCCAAGTGCATCGAGAACACCGTCCGTTCGCTGATGGCCAGTGAGCATCCGATCGAGATCATCGTCATCGACGACGGGTCGAGCGACGGCACCGCGCGGATCGTGGAGGCGATGGGGTTGCCCGACGTCCGGGTGGTCCGTCAGCTCAACGCGGGCAAACCGGCCGCCCTCAACCGCGGCCTCGCCAACGCCCGGTACGACATCATCGTGATGATGGACGGCGACACCGTCTTCGAACCGGCGACCGTCCGCGAACTGGTCCAGCCCTTCGGGAACCGGCGCGTCGGCGCGGTCGCGGGCAACGCCAAGGTCGGCAACCGGGACTCCCTGATCGGCGCCTGGCAGCACATCGAGTACGTGATGGGCTTCAACCTGGACCGCCGGATGTACGACATGCTGCGCTGCATGCCCACCATCCCGGGCGCGGTGGGCGCCTTCCGCCGCTCCGCCCTGGAACGGGTCGGCGGCATGAGCGACGACACGCTCGCCGAGGACACCGACATCACCATGGCCCTGCACCGCGACGGCTGGCGGGTCGTCTACGCGGAGAACGCCCGCGCCTGGACCGAGGCCCCCGAGTCCGTCCAGCAGCTCTGGTCCCAGCGCTACCGCTGGTCGTACGGCACCATGCAGGCGATCTGGAAGCACCGCCGGGCCCTGGTGGAGCGCGGCCACTCGGGCCGCTTCGGCCGGGTCGGTCTGCCGCTGGTCTCCCTCTTCATGGTCCTGGCCCCACTGCTCGCGCCGCTGATCGATGTCTTCCTCCTCTACGGGCTGATCTTCGGCCCGACACAGAAGACGATCGGCGCCTGGCTCGGCGTCCTGGCCATCCAGGCGGTCTGCGCGGCGTACGCGTTCCGCCTGGACCGGGAGCGGATGACCCATCTGATCTCCCTGCCGCTCCAGCAGATCCTCTACCGGCAGCTGATGTACGTCGTGCTGCTCCAGTCCTGGATCACCGCCCTGACCGGCGGCCGGCTGCGCTGGCAGAAACTGCGGCGCACCGGCGCGGTCGGGGCGCCGGGCGGACAGGTCCCGGGCGCCGGACGGACCCCGGCACACAGCGACCGGAGGCCGGTGTCATGACGTACCCCGCACCCGGGCCTGCACATGACCCCGCACCCGTCCCCGGCCCCGCACACGGCCCTGTTCCCGTCCCCACCCCCGTCCCGGGCAGGGCCGGTCACGGCCGGGACCGCTATCTGGATCTGCTGCGCTCCATCGCGCTCGTGCGGGTGGTCGTCTACCACCTCTTCGGCTGGGCCTGGCTGACCGTGCTGTTCCCGTCCATGGGCGTGATGTTCGCGCTGGCGGGATCGCTGATGGCCCGGTCGCTGAACCGGCCCGCCGGGGGTGTGGTCAAGGGGCGGATCCGGCGGCTGCTGCCCCCGCTGTGGGCGTTCGCGGCGGTGGTGCTGACGCTGATGTTCGCGGGCGGCTGGGACCCCGGGAAGAGCACGGACGGGATGGTGTGGGGCTGGCTGAAGGTGCTCAACTACCTCTTCCCGTTCGGCGCCCCGCCCTTCCCCTGGCTCATCGGCTCCAAGTCCGGCCTCCTGGAGGACACCTGGGCCGTGCAGGCGGCGGGCCCGCTCTGGTACCTGCGCGCCTACCTGTGGTTCGTCATCGCCTCACCGCTGCTGCTGTGGGCGTTCCGCCGGGCCCCCTGGCCGACGCTCCTCGCCCCGCTCGGCCTCACCGCGGTCGTCGGCACCGGACTGGTGACGATCCCCGGCGAGACCGGCAACGCGGTGACGGACTTCGCGGTCTACGGCGGCTGCTGGGTGCTGGGCTTCGCCCACCACGAGGGCCTGATCAAGGAGATCCCCCGCTACGTCACCGTCTCCTGCGCCTCCCTGGTGATGGCCTTCGGCCTGTGGTGGGCCTCCGGCCATCTGGGCCCGGACGGCTGGGACCTCAACGACATCCCGCTCGCCCAGGCCACCTGGTCCTTCGGGTTCGTGGTGATCCTGCTCCAGTACGCGCCGTCCTGGCGTGAGCTGCCCGGCCGGCTGGCGCGCTGGGACCGGCTCGTCACCCTCTCCAACAACCGCGCGGTGACGATCTACCTCTGGCACAACCTGCTCATCATGGCCACGGTCCCCCTCATCGACCTGGCCTACGACCTCCCGTTCACGCAGAACGACAGCGCGGTCGGCTTCCTCGACGCCTCCTACACGGTGCTGATGTTCTGCCTGGTCTGGCCGCTGATCGGGCTGACCGTCGCCGCCCTCGGCTGGATCGAGGACCTCGCCGCGCGACGGCGCCCGAGGCTGTGGCCGGACGGGGCGGACCGAGGGGGCGGCCGACGGCACCACCGCAGATGAACCGGACAGTGTGAAAAACTGCCCGGAGCAGGGTCGTACGCGGAGAGACGGGGGTCACCGTGAAGCAGCGGCACGTCAAGAAGATGCTGCGGGACATGGCCGAGGGACGGCCGGTCGAGGTCGCCAGCAGGCGGGGATCGATGACCGCGCTGGCCCGGCTGGCCCACCTCGCCGAGCAGTTCGGCTACCAGTACGCGGACGCGTGGCAGCCGGGGACCGGGACCGAGGGGCTCCGCATACGGATCGTGCCCGATCCCCGGCCCGAGGCGCGGGCGCGGGCCGCCGTCAACCGGGCGCGGTACCCCGACGCCGTCAACGGGGGGCCTCGGCCGCCGCTCGACCCCGCCGCCGTCGAACTCCTCGCGCTGCGGATCAAGTACGACCTCTACAACGAACTGACCGGCAAGCAGAAGCTCGCCATCGCGGTCCCCGTCCTCACCGTCATGGCCGCCGCCATCGCGTTCCGGTTCGGCTCGGACCGCACGGTCCTGCTCCTCACCGGCGCGGGGTGGGCCGCGCTCGTCGGACTCGCCGTGGCCGGGGCCCGCTCCTCCGGCCGGTTCCGTGACCAGCACGCCGCGACCCTGCGCGCCGCCGGGTTCACCGGTGTGACCGACGCACACGGGCGGCTGCGGTACGTACCGCCCGGCGGGCAGCTCCCCGGACACGGGAACCCCTTCACCGCGGCGCCCTGAACGCCCCGTACGGTCCTCTCATCCGCGCTCCCAGCACGGTGAGAGCAACGTTCCTTTCCGGTCACCCGCCGCCACGGTGCCGAAACGACGCCTCCCTACCTTCGGGTCTCAGCCGCGCCCTGACCCCAGGCCGGCCCCGGAGCACCGTGGAGGCGACATGCCAGGACCGAGCACGACGAGCCCGCCCACCCGTACGCCGAGCCGTGGGGGCCGGTGGATCCAGGAGTGGGAGCCCGAGGACGAGGCGTTCTGGCGGGAGACCGGTGAGCCCGTCGCCCGGCGCAATCTGTTCTTCTCCGTGCTCTCCGAACACATCGGGTTCTCCATCTGGACCGTGTGGTCGGTGCTGGTGCTGTTCATGGGGCCGGAGTACGGGCTGACCCCCGCCGACAAGTTCTTCCTGGTGTCCATGGCCACCCTGGTCGGCGCCGTCGTCCGGGTCCCGTACACCTTCGCCGTCGCCGTGTTCGGCGGGCGGAACTGGACCGTCGTCTCCGCCGCCGCGCTGCTGATCCCCACCGTCGTCGCGTTCGCGGTGATGGAGCCCGGCACGTCGTACACCACCTTCCTGGTGTGCGCGATGCTCGCCGGGATCGGCGGCGGGAACTTCGCCTCTTCCATGACCAACATCAACGCCTTCTTCCCCCTGCGGAAGAAAGGATGGGCGCTCGGACTCAACGCCGGCGGCGGCAACATCGGCGTCCCGGTGATGCAACTCGTGGGCCTCGCCGTCATCGGTGCCGGGGGCGGGCCGCGCGTACTGCTCGGGATCTACCTCCCCTTCATCGTGCTGGCCGCCGTGCTCGCCGCGCTCCGCATGGACAACCTCACGGCCCTGCGCAACGACACCGGCGCCGCCGGGGACGCCGTACGCGACCCGCACACCTGGGTCATGTCGTTCCTCTACATCGGCACCTTCGGCTCGTTCATCGGCTACAGCTTCGCCTTCGGGCTGGTGCTCCAGACGGAGTTCGGGCGTACGCCGCTCCAGGCCGCGTACGTCACCTTCATCGGCCCGCTGCTCGGCTCGCTCGTCCGGCCGCTGGGCGGCGCCCTCGCCGACCGGTACGGCGGTGCCCGGATCACCCTGTGGAACTACGTCGGCATGGCCGCCGCCACCGGTGTCGTCCTGACCGCCGGTCTCCAGGGCTCGCTGCCGCTGTTCACCGGGGCGTTCATCGCCCTGTTCGTGCTCAGCGGGCTCGGCAACGGGTCGACGTACAAAATGATCCCCGGCATCTTCCAGAACAAGGCGCTGGCCCTCGGGCTCGACGGGGAGGCCGCGGCGGCGTACGGACGGCGGCTGTCGGGGGCCTCGATGGGGCTGATCGGGGCGGTGGGCGCGCTCGGCGGACTCGGCATCAACCTCGCCTTCCGCCAGTCCTTCCAGACCGCCGGCTCCGGCACACGGGCCTTCGCCGCCTTCCTCGTCTTCTACGGGCTCTGCTCCGCCGTCACCTGGGCCGTATACCTTCGCCGGCCCGCCGCGCGGACCGTGGACCGGGCCGCCGCCGGGCCGAAGGCACAGCTCAGCCATGCCGAGGTATGACGTAACACCGGTGACATCCACCCGATCCGAGCCTGTCACGCGCCGTTGACAGGCTCCTTCGGCACAGGAGCCGCCCGGACCCCGGCGGCGGAACCGGTGACACCCCGACGCGGGAAGCCGCGGGAACGAGAGCCATGGACGACGAACAGCAGCCACGTGGGCACGGCGCGCTCGCCGGGTTCACCGTGGGAGTGACGGCCGCCCGCCGGGCCGACGAACTGGGGGTCCTGCTCCGGCGCCGGGGCGCCGCCGTGCTGCACGCGCCCGCCCTGCGCATCGTGCCGCTCGCCGACGACCGCGACCTGCTCGCCGCGACCGAGGAGCTGATCGCCCGGGTCCCCGACGTCGTGGTGGCCACCACCGCCATCGGATTCCGCGGCTGGGTCGAGGCCGCCGACGGCTGGGGACTCGGCGAGCCGCTGCTCGGCGGGTTGCGCGGAGCGGAACTGCTCGCGCGCGGACCCAAGGTCAAGGGCGCCATCCGGGCCGCCGGGCTCACCGAGAAGTGGTCCCCGACCAGCGAGTCCATGGCCGAAGTGCTGGACCGGCTCCTCGGCGAGGGCGTCGAGGGCCGCCGTATCGCCGTCCAACTCCACGGGGAGCCGCTGCCCGGGTTCGTGGAGGCCCTGCGGGCGGCCGGCGCCGAGGTGGTCGGCGTCCCCGTCTACCGGTGGATGCCGCCCGAGGACATCGCGCCGGTCGACCGGCTCCTGGACGCCACCGTCTCCCACGGGGTGGACGCGCTCACCTTCACCAGCGCGCCCGCCGCCGCGTCCCTGCTCTCCCGCGCCGAGGACCGCGGACTGCTGCCCGCCCTGCTCACCGCGCTCCACCACGAGGTGCTGCCCGCCTGCGTCGGACCGGTCACCGCGCTGCCGCTCCAGGCCCGCGGCGTCGACACCGTCCACCCCGACCGCTTCCGGCTCGGCCCGCTCGTCCAACTCCTCTGCCAGGAACTCCCCGGCCGCGCCCGCGCCCTGCCGCTCGCCGGGCACCGCGTCGAGATCCGCGGCCACGCCGTCCTGGTCGACGACGCGCTGCGACCCGTACCGCCCGCCGGGATGTCGCTGCTGCGCGCCCTGTCCCGCCGCCCCGGCTGGGTGGTCGCCCGCGCGGACCTGCTGCGGGCGCTGCCCGGCTCCGGCCGCGACGAACACGCCGTCGAGACCGCGATGGCCCGGCTGCGCACCGCCCTCGGCGCCCCGAAGCTGATCCAGACCGTCGTCAAACGCGGCTACCGGCTCGCCCTGGACCCCGCGGCGGACAGCAAGTACGCCGACCCGGCCCAGCCGATCTCCACGGGGACTTCCTCCGGCCGCGGCGGGCAGGCACTGTAAGGGGGACGCACGGTTCCCCTGCACGGTGACGCTGCCTTCGGCAGCCCCTAGGCGGTGACAGGCACATGGCACTGCGTACGGCGACGGAGACGACGACGGCCCGGCCTCCCTCCCAGTCCCCGGCGGCTCTTTCCACGCCGACCGGCCCCCTCGCCCCCAGATTCGACGTGGGACGGCCCTGCCTCGGGCTGCTGGCGACCACCCATCCGGCCGAACGCCTCGGCTCACTGCCCGAGTTGGGCGACTGGATCGCCCGCTCCCGGCTGGTACCGCCCGGTACGGTGCTGGCCCACGCCGACCCCACCTGGCCGGCCGCCTTCCGCGAACTGCGCTTCCACCTCGACCGGTTGGTACGGGCGGCCCTCGCGCCCGGCACCGTGCCCGCGGACCGCGCCGCCGCCTCCCTCGCCCACGTCAACGTCCTCGCCCGCGCCGCCGCGCCCCCGGCGCCCCGGGCCGTACGCGCCGCCGACGGCACCCTCGTGAGGGAGCTGGCCGGGCCACCGGAGTGTGCCGCGCTGCTGGCCGCGCTCGCCCGGGACGCCGTGGAACTGCTCACCGACCCGGCCGCGCGGGCCGGACTGCGGCAGTGCGAGGGCGACAACTGCCCCGTCGTCTACCTCGACACCTCCCGGGGGCGGCGGCGCCGCTGGTGCTCCAGCGAGGTGTGCGGCAACCGGGAGCGGGTGGCCCGCCACCGCCGGAGAGCGGCGGCCACACCCAGGTGACCCCACCGAGCCGTTCCTGACGGCCGGTTCCTGACGGGCCGGCGGCGTCTGATGGGCCGGCGTCTGACGGGCCGGTTCGGGCCGGGCCGGGCCGGTTCGGGCCGGGCCAGGTTCTCGGCGGGCCGGTCGGTCCCCGCCGGGGTGATTTACGCAACAACCTTGCGCCACAAGCCCGTTGGAGCGGACCCCCTCGCCGCCCCCGCCCCCCTGGGCATTGTGCGGGAAATGTAAAGCCCACGCGGCGGGAATGTGCGCTCATATCCCCGCTCGTGCCCTCACCCTGCGGAAATCTGCAACCCCTCTTTGAACACCCGCCCCCCGCTCTCCGTACCCGGTGTCGAGCGACCGACTCGGGGGAACCCCCGGACACCGGAGGTGGGCGTGCGCAAGGATGCGGCCGTGGCCAATGAACGTGGATCGAGGGCCCGACATCGCATGTCCCAGCCCTCGGAACCCGACGAGGAGCTGATGCGCGCGCTGTACCGCGAGCACGCCGGACCCCTGCTCGCCTACGTCCTCCGCCTCGTCGCCGGCGACCGCCAGCGGGCCGAGGACGTCGTGCAGGAGACGCTCATCCGTGCCTGGAAGAACGCCGGTCAGCTCAACCGAGCGACCGGTTCGGTACGCCCCTGGCTGGTGACGGTCGCGCGCCGCATCGTCATCGACGGCCACCGCAGCCGGCAGGCCCGGCCGCAGGAGGTCGATCCGTCGCCGCTGGAGGTCATCCCCGCGGAGGACGAGATCGACAAGGCGCTGTGGCTGATGACGCTGTCGGACGCGCTCGACGACCTGACCCCGGCCCACCGGGAGGTGCTTGTCGAGACGTACTTCAAGGGGCGTACCGTCAACGAGGCGGCCGAGACCTTGGGCATACCCAGTGGCACGGTGCGTTCCAGGGTGTTCTACGCCCTGCGCTCGATGAAGCTGGCACTGGAGGAGCGGGGGGTGACGGCGTGATGAACACTTACGGGGGGTACGGAGCGGGGGGTCCGGGTATGTCTGGCCCTATGCAGCAGGGAACAGCGGGCCCGAACGAGCACGAGACGGTCGGAGCCTACGCCCTCGGGATCCTCGACGACGCGGAGGCGACCGCGTTCGAGGTCCATCTCGCCGGCTGCGAGTGGTGCGCCCAGCAACTGGACGAACTGGCGGGCATGGAGCCGATGCTGGCCGCGCTCGCCGATCTGCCCGGCGCCGGTACGCCCGCGATCGGGGAGTCCCTGTCCGCCAGGCCCTCGCCGCGGCTGGCGGAGAAGCTGGTGGACGAGGTCGCCGAGCGCCGGGCGCAGAAGCGGCGACGGTCCTTCTACCTGGTGGCCGCAGCCGCCGCGCTGATCGCGACGGGCCCGTTCGTGGCCGTGGCCACCAGCGACGGCGGTGACGACGGCGGCGGGGGCGGCCCGGGCTCCAGCCAGGTCGAGGCGGCGGGCCCGGCCGAGAGCGCCTTCGAGAAGATGCCCGACCGGGCCACCGCGACCGACCCCACCACCAAGGTCACCGCCACCGTCGCCATGCAGGAGAAGGCGTGGGGCACCGACGGGGTCCTGGAGCTGAAGAACGTCAAGGGCCCGCTGAAGTGCTCCCTGGTCGCCGTCGGCGAGAACGGTGAACGCGAGTCGATGAGCACCTGGTCCGTCCCGAACTGGGGCTACGGCATCGAGGGCGCCCAGCGGGAGCAGGCCAGGAACCCGCTCTACATCCAGAGCGGCGCCGCCTTCAAGCCCGGCGAGATCGACCGCTTCGAGGTCGTCACCCACGACGGCAAGAAGCTGGTGGAGATCGACGTCTGAGCCGAACAGCGGTCTACTGAGCCGTACAGCGGTCTACGAGCCGTACAGCGGCCTACGGAGACGAACAGCGGTCTAGGGAGACGAATAGCGGTCTACGGAGCGGTACAGGGTTCACGGAGCCATCCAGATGGTTCACGGAGCCAAACAGAGGTTCACGGAGCCATACGGGGTCCGTTCGGTGTGATCAGCCGGGCGGGCCCGTAGCCTTGAGGTGTTCGTTTCGCGTACGGTGGACGGCTGCCCAGCACGTCAGAAGGGGGCCCGGTGGCCGCACAGGCGCAACAGGAATCCGCGCTCGACTCTCTCAGAGATCGCGAGATCGGTGTCGAACAGGAGCACCTGGACCGGGTGTACCGGCGCCTGGAGGAGAAGATCCATGAAGCCGAGTCGCTGATGCGCGACGCGGGCCGGGGCGGCCAGGTCGGCACCCCCGGCTCGCTCGCCGAGCGCGACGCTCAGGTCTACCGGGCCGGCGTCCACCTCAGCCGGCTCAACAACGAGTTCGAGGACTTCCTCTTCGGCCGGATCGACCTGCTCCTCGGCGAGGACGGCAAGAAGGGCCCCGACGGCGCCTACACCGCGATCGAGCCCGCCGAGGGCGCGATCCGCCCCGATCTGACCGCCGACATCGCCGAGACCCTGCACATCGGGCGGATCGGCGTCCTGGACGAGGAGTACGCCCCGCTGGTCATCGACTGGCGGGCCCCGGCCGCCGCCCCGTTCTACCGCTCCACCCCGGTCGACCCCGGCCGGGTGGTGCGCCGCCGGGTGATCCGCTCCAAGGGCCGCCGGGTGATCAGCGTCGAGGACGATCTGATGCGCCCGGAGCTGACCGCCTTCCTGGACGGGCACCCGCTGCCCGTGATCGGCGACGGCGCCCTGATGGCCGCCCTCGGACAGGCCCGCGGCCACACCATGCGGGACATCGTCGCCTCCATCCAGGCCGAGCAGGACCGCGTCATCCGCGCCCCCGCCGCCTCCGTGACCTATGTCGAGGGCGGCCCCGGCACCGGCAAGACCGCCGTCGCCCTGCACCGCGCGGCCTACCTCCTCTACCAGGACCGGCGGCGCTACGCGGGCGGCATCCTGATCGTCTCGCCGACCCCGCTGCTGGTGGCGTACACCGAGGGCGTGCTGCCGTCCCTCGGCGAGGAGGGCCAGGTCGCCATCCGCGCCCTGGGCTCCCTGGTCGACGGCGCCGAGGCCACCCTCTACGACTCCCCGGCGGTCGCCCGCACCAAGGGCTCCTCCCGGATGCTCAAGGTGCTCCGCAGCGCTGCGCGCGGCGCCCTGCAACAGGGCCCCGACCACCCCGCCCCCTCCTCCGGCCAGCTCTCCTTCGGCCTTGAGGACGACGAGGCCCAGGGCGAGGGGAGCGGAGCGCGTACGGCCGTGCCCTCCGGGGCCCCCAACCGGCTGCGGGTCGTCGTCTTCGGCCGCCGCCTGGAACTGCAGGCCGCCCGGCTGGACCGCATCCGGCAGGCCGCCCTCGCCGGTACCGCCCCCGTCAATCTGCTGCGCCCGCGCGCCCGCAAGCTGCTCCTCGACGCGCTGTGGGAGCAGTCGGGCGGCCCCGGCCGGCACACCGACCCGGAACTCGCCGCCGAACTGCGTTCCTCCTTCGACGAGGACGTCACCACCGAGGACGACTTCATCGCCTTCCTCGACGCCTGGTGGCCGGAGCTGACCCCGCGGCGGGTGCTCGCCGCCATGGCCGACGAGCGGCGGCTCGGCCGCTGGTCCCGCCGGGTCCTCAGCCCCGGGGAGGCCCGCCGGGTCGCCCGCTCGCTCCAACGCGACGGGCTGACCGTGCACGACATCGCCTTGCTCGACGAACTCCAGGCGATCCTCGGCGCCCCGGCCCGCCCCCGCAAGAAGCGCGACCTGGATCCGCTGGACCAGCTCACCGGCCTGGAGGAGCTGATGCCGGTGCGGGAGGAGTCGCGGCGCGAGCGCGCCGAGCGGCTGGCCCAGGAGCGCACCGAGTACGCGCACGTCATCGTGGACGAGGCCCAGGACGTCACCCCGATGCAGTGGCGGATGATCGGCCGCCGGGGCCGGCACGCGACCTGGACGGTGGTCGGCGACCCGGCCCAGTCCTCCTGGTCCGACCCGGAGGAGGCGGCCCAGGCCCGGGACGAGGCGCTGCCGTCGACCGGCGGCTCCGGCCGCTTCTCGCGGGGCCGCCGCTTCGAGCTGACCGTGAACTACCGCAACCCGGCCGAGATCGCCGACCTGGCCGCCAAAGTGCTGGCCCTCGCCATGCCCGGCGCCGAGTCCCCGTCGGCGGTCCGCTCCACCGGGGTCGTCCCGCGCTTCACCGTCGTACGGGAGTCCCTCGGCCGCACGGTCCGCGCGGCGGCCGAGCGGCTGCTGGCGGAGGTGGAGGGGACGGTGGGTGTGGTGGTCGCGATGAACCGGCGCCAGGAGGCCCGCCGCTGGCTCGCCGGGCTCGGCGACCGGGTGGTCGCCCTCGGCAGCCTGGAGGCCAAGGGCCTGGAGTACGACGCGACGGTGGTGGTCTCCCCGGCGGAGATCGCCGACGAGTCCCCGGCCGGTCTGCGGGTGCTCTACGTCGCTCTGACCCGGGCCACCCAGCAGCTCACCGTGGTCTCCGCCGACCGCGACCAGCCGGACGCCGACGGGGTCCCGGATCTGCTGCGCGAGTGACCCGAAGGTGAACTTCCGCTACGGGAATGGCGCCAGGGCATCGGTTTGTTAGCCTTGACGTGGCACCGGCCCGATCCAAGCCCCCGGGCCCAACCTTCGTCGCTACGAGCGACCACTTGCCGCGAGGCGAGCATGGCGGGTCGGTGTCATCAGAACGTGTGAGAAGCATGTGAGAGTCGAGCGAGCCGAGAGGCCCACGTCCGGTGTGACGTGGGCCTCCTTCGTTGTCCTCCGGTAGCCGTTGTCTTTCGGCCACTGAATCTCGTATGGTGGAATTCATTTTCCAAAAGTGTGGCCTCAGGTGTCTGTCCCCGTCCGTCCCCGAACCCCCTCGCGCATCTGTCCGTGAACTAAATGAGCGCAATCGAGGGCGGCTGGCACGTACTCGGCGGTAGGTGCGACGATCGGACGGCACGAATCGGCGACACCGTGAAAGCAGAGGAAGTCGGCCATGGCAACGGCGCCCAGCGTCTCCTACTCGATGACCATCCGGCTGGAGGTGCCCGCGAGCGGAACCGCCGTCTCGCAGCTCACCACCGCCGTGGAGTCCTCCGGAGGCTCGGTGACCGGCCTCGACGTCACCGCGTCCGGTCACGAGAAGCTCCGGATCGACGTCACCATCGCGGCCACCTCGACCGCGCACGCCGACCAGATCGTGCAGCAGTTGCGCGGCATCGAGGGCGTCACCCTCGGCAAGGTCTCGGACCGTACGTTCCTGATGCACCTCGGCGGCAAGATCGAGATGCAGTCCAAGCACCCCATCCGCAACCGTGACGACCTCTCCATGATCTACACGCCGGGTGTGGCGCGGGTCTGCATGGCGATCGCCCAGAACCCCGAGGACGCCCGCCGGCTGACCATCAAGCGCAACTCGGTCGCGGTCGTGACGGACGGATCGGCCGTGCTCGGCCTCGGCAACATCGGCCCCAAGGCCGCGCTGCCGGTCATGGAGGGCAAGGCGGCCCTGTTCAAGCGGTTCGCCGGCATCGACGCCTGGCCGCTGTGCCTGGACACCCAGGACACCGACGCCATCGTGGAGATCGTCAAGGCGATCGCCCCCGGCTTCGCCGGCATCAACCTGGAGGACATCTCCGCCCCCCGCTGCTTCGAGATCGAGGCGCGGCTGCGCGAGGCCCTCGACATCCCCGTCTTCCACGACGACCAGCACGGCACCGCGATCGTGGTGCTGGCCGCGCTGACCAACGCGCTGCGGGTGGTCGGCAAGGGCATCGGCGACGTACGGGTCGTCATGTCCGGGGCGGGCGCGGCCGGTACGGCCATCCTGAAGCTGCTGCTCGCGGCGGGTGTGAAGAACGCCGTCGTCGCCGACATCCACGGTGTCGTGCACGCCGGCCGCCCGGACCTCGCCGACCTCGCCGTCGACTCGCCGCTGCGCTGGATCGCCGAGAACACCAACCCGGAGCACCTCACCGGCACCCTCAAGGAGGCGGTGCGCGACGCGGACGTCTTCATCGGGGTCTCCGCCCCGAACGTGCTGGACGGGGCCGACGTGGCCGCCATGGCCGAGGACTCCATCGTGTTCGCGCTCGCGAACCCGGACCCCGAGGTGGACCCCGCGATCGCCCGTCAGACGGCCGCCGTGGTGGCCACCGGGCGCTCCGACTTCCCCAACCAGATCAACAATGTGCTGGTCTTCCCGGGTGTCTTCCGCGGTCTGCTGGACGCCCAGTCCCGCACGGTGAACACCGACATGATGCTCGCGGCTGCGAAGGCCCTCGCGGATGTCGTCACCGAGGACGAGCTGAACCCGAACTACATCGTCCCGAGCGTCTTCAACGACAAGGTCGCGGGAGCGGTCGCCGGGGCGGTGCGGGAGGCCGCGAAGGCGGCGGCGCAGACGGCGTCGTAGGCTGGCGGGGCGGAGCGGGGACTGCCGGCGGGTGCCACGACGGATTCGACGCGTTCGACGCGTTCGACGCGTTCGACGTGTTCGACGAGGCGTGGCATCGCTGTCACAGGCCCCTGCCCCGGTGTGTCAAGGAGTCCGGCGTGTCGGCGAACCCGGCGCGTCGCGGAACCGGCGGGCGTCGACGGCGCTCTAGGGTGTCGCCAGGCTCAGCCCTCTTTTCGTGTGACTCCCCAGGGTGTTCTCACGACAGGCGGGGGTGCCGGATTGGCATTCCCGCCGCAGGTGGGGGCAGGATGCGTCTCTGGGCGCGAGCGTCTGACGACGGACCCGGGTCCAGGGATCGTCCGAGGACCATGGCAGCATCGGCTTCGCTGTGCCCGATATGCGGCTCCGCCGCGTGGCACGCCTCAACGGCAAGATGAACACGGGAGTAAGAACATGAACCGCAGTGAGCTGGTGGCCGCGCTGGCCGACCGCGCCGAGGTGACTCGCAAGGACGCCGACGCCGTGCTGGCCGCGTTCGCCGAGACCGTCGGCGAGATCGTCGCCAAGGGCGACGAGAAGGTCACCATCCCCGGCTTCCTGACCTTCGAGCGCACCCACCGGGCGGCGCGCACCGCGCGGAACCCGCAGACCGGTGACCCGATCCAGATTCCGGCGGGCTACAGCGTGAAGGTCTCGGCGGGCTCGAAGCTCAAGGAAGCGGCCAAGGGCAAGTAAGCCCGTCCCGCAAAGCCACACCGGGCGTTGCGACAGACGCCGATGGGGCGGTCACCCGGCATTCGGGTGACCGCCCCATCGGCGTACTTGTCTTGAGGCGACGAGGTGACGAGGTGACGAGGCGACCAGTGGCCCGGGCGGCGGGCGGCCAGGCGGGGGACCAGGGCGACGAGGGCGACGAGGGCGGCCAAGGCGGTCCGACCCGGCGCCCCAGGCCGGGTGGCCCGCCCGGCGACCTCGGATGGCCCAACAGGGCGGTGTGGGGTGGCCCGACAGGGCAAGGCCGGGTGACCCGACCGGACACCCGCGGCGGGCGCCTCCGCACAGGGCCCGCACAGGCCCCGCACAGGGCCCGCACAGGGCCCCTGGACGGCCCACCACGCCTTGAGGCGGCACCTGGGCAGCCCGGCGGCGGCTAGCCCAGCGGTTTGCCCGGGAGTTCCACCTTGGCGCCCAGCTCCACGAGCTTCTCCATGAAGTTCTCGTAGCCGCGGTTGATGAGGTCGATGCCGTGGACGCGGCTGGTGCCCTGGGCGGCGAGGGCGGCGATGAGATACGAGAAGCCGCCGCGCAGGTCGGGGATGACCAGATCGGCGCCCTGGAGCCGGGTGGGGCCCGAGACGACCGCGGAGTGCAGGAAGTTGCGCTGGCCGAAACGGCAGTCGGAGCCGCCGAGGCACTCGCGGTAGAGCTGGATGTGGGCACCCATCTGGTTGAGCGCGGAGGTGAAGCCGAGGCGGGACTCGTAGACCGTCTCGTGGACGATGGACAGGCCCGTGGCCTGGGTGAGGGCGACCACCAGGGGCTGCTGCCAGTCGGTCTGGAAGCCGGGGTGCACGTCCGTCTCCAGCGCGATGGAGGTGAGCCGGCCGCCCGGGTGCCAGAAGCGGATGCCCTCGTCGTCGATGCGGAAGGCCCCGCCCACCTTCCGATAGGTGTTCAGGAACGTCATCATCGAGCGCTGCTGGGCACCGCGGATGTAGATGTCGCCCTCGGTCGCCAGCGCCGCGGACGCCCAGGAGGCGGCCTCCAGGCGGTCCGGGAGGGCACGGTGGTCATAGCCGCCGAGCTTGTCCACCCCGGTGATGCGGATGGTGCGGTCGGTGTCCATCGCGATGATGGCGCCCATCTTCTGCAGGACGCAGATGAGGTCCTCGATCTCGGGCTCCACGGCGGCGTTGGAGAGTTCTGTCACCCCCTCGGCCAGGACGGCGGTGAGCAGCACCTGTTCGGTCGTGCCGACCGACGGGTAGGGCAGGCGGATCTTGGTGCCGCGCAGCCGGGTGGGTGCCTCCAGGTACTGGCCGTCCGCGCGCTTCTCGATGGTGGCGCCGAACTGCCGCAGCACGTCGAAGTGGAAGTCGATGGGCCGGCCGCCGATGTCGCAGCCGCCGAGGCCGGGGATGAACGCGTGGCCGAGGCGGTGCAGCAGGGGTCCGCAGAACAGGATCGGGATGCGTGAGGAACCCGCGTGCGCGTCGATGTCGGCGACGTTCGCGCTCTCGACGTGGGTCGGGTCCAGCACCAGTTCGCCGGGTTCCTCACCCGGCCGGACCGTCACGCCGTGCAGCTGCAACAGCCCCCGGACGACCCGGACATCACGGATGTCGGGGACATTGCGCAGTCGGCTCGGCTCACCGCCCAGCAGGGCGGCGACCATGGCCTTCGGCACGAGGTTCTTCGCACCGCGGACACGGATCTCGCCCTGTAGCGGGGTGCCGCCGTGGACAAGCAGGACATCGTCGTTGACGGTCATGAATCTCGCGTTCCATGGAGTTCGGGTGGGGGCCGGAGAGACAGACTAATCGCCGCCGACCCCCCTGCTGTAAGCGTGAGGACGGCCCGCCCTGTCATAGGTGTGTCACAACACGAACCGCGTGCAACCGGGCACATGGGGTCACGGCTCCCGGCGGGCCCCTGATGTGCGCCCCGTGCGCCCTGGTCCGCTCTTGCCGGGAGGGCCCGCCGCCTCCCTCCCGGGGGCGGGATGCGGGATCATGTCTGGCATGACGGAGGTGTCCTCGCTCACAGGGCGGCTGCTCGTGGCCGCGCCCGCTCTGGCGGACCCGAACTTCGACCGCGCGGTGGTGCTTCTCCTCGACCACGACGAGGAGGGCTCGCTCGGTGTCGTCCTGAACCGCCCCACGCCCGTGGGGGTCGCGGACATCCTGGAGGCGTGGGCCGAACTGGCGGGGGAGCCGGGCGTGGTCTTCCAGGGCGGCCCGGTCTCGCTGGACTCGGCGCTGGGGGTGGCCGTCATCCCGGGCGGCGGCTCCGCCGACGGGGCCCCGCTCGGCTGGCGCCAGGTGCACGGCGCGATCGGCCTGGTCGATCTGGAGGCCCCGCCGGAACTGCTGGCCTCCGCGCTCGGCTCGCTGAGGATCTTCGCCGGTTACGCCGGCTGGGGCCCCGGTCAGCTGGAGGACGAACTGGTCGAGGGCGCGTGGTACGTGGTGGAGTCCGAGCCGGGCGATGTCTCCTCCCCGGAGCCCGAACGACTGTGGCGCGAGGTGCTGCGCCGCCAGCGCGGCGAGCTGGCGATGGTGGCGACGTACCCGGACGATCCCTCACTGAACTGAACTGAACTGAACGGACCGGCGTCGACCGGGCCCGGCCCGGGCCGGGCCGACGTAGGGCTGGCGTAGGGCTGGCGTGCGGCCGGACGGGCCCGGTCCGGGGCGGACCGGCGTACGACCGGAGTGCGGCCGGGCAGGGGCCGGCCGGTGTCCGCCGGGGCGGGCCGACGTAGGGCCGGGAGTGGGGCCGGGCAGGGGTCGGTCGGCGGTGACCGGGTCGGGGCGGGGGATGTCGTGGTCGGGGGTGGGGCTGCCCCCGGCCGAACGGTGTGAGCTTCAGTACTCTTGGTTTTTATGAGCACTCTTGAGCCCGAGCCCGAGCGCGGGACTGGTACGGGGACCCTCGTAGAGCCGACGCCGCAGACCTCCCACGGTGACGGTGACCACGAGCGCTTCGCCCATTACGTCCAGAAGGACAAGATCATGGCGAGTGCCCTCGACGGGACTCCCGTCGTGGCGCTCTGCGGCAAGGTCTGGGTGCCGGGCCGCGATCCCAAGAAGTATCCGGTGTGCCCCATGTGCAAGGAGATCTACGAATCGATGAGCTCCGGCGGGGACGACGGCAAGGGCGGCAAGGGCGGTAACGGCGGCAGCAAGAAGTAGCCGTGCCGCCGGTCGCGTCCGGCCGGAAGTGCACAAGCCTCCAGGGTGTGTATTGACACACTCCGGGGGCTTTTGTGTCTTTGGTCGGAGCCGGGGCCGTTGCGTGGAGTGCGTCGCCCGGTCACAGAGTGGTTGAGACCTCTTGTAAGTCCGTTCATCCACTCCTTAACCTCCGCAGTGTTGTGCACAGCGAAACAAGCATTGCGCATGTTGCAACGTTGCAACGCACTCTCGGAGGAGCGACTCCATGAAGATGTCCGTCCGCACGGCCGCCCTGCTCGTCCCGGCGCTGCTGGTCAGCGCCGCCTGCGCCCCCTCGACCTCCGACAACTCCTCCTCCGGCGAGGACGAGAAGACCGGCACCCTGCGGGTGTGGCTCTTCCAGGAGGTCAACAACAAGCCCAAGGAACAGGTCGTCGAGTCCGTCGTCGACGAGTTCCAGAAGTCCCACGAGGGGACCAAGGTCTCCGTCGAGTACATCCCGGTCGAGACCCGCGCCCAGCGCATCAAGGCCGCTTTCAACGACCCCAAGAGCGCCCCCGACGTCATCGAGTACGGCAACACCGACACCGCCGGCTATGTGAAGGACGGCGGACTCGCCGACGTCACCTCGGAGTTCGACGCGTGGGACGAGGGCAAGGACGTCGACCCGACCGCCCGCGCCTCCGTCACCGTCGACGGCAAGGTCTACGGCACCCCCTTCTTCGTCGGGGTCCGCGCCCTGTACTACCGCACGGACGTCTTCGAGGAACTGGGCATCGAGGCCCCCAAGACCCAGGCCGAGCTGATCTCCACCGCCAAGAAGATCCGCGACGCCAAGCCCGACCTGTACGGCCTGGCCGTCGGCGGCGCCTACACCTACGGCGCGATGCCCTTCATCTGGGCCAACGGCGGCGAGATCGCCACCGGCAAGGGCTCCTCCTTCGCCTCCGCCATCGACAGCGCCGAGGCCCAGAAGGGCATCAAGGCGTACACCTCGCTCTTCGGCGACGACAACTGTCCCGCCGCCAAGTGCGCGGGCTTCGGCGGCAACGACACGGTGACCGCCTTCGCCTCCGGCAAGGCCGGTATGGCCATCGGCGGCGACTTCAGCCACCAGGCCGTGGAGGCGGGCGCCGTCAAGGGCAAGTACGCGGTCGTCCCGCTGCCCGGCGTCGAGTCCGGCTCGATCGCCCCTGCGTTCGCCGGCGGCAACAACATCGGCGTCCTGAAGAGCTCCTCGCACCGCACGCTCGCCGTCGACCTGATGCAGCAGCTCTCCTCCAAGAAGACCCAGGGCGAACTCTTCGACGCCATGGGCTTCCTGCCCACCTACGCCGAGGTCCGTGACGAGGCCGCCGCCAAGGACGACTTCATCAAGCCGTTCGTGGAGACCCTCGCCGCCGACACCAAGTTCGTGCCGGCCTCGCCCGCCTGGGCCGAGATCGACGCCTCGCAGGTGCTGCCGACCATGTTCCAGGAGATCGTCAGCGGCAAGAAGGACGTCGACGAGGCCGCCGCCGACGCGGCGGAGAAGATGGACGCGTCCTTCGCGTCCGCGGGCTGACCTCATGGCCGTGCACGAAACCGCCGTCAAGCCGGTCACGTCCGTCCGTAAGGGCGCGACCGGCGGCCCCCGCGGGAAGAGAAACCCCGGCGGGCCCCGCAAGAGCGGCTGGACCCCCTGGCTCTACCTCGCCCCCGCGATCGTCGTCCTCGGGGCGCTGCTCGTCTACCCGATCTACCAGCTCGGCCTGATCTCGTTCCTGGAGTACACCCAGGCCCAGGTCAGCGGCGGCGAACCCACCACCTTCAAGGGCCTCGGCAACTACCGCGAACTCTTCGCCGACGAACAGTTCTGGCAGGTGCTGACCGCCACCGTCGTCTTCGCCGCCGCCTGTGTGGTCTCCACCCTCGCGGTCGGCTGCGCGCTCGCCGTGCTGCTCACCCGGGTCCGCGCACTGCCCCGGCTCGCGCTGATGATGGCCGCGCTGGGCGCCTGGGCGACCCCCGCGGTCACCGGCTCCACCGTCTGGCTGATGCTGTTCGACCCGGACTTCGGCCCGGTCAACCGGATCCTCGGCCTCGGCGACCACTCCTGGACCTACGGGCGCTACAGCGCGTTCTTCCTGGTCCTGCTGGAAGTCGTCTGGTGCTCCTTCCCGTTCGTGATGGTCACCGTCTACGCCGGTATCCGCGCCATCCCCACCGAGGTGCTGGAGGCCGCCTCCCTGGACGGCGCCTCGCAGTGGCGGATCTGGCGCTCGGTCATGGCGCCGATGCTCCGCCCCATCCTGGTGATCGTCACCATCCAGTCGGTGATCTGGGACTTCAAGGTCTTCACCCAGATCTACGTCATGACCAACGGCGGCGGCATCGCGGGCCAGAACATGGTCCTCAACGTCTACGCCTACCAGCAGGCGTTCGCCTCCTCGCAGTACAGCCTCGGCTCGGCGATCGGCGTCGTCATGCTGCTGATCCTGCTGGCCGTGACCCTGGTCTATCTGCGGCTGCTGCGCCGACAGGGGGAGGAACTGTGAGTGTCGTGCGTTCCCTGGTACGACGACCCTGGCGGCTGGCCGCCGAGGTGTCCGCGCTGCTGATCGCCGTGGTCGTCGCCTTCCCGCTGTACTGGATGGTGCTCAGCGCCTTCAAACCGGCCGGCGAGATCGAGTCGTCCGAGGCCCGGCCCTGGACCCTGGCACCCGGCCTGGACTCGTTCCGGCGGGTGTTCGGACAGCAGGAATTCGGTCGCTATTTCCTCAACAGCCTGCTCGTCGCGAGCTGTGTCGTCCTCGCCTCGGCGCTCATCGCCTTTCTCGCGGCGACCGCCGTCACGCGATTCAGGTTCCGTTTCCGGACCACCATTCTGATCATGTTCCTGGTGGCCCAGATGGTGCCGATCGAGGCGCTCACCATCCCGCTCTTCTTCCTCATGCGGGACTTCAACCAGCTCAACACCCTGGGCTCGCTGATCCTGCCCCACATCGCCTTCTCACTGCCCTTCGCCATCTGGATGCTCCGAGGGTTCGTGAAAGCCGTGCCGGAGGCACTGGAGGAGGCCGCCTATCTCGACGGGGCGAGCCGGTCGCGATTCATGTGGCAGATCCTCTTCCCCCTGGTCTTCCCGGGCCTCGTGGCCACCAGCGTGTTCTCCTTCATCTCCACCTGGAACGACTTCCTCTTCGCCCGTTCCTTCATCATCAGCGACACCTCCCAGTCGACCCTCCCGATGGCCCTGCTCGTCTTCTACAAGCCGGACGACCCCGACTGGGGCGGCGTGATGGCGGCGTCCACGGTGATGACGATTCCGGTGCTGGTCTTCTTCGTCCTGGTGCAGCGACGGCTGGTCTCCGGGTTGGGAGGTGCCGTCAAGGACTGATACGACAGAAAGGGTCTGGGCCTCCACGGATGGGACTTTCACGAGCGTGACTTCCAACACGCCTTCAACGCCTTCCAACACGACTTCTCCCCTGACTCCTACACCGACTCCTCACCCGCCTTCTGACGCGACTTCTAACGCGACTTCTACGGACAGGAATTCAGTGAGTACGACTTCGGCGGACGGAACGACGACGGACCCGGCCGGTACGACGCCGGCGGCGGACCTGATTCCCGCGCCGCGCCGGGTGATCCCGGGCGGCGACGGATTCCTCGCCCTCGGACCCGCGACCGCGCTGGTCGCGGGCGAGGGCGCCGAGGGCACCGCCCGCTGGCTGCGCGCCGAACTGGGCGCCGCCACCGGCCTGCCGCTGCCCCCGGCGGACTCCGCGGGCGCGGGCGCCGTACGGCTCCGTGTCGACCCGGCCGTCGCCTCCGAGATCGGCGCCGAGGGCTACCGCCTCGACATCACCGAGGACGGCGCGGAACTGACCGGCGCCGACCCCGCCGGGCTTTTCCGCGGTGCCCAGACACTGCGCCAACTCCTCGGCCCCGACGCCTTCCGCCGGGCCCCGCTGCCCGGCCGCGAGTGGCGGCTCCCGCTCGCCCGCATCGAGGACGCCCCGCGATTCGCCTGGCGCGGCATGATGCTGGACGTGGCCCGGCACTTCATGCCCAAGGAAGGCGTGCTGCGCTATCTCGACCTGCTGGCCGCGCACAAACTCAATGTCTTCCACTTCCATCTGACCGACGACCAGGGCTGGCGCGTCGAGATCAAGCGCCACCCCCGGCTCACCGAGGTCGCCTCCTGGCGGTCCCGCACCAAATGGGGCCACCGCGCCTCACCGCTCTGGGACGACAAGCCGCACGGCGGCTTCTACACCCAGGACGACATCCGCGAGATCGTCGCCTACGCCGCCGAGCGGCATATCACCGTCGTCCCGGAAATCGACATCCCGGGCCACTCCCAGGCCGCCATCTCGGCCTATCCCGAACTCGGCAACGCCGATGTCGTCGACACCACCGCGCTGTCCGTCTGGGACAGCTGGGGCGTCTCCGAGAACGTCCTCGCCCCCACCGACGAGGTCCTGCGCTTCTACGAGGGGGTGTTCGAGGAACTCCTGGAACTCTTCCCCGGCCGGTTCATCCACGTCGGCGGCGACGAATGCCCCAAGGAGCAGTGGCGGCGCTCGCCGCTGGCCCAGTCCCGCATCAAGGAACTCGGGGTCTCGGACGAGAACGGGCTCCAGTCCTGGTTCATCCGCCACTTCGACACCTGGCTCACCGCGCGCGGACGCCGGCTCATCGGCTGGGACGAGATCCTGGAGGGCGGCCTCGCCGAGGGCGCCGCGGTGTCCTCCTGGCGTGGCTACGAGGGCGGCATCGACGCCGCGCGCGCGGGCCACGACGTCGTCATGTGCCCCGAGCAGCAGGTGTATCTGGACCACCGCCAGCACGGCGGCCCCGACGAGCCGGTGCCGATCGGCTTCGTCCGCACCCTGGAGAACGTCTACCGCTTCGAGCCGGTGCCGCCGGAGCTGACGGTGGACGAGGCGCGGCACGTGCTGGGCACCCAGGCCAACGTCTGGGCCGAGGTGATGGAGAGCCCCGCCCGCGTGGACTACCAGGTCTTCCCGCGGCTCGCCGCCTTCGCCGAGGTGGCGTGGAGCGAACTGCCGCCCCCGGACGACCGGGACTTCGCCGGCTTCGAACGCCGGATGACCACCCACTACGCCCGCCTCGACGCGATCGGCGTCGCCTACCGCCCGCCCACCGGCCCCAAGCCGTGGCAGCGGCGGCCGGGGATCCTCGGGCGCCCCATCGACGGGGAGCCGCCCAGGAAGTGACCCACCGGGCCCACCCACCGGGCCCACCCACCGGGCCCACACGCGGGGCACGCCCACGGGACCTCCCGGGGGCGCGCCCCGCGCCGCCCCGCGCCGCCTCGGTCCCCCTCGGTCCCCCTCGGTCCCCCTCGGTCCCCCTCGGTCTCCCTCCGGCTCCTCCGCCCCCCTCTGCTCTGCCCGGGCGGGAGCCGGGCAGATAATGGAAAAAACACCCGAGCGTCACCGAGTATCGCCAATTGCCGCGCCAGGGTGATGCGGTGTGAAATCACACCATCTCCACAATCGGGCGGGCGAATGCCTCCTAGCGGACCCCCGCGCTCGTGCCCTGCGAAGATGTGCCAGAGTTGCCGTTGCCACGTCCGCCCGGTCAGCAGCACGTACCGTACGGCGCACAGGTGGAAGCAGTGGGGGCAGCGGGAAGGGGCAGCCGGTTTTGACCACGCACGCACCGCAGGCGGCGCAGGCCGTCACGCTGCCCACGACGCTCGACGAGGCGGTGGCGGCCCTCACCGCCATGCCCGCCGCCGTGCCCGTCGCGGGCGGCACCGACCTCATGACCGCCGTCAACTCCGGTCAGCTCCGGCCCGCCGCCCTGGTCGGCCTCGGCCGCATCAGCGAGATCCGCGGCTGGCAGTACCAGGACGGCCACGCCCTGCTCGGCGCCGGACTCACCCACGCCCGCATGGGCCGCCCCGACTTCGCTGCCCTCATCCCCGCCCTCGCCGCCGCCGCCCGCGCGGCCGGCCCCCCGCACATCCGCAACGCCGGCACCCTCGGCGGCAACATCGCCTCGGCCGCCCCCACCGGCGACGCCCTGCCGGTGCTCGCCGCCCTGGAGGCCACCCTGGTCATCGCCGGGCCGGACGGCGCCCGCCGGGAACTGCCCGTCTCCCATCTGCTGGCCGGGGTGGACATGCTCCGCGCCGGAGAACTCATCGGCTACGTCCGCGTACCGCTGCTGCACGCCCCCCAGGTCTTCCTCAAGGCCACCGCGCGCACCGGTCCCGGCCGCGCCGCCGCCTCCGTGGCCCTCGTCCTCGACCCCGCCCGGCGCGGCGTGCGGTGCGCGGTCGGCGCCATCGCCCCGATGCCGCTGCG
The DNA here is from genome assembly GCF_044757045.1 of Streptomyces sp. NPDC091377. NCBI lineage: Bacteria > Bacillati > Actinomycetota > Actinomycetes > Kitasatosporales > Streptomycetaceae > Streptomyces > Streptomyces sp. NPDC091377. The sequence continues at coordinate 736,372 of NZ_JBIVUE010000002.1, read as the reverse complement.
CCCGCTGGACGCCGAGCAGTGGGTCGCCCAGCTCATCGACTGGGACAACGACCGCGCGCTCGTCCCCGAGGCGCTCAGCGCGTTCGGCGAGTACGTCGCCGCGGCCTGCATCCCCGACCCGGCCCCCGCCGAGGACGGCTCGGTGCCGCAGCTTCCGCCCGCCGTACTGCACTTGCGGCGCTCCGTCGCCACGCTGGCCCGACGAGCACTGGGGAGGGCACTGTCATGACCGACGACCAGCACGGAGAGGGCACACCCCAGGGCGCGGGCCGCTGGGACCCGCTGCCCCAGGGCGAGTACGACGACGGCGCCACCGCCTTCGTGAAGCTCCCCGAGGGCGGTATCGACGCGCTCCTGGCCTCCTCCGACAGCCCGCTCGCCGCGCCGGGCCACGGCTATGTGCCGCCGCCCATCACGGTCACGCCCGCCGCGCCGACGGCCACCGACCCGTCCGGCACCGGCACCTGGGCCACCCTCCCGGCCGCCCCCGCCGACGGCGTGCAGTGGCAGTCACCGGAGGGGTCCGCGGGCCACGACACCCACGACTCCGGCCATGACACCGGTCACGACTCCGGCCACTACGGCCACCAGGACGCCCGCCACCTGGACATCGGTCACGCGGACCCCGCTCACCAGGGTGGGCACCAGGGCGGGCCCCACCACCCCGCCGGGCACGACGGCTTCACGTACAGCCCGGGCGCGACCGGCCAGTGGAGCTTCGAGGAGGCCACGGCCGCGGAGCCGCCGCCCGCCCCGGCGCCGGGTCACGACGTGACCGGGCAGTGGTCGATCCCCGTGGCCAACGGCGACCTCCCCGACGAGTCGGGCGAGTACACGACCACCTCGCTGGTGCGGCGTTGGGGCAACACGCCCCCCGACACCCTCCCCGGCGGTGCCGCCGCGCCCTGGGCGACCGAGGGGGCCGGACAGCCGTGGGCGCCGCCCGCCGGGCCGGAGACCCCGGGTGGGGCCCCGGAGGCCGCTGGGCGGCCCGTGGAGGCCGTGGAGGCCGTTGCGGCGGCTACGGGGGTGACCGTCGCGGAGACCGTCACCGACGCCGCCGAGGTGCCGGACACGGAGCAAGGGCCGGGCGCCCCCGCCGCCCAGGACGCGACGGCCGTAGCGGACGTAGCAGACGTACCGAAGGCAACGGACGTGCCGGAGGCGTCGGGCACCCCCGACGAGCGGGCCGCCCGGGAACCGTCCGCCGCGGACAGGGCGCCCGACGACCCCGACGCCGCCTCCGAGCCCCCGGCCGGACCCGAACCCGGACCCGACCCCGCCGATTCCACCGACCCGGCCGGTTCCACCGAACCCGCGGATCCCCCCGCCCCTCCGCACGACGACCACCCCTTGGCGTCGTACGTGCTCCGCGTCAACGGCACCGACCGGCCCGTCACCGGCGCCTGGATCGGCGAGTCGCTGCTCTACGTGCTGCGGGAGCGGCTCGGGCTCGCGGGTGCCAAGGACGGCTGCTCACAGGGCGAGTGCGGGGCGTGCAACGTACAGGTCGACGGGCGGCTCGTCGCCTCCTGCCTGGTGCCCGCGGTCACCGCGGCGGGCAGCGAGGTGCGCACCGTCGAGGGGCTGGCCGCCGACGGCCGGCCCTCGGACGTCCAGCGGGCGCTCGCCAAGTGCGGCGCCGTGCAGTGCGGTTTCTGCGTGCCGGGCATGGCGATGACCGTGCACGACCTGCTGGAGGGCAACCCGGCCCCCGACGAACTGGAGACCCGGCAGGCGCTGTGCGGCAATCTGTGCCGCTGCTCCGGCTACCGGGCCGTCGTGGACGCCGTGCGGGAGGTCGTCGCCGAACGCGCCGCGACCGGCGCGGCCGAGCACGGTGAACGCGACGGTGGCGAAGCGCGTATCCCCCATCAGGCGGGCCCCGGGGCCGGCGGGGTCAACCCGTCGGCGTTCGAACCCGTCAGGCCCCAGGGCCAGGCCCAGGGCCACAACCACGGCCACGGCCACGACCACCGCCACACCCACCCGGGCCCGGACCAAGGTCCGGACCAAGGCCCGTATCAAGGACCGCACGAGGGGCCGCACAGGGGCCCGCAGGGACAGGACGGAGGCCCGGCGTGAGCAACGAAACCGCCACCGCGACCAGCGAGGCCGTTCCCGCCTCCGAGCCGATTCCGCACGGCCTCGGCGCGTCCCTGCCCACCGCCGACGCGCGCGCCAAGACCGAGGGCACCTTCCCCTACGCCGCCGACCTGTGGGCCGAGGGCCTGCTGTGGGCGGCCGTGCTGCGCTCACCGCACCCGCACGCGCGCATCGTCTCCATCGACGTCTCCCACGCGCGCGAGATGGCCGGAGTACGGGCCGTCGTCACCCACGAGGACGTGCCCGGCGCCGCACTCCACGGCCGCGGCAAGGCCGACCGCCCGGTCTTCGCCTCCGAGGTCGTACGCCACCACGGCGAGCCCATCGCCGCCGTGGCCGCCGACCACCCCGACACCGCGCGCATGGCCGCCGCCGCCGTGATCGTCGAGTACGAGGTGCTCGACCCGGTCACCGACCCCGAGCGCGCGTTCGAGGCCGAGCCGCTGCACCCCGACGGCAACCTCATCCGGCACATCCCGCTGCGCCACGGCGACCCGGACGCCGCCGGTGAGATCGTCGTGGAGGGCCTGTACCGCATCGGCCGCCAGGACCCCGCGCCCATCGGCGCCGAGGCGGGCCTCGCCGTGCCCCGGCCGGACGGGGGCGTGGAGCTGTACCTCGCCTCCACCGACCCGCACACCGACCGCGACACCGCCGCCGCCTGCTACGGACTCGCCCCCGACCGCGTGAAGATCGTCGTCACCGGGGTGCCCGGCGCCACCGCCGACCGCGAGGACCAGGGCTTCCAACTGCCCCTCGGGCTGCTGGCCCTGAAGACCGGCTGCCCGGTGAAACTCACCGCCACGCGCGAGGAGTCGTTCCTCGGCCACGTCCACCGCCACCCCACCCTGCTGCGCTACCGCCACCACGCGGACGCCGAGGGCAAGCTGGTCAAGGTGGAGGCGCAGATCCTGCTGGACGCGGGCGCCTACGCGGACACCTCCTCGGAGGCCCTGGCCGCCGCCGTCTCCTTCGCGTGCGGGCCCTACGTCGTCCCCCACGCCTTCATCGAGGGCTGGGCCGTCCGCACCAACAACCCGCCCTCCGGCCATGTGCGCGGCGAGGGCGCCATGCAGGTCTGCGCCGCCTACGAGGCGCAGATGGACAAACTGGCCAAGAAGCTCGGCGTCGAACCGGCCGAACTGCGGCTGCGCAACGTCCTCGCCACCGGCGACGTCCTGCCCATCGGCCAGACCGTGACCTGCCCGGCCCCGGTCGCCGAACTCCTCCAGGCGGTACGGGACTTCCCGCTGCCCGCGCTGCCCAAGGACACCCCCGAGGACGAGTGGCTGCTGCCCGGCGGCCCCGAGGGCGCGGGCGAGCCGGGCGCGGTGCGCCGGGGCGTCGGCTACGGCCTGGGCATGGTGCACATGCTGGGCGCCGAGGGCGCGGACGAGGTCTCCACGGCGACCGTGAAGGTCCACGACGGGGTCGCGACCGTCCTGTGCGCGGCCGTCGAGACCGGGCAGGGCTTCACGACCCTCGCCCGGCAGATCGTCCAGGAGACCCTCGGCGTCGAAGAGGTGCGCGTCGCCCCCGTCGACACCGACCAGCCGTCCGCCGGTCCCGGCTGCCGGGGCCGTCACACCTGGGTGTCCGGCGGCGCGGTGGAACGGGCCGCGAAGATGGTCCGTACGCAGCTCCTCCAGCCGCTGGCGCACAAGTTCGGGATGTCGACGGAGCTGCTCCAGATCGCCGACGGCAAGATCACCTCGTACGACGGGGTCCTCTCCACGACGGTCGCCGAGGCGCTGGACGGCAAGGAGCTGTGGGCCACCGCGCAGTGCCGCCCGCACCCGACCGAGCCGCTGGACGCGACCGGCCAGGGGGACGCCTTCGTGGGGCTCGCCTTCTGCGCCGTGCGCGCGGTGGTGGACGTGGACATCGAACTGGGCGCGGTACGGGTGGTCGAGCTGGCGGTCGCCCAGGACGTCGGGCGGATCCTCAACCCGGCCCAGCTCGCGGCGCGTATCGAGGCCGGGGTGACCCAGGGGGTGGGTATCGCGCTCACCGAGAACCTGCGCACCCCGCGCGGCACGGTCCGCCATCCCGACCTCACCGGCTATGCCCTGCCGACGGCGCTGGACGCCCCGGACATCAGGATCGTGAAGCTGGTCGAGGAACGGGACGTGGTCGCGCCGTTCGGTGCCAAGGCGGTCAGCGCGGTCCCGGTGGTCGCCTCCCCGGCCGCGATCGCCTCGGCGGTGCGGGCGGCGACGGGACGCCCCGTGAACCGGCTGCCGATCCGGCCCCAGGCGGCCGTGGTCACGGGCCAGTGACCCCCGCACCGACCGACACCTGAGCGATGCGGGGGATGCGGGGGATTCGCGAGGGATCGGGCAACCCGTGGGGCGGGTACGACGTCTGAGGGAGTGGTCGGGTCGGCGAGCCCCCGTGCGGGGCCGGGCGCGGTGGACCACGTGGTGCGCGAGCGTGACGCGCGGTGGGCCGTGCCGGTGCCGAGAACCGCGTCTGTGCAGGTCAGGCCCCGTTGTCAGTGGTAGTGCGTAGTGTTCTGGGCAGTGGGGACGGCCGCGGGTTCGGGCGGGCGGGCCGACCTCTGACCACCATGCGCGGGGGAGCGATGAGCACGACCGGTGCCGTGACCACGGCGATCACCTTGACCGAGCAGGACCTGGACCTCTACATCACACACGCGCCCACCCGTGACTGGCTGACGGGCCCCGGGCTTCCGGACGTGAGCGACCTGCTGACGTTCGAGGCGCTGCGCACCGACGGTCTGCGCACGGTCGCCGACTCCACCGGCGACCCCGGCGCCCTCACCGCCGGGCTGCGCGACCGTCTGGTCATCGGCGGACTGCTCACCCCCGAGGGCACGGAGGGCGAGTCGGTCCTGCTGGACGGCGCCACCGGAGCGGTCACGACAACGTTCTTCCTGCACGACCGCCCGGACCTGATGAGCACCCGCCCGCTGGCCCCCTCGCTGCGCGCCCTGGTGGCCTGCGCCGCGGCGACGGAGGAACTGGCGGAGCTGCGCGGCCAGTTCGCGGCCTACGCGGGCCGCCACGGCACCGAGGCCGCGGCACAGGCGTCCCGGCAGCTCCTGGCGGTCTTCGAGGAGGCCGCGGCGGACGGCGCGGCGGCGGGCGGCGGCGTCGCGGTGCCGCCGTACTGGAAGATGGCGGCGCTGATCCGCCCGCTGGCCCTGGTCGCGGGTCCCGGCACCCGGTCCGGGCTGGCGCTGGACCTGCCGCCCCGGCTGCTGGACCGGGAGTTCGGCCCCGGCCGGCCCGCCTGCTTCGAGGACGTCGACTTCCCCGCCAGCCTCACCCATGAGCCGACCCGCCGTTTCCTGCGCGAGACGGGCCTGCCCGAGGACGGCACCCTGCTCACCCTGGACACGGACGTACGGCTGCCGACGCTCGCCGAGTACTACGCGGACGAGGACGCCGGAGGGGTCCGGCCGGCCGACCTCCCGCCGCGCGCCGCCCAGCTGATCCGGCTCGGCCATCTCGTGGACGACCACAGCCTGCTGGTGGACGGCGCGACCGGCGAGATCCTGGACTGGAGCGAGGGCGACGGCGTGCTGCGCCCGCTGAACACGGATGTGTCCACCCTCGCCTTCACCCTCTGGCTGCTGCGGCGCGAGCGGGCCATCGACCGCGAGCTGGACCACGAACTGACGACGGAGGCGTACGACCAACTGGCGGCCACGATGATCCGGGTCCTGAGATCCGTCGACCCCACGGGCTCCGCCGTCCAGCCGGTGGACTGGCACTACTGGACGCATCTGTTCCAGGACGAGACGGCCGGGATCCTCTGACGCCGGGCGATTCCGGGCGGGGGCCAGGGAGACGGCGGGCCCTCCGGGGGAGCGGTGGGGCGGGGGTTCGTCGCACCCGACCGGACCACCGACCCGACCACTCGACCCTGGGAGCGGGCCGAGAGTCACCGCCCGCGCCGTACCGCCCCGAGGGGCGCGCACTGCCCTGGGGGCGCGCACCGCCCCGAGGGGCGTTTGGAGACCGTGGCGGGAATCGAACCCGCGTAACTCGCTTTGCAGGCGAGTCCCTGAACCTCTCGGGCACACGGTCACTGGTGGAACGACCGTAGGCCGGGGGGACGGCGGGGCTCAAGGGGAACGAGGGGCCCGCAATGTGACTGCCACACGCCGTTCACAGAGGTTCACGAGCCTGACCGGAGGCCGTGCGGGGAGCCGTACCGGAGGTGGTGGAGGAGGGACGTACCGGGAGTCGCCGTACCGGGAGTCGTACGACGAAGGTCGGAGGCAAGGGCGGTCCACCGACAGGCGTCAAAGCCGGGTGTGACCCTTACGCTGCTGGTCATGACAACCCCCAACCCGCGTGACACCGATGTCGCCGATGTCGCCGATGTCACGGATGACACCGAGACCACCGGAGGTCCGTCCGGCGGGCCCGGGGCCACCGCCCTGTCCGGCCCGAGAGAGAGCGTGCTGAGCCGGCCCTATCGCGCGCTCAGCGTCGGGATCACGACAGTGGTGCTGCTGATCGCCTTCGAGGCTACGGCGGTAGGCACGGCAATGCCGGTGGCAGCGCGGGAGCTGGACGGGGTGTCGGTGTACGCGTTCGCGTTCTCCGGGTACTTCACGACCAGCCTGTTCGGGATGGTGCTCTCCGGCCAGTGGTCGGACCGGCGCGGCCCGCTCGGCCCCGTGACGACCGGGATCGCGGCGTTCGCGGTGGGGCTGCTGCTGTCGGGGACGGCCGCGACGATGTGGATGTTCATCCTCGGACGCGCGGTGCAGGGGCTGGGCGGCGGTCTGGTGATCGTGGGGCTCTACGTCGTCGTGGGCCGGGCCTATCCGGAGCATCTGCGACCGGCGATCATGGCGGCGTTCGCGGCGAGCTGGGTGCTGCCGTCGGTCATGGGGCCGCTGGCGGCGGGCGCGGTGACCGAGCACATCGGCTGGCGGTGGGTGTTCCTGGGGACCCCGCTGCTGGTCGCCCTGCCGCTGGCCCTCGCCCTCCCGCAGATCCGCAGGCGGGCCGCGGGGCCGGTGGAGGGCGCCACCGGCAAGGGCGCTGCCGGCGCGGGCGGCTCCGGTGGGCGGGGCTCCGGCAGGGCCCGGACCTCCTTCGACGGGCGGCGGATCCGGCTGGCGCTCGCGATCTCGCTCGGGGCGGGCCTGTTGCAGTACGCGGCGCAGGATCTGCGCTGGCTGTCACTGGTCCCCGGCGTCGCGGGGGCCGCGCTGCTGGTGCCGGCGGTGCGGGGGCTGCTGCCGCGCGGGACGTACCGGGCGGCGCGCGGGCTGCCGTCGGTGGTGCTGCTGCGCGGGGTGGCGGCGGGCTCCTTCATCGCGGCCGAGTCCTTCGTGCCGCTGATGCTGGTGACCCAGCGGGGGCTGAGCCCGACCCTGGCGGGGCTCTCGCTGGCGGCCGGCGGCGGGACCTGGGCGCTGGGGTCGTGGCTGCAGTCCCGGCCGCGGGTGGAGCCGTACCGGGAGACGCTGATGACGGTCGGCATGGTGCTGGTCGCGGCGGCGATCGCGGCGGCGCCGAGTGTGCTGATCGAGTCCGTGCCGGTCTGGATCGTGGCGGTGGCCTGGGGCTTCGGCTGCTTCGGGATGGGGCTGGTGATCGCCTCCACCAGTGTGCTGCTGCTGAAGCTCTCCGCCCCCAGCGAGGCCGGCACCAACTCCGCCGCCCTCCAGATCTCCGACGGTCTGTCCAACGTCATGCTCCTCGCCGTCGGCGGCGCCGCGTTCGCGGCCCTGGGCGGCGGCACCGTGGCCCATGCCGCCACGGAGTCCTCCGGCGGCTCACCGGGCGCCTTCGCCGCGGTGTTCCTGCCGATGGCGGGCGTGGCCCTGATCGGGGCATGGGTGACCCGCCGTCTGCGGACGGCGTGACGGCGTGACGGCGTGACGGCATGACGGCGTGACGGCAGGACGGCAGGACGGCGGGCATACGGCGGGCGGGGCGCGGTTGTGATGTGGGTCCCACCCGCGGGGGACCCGGCATCGTTCGCGCGTTGACCGCGGGGGCCCGCCGGTAGGGTGGCCCGGTTGTCATACCCGACCGGGTGCCGACGCCGTACCCGCCGAGCCGTCCGTCCGACCACACCGGAGACCGTGACTACCTCCCGCCCGTCGCCCGCCACCACCCTCAACGGAGCGCCCTCCGGGCCCGCACCCATGTCCCCCACGTCCTCATCCTCCGCGTCCACCCACTCCCACCACCTGTCACCGGCCTTCCCCGGCCGGGCCCCCTGGGGCACCGCCGGCAAGCTGCGGGCCTGGCAGCAGGGGGCGATGGAGCGGTACATCCAGGAACAGCCGCGCGACTACCTGGCGGTCGCCACGCCGGGCGCCGGAAAGACGACCTTCGCGCTGACGCTGGCGTCCTGGCTGCTGCACCACCATGTCGTGCAGCAGGTGACCGTGGTCGCGCCCACCGAGCACCTCAAGAAGCAGTGGGCGGAGGCGGCGGCCCGGATAGGGATCAGGCTCGACCCCGAGTACAGCGCGGGCCCGCTCAGCAAGGACTACCACGGCGTCGCCGTCACCTACGCGGGCGTCGGCGTCCGCCCCATGCTGCACCGCAACCGCGTCGAGCAGCGCAAGACACTGGTCATCCTGGACGAGATCCACCACGCCGGTGACTCCAAGTCGTGGGGCGAGGCGTGTCTGGAGGCGTTCGAGCCCGCGACCCGGCGTCTCGCGCTGACCGGTACGCCCTTCAGGTCCGACACCAACCCCATCCCGTTCGTGGCGTACGAGGAGGGCGCCGACGGCATCCGCCGCTCGGCCGCCGACTACACGTACGGCTACGGCTCCGCACTCGCCGACGGTGTCGTGCGGCCGGTCATCTTCCTCTCCTACAGCGGCAACATGCGCTGGCGCACCAAGGCGGGCGACGAGATCGAGGCCCGGCTCGGCGAGCCGATGACCAAGGACGCCATCAGCCAGGCGTGGCGTACGGCGCTGGACGCGCGCGGCGAGTGGATGCCGGCCGTGCTGCGCGCCGCCGACCAGCGGCTGACCGAGGTGCGCAAGGCGATCCCGGACGCCGGCGCCCTGGTCATCGCCAGCGACCAGGAATCGGCCCGCTCGTACGCCAAGCTGATCCGGGACATCACCGGGAACAAGGCGACCCTCGTCCTCTCCGACGACGCCGGGGCCTCCGACCGGATCGACGAGTTCAGCGGCGGCACCGACCGCTGGATGGTCGCGGTGCGGATGGTCTCCGAGGGCGTGGACGTGCCCCGTCTCGCGGTCGGGGTGTACGCGACGACCATCTCCACGCCGCTGTTCTTCGCCCAGGCGGTCGGGCGTTTCGTACGGTCCCGGCGGCGGGGCGAGACCGCGTCGGTGTTCCTGCCGACCGTGCCCGATCTGCTGGGCTTCGCGGGCGAGATGGAGCGTGAGCGCGACCACGTCCTCGACAAGCCGAAGAAGGACGGCGAGGAGGACCCGTACGCCGAGGAGGACAGACTCCTCCAGGAGGCCGAGAAGCAGCAGGACGAGGACACCGGCGAGCAGGACATGCTGCCGTTCGAGGCGCTGGAGTCCGACGCGGTCTTCGACCGGGTGATGTACAACGGCGCCGAGTTCGGGATGCAGGCCCACCCGGGCAGCGAGGAGGAGCAGGACTACCTCGGCATCCCCGGGCTGCTGGAGCCCGACCAGGTGCAAATGCTGCTCCAGAAGCGGCAGGCCCGGCAGATCGCGCACAGCCGCAAGAAGCCGGACACCGAGGCCGACCTCCTGGAGATGCCGGCCGAGCGCCGCCCCGTGGTCAGCCACAAGGAGCTGATGGAGCTGCGCCGCCAGCTCAACAACATGGTCGGCGCCTACGTCCACCAGAGCGGCAAGCCGCACGGCGTCATCCACACCGAACTCCGCCGGGTGTGCGGCGGCCCGCCCAGCGCCGAGGCGACGGCCGGACAACTCCGGCAGCGCATCGCCAAGGTGCAGGAATGGGCCACCCGCATGCGCTGACCCCTCCCGTGAGCGGTGCGGCAGGGGCCCGTGTGGCCGGAAGTGCGGGTGGCGCGGATGGGCGCGGGTGGGCGTGGATGGTGCGGGTGAGCGCGGGTGGGCGTGGACGGTGCGGGTGAGCGCGGGTGGTGCGGGTGGTGCGGGTGGTGCGGGCGAGCGCGGATGGGAGCGGATGGTGCGGGTGGTGCGGGTGAATGGGGGTGGTGCGGGTGAGTGGGGGTGAGTCGAGTGGGTGAGGTGTGGTCGCTGACCGGCGGTGGGACGTCAGCGTACGTATCTGGGCAAAATTCTGAAGTTTATATCAGTCATTGACCGGATTCTGGACGGAGACTTCCGCTCAGCGAACCCACTCGCTACTGTCCCGCTACGCACGCCCCGTGGCAGCGTCGCCGCGGAGCGCAGCCGTGAAGCGACTTGGGCCCGGACCGGCCGGGCCGTCAGCCGATCGGCGGCCCCGATGCGCGTCGCCGAACGGGACTCGGAGACGCCCCGCCGCGTAGAGGCCGCCGACCTCACCACCAAAGGAGGGGGCGTCGTGACCGCGGAGACCTCTCAGACGCTCGACCGGGGCCTGCGGGTCCTCAAACTGCTGGCCGACACGGACCACGGGCTGACCGTCACCGAACTCTCCAACAAGCTGGGCGTCAACCGCACCGTCGTCTACCGGCTGCTGGCCACCCTGGAACAGCACGCGCTGGTACGACGAGATCTCGGCGGCCGGGCCCGTGTGGGGCTCGGGGTGCTGGGCCTGGGACGGCAGGTGCATCCGCTGGTGCGGGAGGCCGCGCTGCCCGCCCTGCGCTCGCTCGCCGAGGACATCGGGGCGACCGCGCACCTGACCCTGGTGGACGGCGCCGACGCACTGGCCGTCGCCGTGGTCGAGCCGACCTGGACCGACTACCACGTGGCCTACCGCGCCGGCTTCCGGCACGCCCTGGAGCGCGGCGCCGCCGGCAAGGCCATCCTCGCCGCCCGGCTCCAGCCCCTGGAGGACCCCGGCTACACCCTGACCCACGGCGAACTGGAGGCCGGCGCGTGCGGCGCCGCCGCCCCGCTCCTCGGCGTCACGGGCGTGGAGGGCAGCGTAGGCGTCGTCATGCTGTCGGACGCCGTACCGGAACGGGTCGGCCCACGGGTGGTCGACGCGGCCCGGGAGGTGGCGGAGGCGCTGCGATGAGCCCGCGACCGGGGTGACCGGCCGCGGCCCTGCGCTCCGGGCCCGTCCACGCGCCGTTAGATTGAACCCGTGCTCTCTCGTCTCACGCGCCCCCGGGCCGTCGCCGTCTGTGCTCTGCCCGTCGTGGCCCTGATCGCCACGGCGGTCTTCTCGCCGCTGCCGTTCGCGGTGGCGCAGCCCGGGATGACGGCCGACGTCCTCGGCGACAACCGGGGCGAGCCCGTCATCACCATCTCCGGCGCCCCCACCCGGGACACCACCGGTCAGCTGCGGATGACGACCATCGAGGCGACCGGCCCGGACACCGACGTGGACCTCGGCGAGGTGGTCGACAGCTGGTTCCGCACCGACCGCGCGGTGATGCCCCGTGACGCGATCTACCCGAGCGGCGACAGCGTCAAGGAGATCGAGGAGTACAACGCCGAGCAGATGAAGGAGTCCCAGGACGTCGCCACCCGGGCCGCCCTGTCCCACCTCGGGCTCAGCGACCGCGAGGTGAAGGTCACCCTCGAACTCGCCGACGTGGGCGGCCCCAGCGCGGGCCTGCTCTTCTCGCTCGGCATCATCGACAAGCTGGACGGCGACGGCAGCGGCGGCGACCTCACCGGCGGCCGGAACATCGCCGGGACCGGCACCATCACCGCCGACGGCAAGGTCGGCGCGGTCGGGGGAGTGGCCCTGAAGACCCAGGCCGCGCGCCGTGACGGCGCCACCGTGTTCCTGGTCCCCAAGGCGGAGTGCGGCGACGCCCGGTCGGAACTCCCCGAGGGTATGCGCCTGATCCCGGTCACGACCCTGGACGGCGCGGTGGACTCCCTGGTGGCACTGGAGAAGGGGACGGGCGCCGTCCCCCACTGCTGACCGTCCCGGCCACCGGCCACCGGCCACCGGCCACCGGCCACCGGGCCGACGGCCCCCGGCCTGGCGGCCCCTCGGGAGCGGAGGCTCAGGCCATCCGCGCCGTCCGCGGCGGTGTGACGAGCCGCAGCCCGATCGCCACGAGCGTCCAGCCCACCCGTGTGCGAAGTTCCGCAGGGTGCGACCGCCTCGCCTCGGCGGCACGGCGGTGCCCCTCCGCCGCCAGGCGCAGGTCGGTGTACCGGGTGACATCGGGGTTCGTCATGGGTTCGGCCTCTCGGATTCCGTGGCGAGGGGGAAGAGGTGGGTGTGGACCCGGACGGTCCCCACCTCGGTGTCCCGCGGGGTGAACTCGCGGTCCCGGTAGGTGTCGATCAGGGTGTGCATCCGCTCGATCAGTTCGGCGGCGAGGTCCGGGGTGAGCCGCAGCGTCATGCTGCTCATGTCGCTGCTGCGCGACCATCCCGACGACCACCGGTCCCGGTCGCCGAGCCAGGTCGACACCTCCCGGGCGTGGGTGGTCGCCACCTCGTGCAGATACAGGTCCGCGGCGCCCCGCACGGCGGGGTTCGGGTCCTTGAGGAGGCCGTCGTCGAAGTGCAGCCCCTGCACGGCCGCCTTCCACCACCGCTCACGGCCCTTGCCGCGCTCCGGGGCGTCCTCGACGAATCCGTACGCCGCGAGCTGCCGCAGGTGGTAGCTGGTCGCCCCGCTCGACTCGCCGAGCTGTTCGGCGAGCTGCGAGGCGGTGGCCGGACCCGCGAGCCGCAGGGCGTCCAGCAACTGCATCCGCAGCGGATGCGCGAGCCCGCGCAGCGAGCGGGCGTCGAGCGTACGGACCCCGGGCGGCTGGGAGGACTCGGGGGACTCGGGGGACTCGGGGGACTCGGAGGGGTCGTAGGTCCCGGGGGGCTCAGCGGGCTCAGAGGGCTCGGAGGGCTCGGAGAGGTCGTCGGGCTCGGGCTCGTCCATGCGTACAAAGATAGCTATGCAAAGAGTCCGTTGCAAGTCTTTCTTTGCAACAGGGTCTTTGTAAGTGGAGCCTCATCCCCCCTTCACGAACCCCTCCGTCTTCAACCAGTCCAGCGCCACCTGATGCGGATCGTCCCCCTCCACATCCACCTTGGCGTTCAGCGTCTGCGCCACCTGGTTGGTCAGCTTCCTGGTGATCGGATCGAGGACCTCCGCGATGGCGGGCCACTTCTCCAGCGCCTTGGTGTTGATCTCGGGGGCGGCGTTGTAGATGGGGAAGAACTTCCGGTCGTCCCGCATCACCACCAGGTTCATGGACTTGATCCGCCCGTCGGTGGTGAACACCTCGCCGTACGTGCATGTCCCCTTGGCCGTCTGGGTGTAGATGATCCCGGCGTCCATCTGCGTGATGTTCCCCGCCGGGAGGTTCATGCCGTACGCCTTCTGCATCCCCCGCAGCCCGTCCGCGCGGTTGGCGAACTCGCTCTCGACGCACACGGTCACCGCACCCGGGTCCGTCCGGGACAACTGGGCCACCTCCGACAGCGTCGTCGTCCCGTACTTCTTGAAGTTGGTCTGGTTCATCGCCAGGGCGTACGTGTTGTTCAGCGCGGCCGGCGGGAGCCAGGTCAGCCCGTTCGAGCGGTCGGCGTCCCGGACCGCCTCCCACTGCCGGCGCCCGTCGGGGATCGGCTCGCTGTTGCCGAGGTAGGTGATCCAGGCGGTGCCCGTGTACTCGTACATGCCGTCGGCCTGACCGGTCTTGACGGCCTCGCGGGCGCCGATGGACCCCTGGATGCCCGTACGGTCGAGCACCTCCGCACCGGCCGCCTCCCAGGCGATGCCCATGATCGCGCCGAGGATCAGTTGCTCGGTGAACTCCTTGGACGTCACGGTGAGCTGTGCGCCCTTGAGCGGTTCGCCCTGTCCGATCGAGCCCGGACCGACATCGTCGACCATCGGCGATCCGCTGGTCAGCCCGCATCCGGGGGCCACCACGAGCAGTGCAGCGCCGAGGGCCGGCCCCGCCCGCCGCCGTGCGCGGGTCATGACCGCACCTCCAGCCCCTTGGGGCGCAGCAGCAGTTCCGCCAGGGAGGCCAGCCAGTCGACCAGCAGGGCGAGGGCGATGGTGAGGATCGAGCCGAGCACCAGCACCGGCATGCGCTGGGTGGTGATGCCCGTGGTGATCAGCACCCCGAGCCCGCCGCCCCCGCCGAACGTCGCCAGGGTCGCCGTACCGACGTTGAGCACCAGCGCCGTCCGTACGCCCGCCAGGATCAGCGGCACGGCCAGCGGCATCTCCACCCGCGAGAGCACGCCCAGCGGTGACATGCCGATGCCGCGGGCCGCCTCCAGCAGCGTCGGGTCGTTCGCGAGCAGTCCGGTGACGGTGTTCGACAGCACGGGGAGGATCGCGTAGATGATGATGCCGATCAGCGCCGCCTCGGTGCCGATGCCCAGCCAGATCACCAGCAGTGCGAGCAGACCGATCGCCGGGGTCGCCTGGCCGACGTTGGCGAAGGCCATGGCCACGGGGGTGGCCTTGCGGAACGCCCTGCGGGTCAGCAGGACGCCCAGGGGGATCGCGATGATCAGCACGAAGAACGTGGAGACCACGGTGAGCTGGATGTGCTGCCACAGCGCCTTGCTGACCAGCCCGTTCGACAGCGCGTTCTCGGAGATGGTGTCCAGGTCCGCCTGCGCGAACCAGAGCCAGGTCGCCAGCAGCACCGCCACCAGGAACGCCGGCAGGAAGGTGAGTTTCTGCCAGGTGACCGGCCGCACCGCAGGACGCGGCGGGGGCGGCGGCTCCTTGTCGGTCGTGACCTCGTCCTCGTCCTCGTCCCGGACAGGATGCCCCATCACGCCTCCACCTCCTCCCGGCCGTCGCCCTCCTGCTCGGACTGCGTCTGCTGGGCCCGTGCCTCGGCGAGGTCGTGCTGGTGCTGGATGGCTTCCAGACGGTCGGCGTCCAGCAGTTCGTGCACGGAGTTCATGAGCGTCTCCATGTCGACCACGCCGGTGTACTCGCCGCGCCGCCCGGTCACCGCGACCCGTCCGGCGTTGTCCGTGAGTACCGCCTCCAGCGCGTCGCGCAGGGTGGCGTCCCGGGTCACCGTGTCGTGCACGAGCGTCCCCGCCCGCGCGAGCGACCCCTTGGCCCGCATCAGATCCCCGCGCCGCAGCCATTTGTACGGCCGTCTCCGCCTGTCGAGCAGCAGGATCTCGTTGGTGCCGCTGGAGCGCAGCAGATCGAAGATCTCCTGGAGCGGATCGTCCACGGTCACCGTCGGATAGCCGGTGATCTCCACATCCCGTACGCGGGTCAGGTTCAGCCGCTTCAGCGCCGCGCCCGCGCCGACGAACCCCGAGACGAAATCGTCCGCCGGGTTGGTCAGGATCGCCTCCGGCGTGTCGAACTGCGCGATGTGCGAACGCTCCCGGAGCACCGCGATCCGGTCGCCCAGCTTGATGGCCTCGTCGAAGTCGTGGGTGACGAACACGATCGTCTTGTGCAGTTCGTGCTGGAGCCGGATCAACTCGTCCTGGAGGTGATCGCGGGTGATGGGATCGACCGCGCCGAACGGCTCGTCCATCAGCAGCACCGGCGGATCCGCCGCGAGGGCCCGCGCCACGCCCACCCGCTGCTGCTGCCCGCCGGAGAGCTGACGCGGATAGCGGCCGTGGAACTCGCCCGGGTCGAGCCCGACCAGGTCGAGCATCTCCTCCACCCGGTCGCGGACACGTCTTTTCGACCAGCCGATCATCTTCGGTACGAGTGCGATGTTCTGGGCGACCGTCATGTGCGGGAACAGCCCCGACGACTGGATGGCGTAGCCGACCTTGCGGCGCAGCTTGACCGGATCCATGTCCGTCACGTCCTCGCCGCCGATGCGGATACGGCCCCCGGACGGCTCGATCAACCTGTTGATCATCTTGAGTGTGGTCGACTTACCACACCCGGAGGGCCCGACCAGGATGACCGTCTCGCCCGCCTTGATCTCCATCGTGACGTTCTCGACGGCGGGTTGAGGGTTGCCCGGATACCGCTTGCTGAGGTTCTCCAGCTCGATCGTGGCCCCCACCTCGGACGGGCCGGGCGCGGCGGGCGCGTCGGACGCACCGGAGGTCGCGGAGCTGTCGGAGAGGGCTGAGGACGCCGAGGACGCCGAGGAGTCCGAGGGGTCCGAGGATTCCGAGGTGGTGGGCAGGTCAGGCACGGATCCCCCTGGGAATGGTCAGCCGGCCGATCAGCACATACGCGGCGTCGAAGAGCAGCGCGAGGACGATGATCCCGAGCGTGCCCGCGAGGACCTGGTTGAGCGCGTTCTTGCTGCCCAGCGAGGAGATGCCGCGGAAGATCTCATTGCCGAGGCCGGGGCCGGACGCGTACGCGGCGATCGCGGCGATACCCATCAGCATCTGGGTGGAGACCCGGATGCCGGTCAGGATCGGCGGCCAGGCCAGCGGCAGCTCGATCCGCGCCAGCCGCATCGACCGGGACATCCCGATGCCGGTGGCCGCGTCCACCAGGGTCGGATCCACCCCGCGCAGCCCGACGATCGCGTTCCGCACGATCGGCAGCAGCCCGTACAGCGTCAGCGCGATCACCGTCGGCGGCACGCCGAGGCCCACGATCGGGATCAGCAGACCGATCATGGCCAGCGACGGGACGGTCAGGATGCTGGTGGTCGCGGTGGTGGCCAGCCCGGCCGCCCACTCGGTGCGATAGGTGACCACTCCGATCAGCACCCCGAGCAGGGTCGCCACGACCATGCACTGGAAGACGGCGCTGGCATGCTGGTAGGCGTCGACCAGGAGTTGCTCGTGCTGACTGCCCAGGTACTCCCAGAAGTTCACCCGCGCTCACCCCGGTCGGTCGGCCGGCCCGTCTGCGTCGACGCCCGGCCCCCGAGGCGGCCCTGCTCGGCTCACTCCTGGAGAGCGGCCTGCTCCACCAGCGGGATGATCCGCAGCGGAACGGGGTTCTCCATGACGATCGCCGTCGAGGCCCGGACGATGCCATCAAAACCGACGACGAGATCGATCACCCGCTGAAGATCGGCGTTGGACCGGGCGACCAGCCGGCACAGCATGTCCCCGGTGCCGGTCGTGGTGTGCAGCTCCAGCACCTCCGGCACGGTCGCCAAGTGTGCCCGTACGTCCGGCCCTTGCCCCTGCCGGATCTGGAGCGTCGCGAACGCCGTCACCGGGTAGCCGAGGGCCGCCGGATCGACCTGCGGGCCGAATCCGCGGATGACTCCATTCGACTGAAGCCGGTCGAGGCGGGCCTGCACGGTCCCGCGGGCCACGCCCAGCCGCCGGGACATCTCCAGCACCCCGATCCGCGGCTCGCGCGCCAGCAGCACGATGATCTGGCCGTCCAGTCGGTCGATCGCCACGAAAACCCCCGTACTCGGTGGGCGCCCTGTACAGAGAGGCCGGCCTCGGCCTCTCTGCGCTGAGCATATTGTCCGGTGTGGGTGCGGGGGGCTCCGCCTTGGCCGTTCCTTTGCCCACCCGCCCGCCCGTGGCGGTCCGCTCAGCAGTCCAGGCCGCGGGGCTTCGCCCCGGACCCCATTCCTTCGCCCACCCGCCCGCCCGTGCGGGTCCGCCTAGCAGTCCAGGTCACGGGGCTCCGCCCCCGGCGACCTCCCCAACCGATGCCCCCACCCATGCCCCCGCCGGTACCCCCGGCGTCACCCCCTCCGGCATCTCCGTCACCGATGGCTTCCCCAGGGCTGTCAGGGCCGCGCGGGCCTTCGGGGCGTGGAGCGGGGAGAAGTACGGGTTGATCTGGAGCGCCTCGTCCAGATGCCGACGGGCCGGCCCCTCACGGCCCAGGGACTTCTCGATCATCCCCCGGTGATACGCGTACAGCGCGCTCCGCACCCCGCCCCCGTGCTTCGACTCCGTCGCCCGCACCGCCAGCCTCAACGCCTCCTTCTCGGCCTCCACCACATCCCCGTCCGCCACATCCGTCACGCCCGCCACCGCGGCCCGGTGCAGCGCCCACGCCAGCGCGTCCGCCACCGCGGTCGACGGCTGCCGCCGGAACTGGGCCCGCAACCCCCGCACCGCCTCACCCGGGTCCCCGTGATCGGCCTCCAGACGCCCCAGCGGCAACGCCCCGTCCACCCCGTCCGCCGCCGCGTTCCGCACCTGCGCGCGCAACAGGTCGTACTGCGCCCGCGCGTCCTGCGCCAGCCCCAGCGACTCGTACAACTCACCCAGCTCCAGCGCGTACTCCGGCGACGGCTGCCCGGCGAGCGCCGCCCGGTACCCGCTCAGCGCCTCCGACGTACGCCCCAGCGCGGCCAGCGCCCGCGCCTGACCCGCCCGCGCCGCCCACTGGGCCGGATCGACCCGCAGCGCCTCCCGGAAGTACCGCAACGCCACCTCACGGTCGCCCCGCTCGAACGCGAGCTGACCGCACCGCTCCAGCCAGGCGGCCCGCTCGGCGGGCTGCTCCGCCTGCGCCGCCGCCTCCCACAGCGCGGCCGTCGCGTCCTCACGCCACCCCTTGTCCCGGTAGACCGCACCCGCCCGCGCCCGCACCGCAGCCCCCGACCGCAACTCCATCAGCCGGTCCAGGGGCCGCTCCACCGCCTTGTGGTCACCCAGCCCCGTGTACGCGTCGATGAGCTGCGGATACGTCGTCCACCGCGTCCCGTCCGCCTTCCGCGCCGCCTCCGCCCACGTCCGCGCCGCCGGGAAGTCCCGCCGCGCGTTGGCGAGCGCCGCGAGCCCCTCCAACGCCGACGCGTTCGCCCGCGGGCGCACCTTCAACGACGTCCGCAACGCCCGCTCGGCCGTCGGATAGAACGTCGCGTCCGCCAGCCGCCGCCCCCGCTCCACATAAGCCGCCCCCAGCACCGCCCACGCCCGCGCGTCCCGCGGATGGGTCCGCAACCGGGCCTCCTGCTCACCGATCAGCACCACCAGATCGGGCAGCGCGGCCGGCACCCCCGCCGTCACCGCCGTCCGGGCCAGCGCCCCCGGACCCGGCGCGGGCGGCGGCCCCGCCGGCTGCCGCCACCACTGCCACGCCCACAGCCCGCCCAGCCCCAGACACCCGGCGAGCGAGACGATCACCGCGGCCCTGATCACCCGCCGCGGCCGGCGCCGCCGCGGGCCGCCCGGATCCACCCTGTGCCCGATCTCCATGCCGCACACTGTGCGTCAATACGACCGCCCGCCCCGGGCGGCCGATGGGAGCGCCCACGGGGTTCACACCGATGGCCCCGGATGACACGCTGTGATCATGAGCCGTATCGAAGCCGCGCCCGACGAGGTACGGGGCGACCTCACCGACCGGTTGCTGGCCGGCCTGCCGGCCGAGGCCGTCCTGACCGACCCCGACATCACCGCCTCCTACGCCACCGACATGGCCAGCTTCTGCCCGGCCGGCACCCCGGCCGTGGTCGTCCTGCCCCGCACGGTCGAACAGGTCCAGCACGTCATGCGCACCGCCACCGCGCTGCGCGTCCCGGTCGTCCCGCAGGGCGCCCGCACCGGACTGTCCGGCGGCGCCAACGCCTCCGACGGCTGCATCGTGCTCTCGCTGACCAAGATGGACCGCATCCTGGAGATCAGCCCCGTCGACCGCATCGCCGTCGTCGAACCCGGCGTCGTCAACGCCACCCTCTCGCGCGCGGTCGGCGAACACGGCCTCGCCTACCCGCCGGACCCCTCCAGCTGGGAGACCTGCACCATCGGCGGCAACATCGGCACCGCCTCCGGCGGCCTGTGCTGCGTCAAGTACGGCGTCACCGCCGAGTACGTCCTCGGCCTCGACGTCGTCCTCGCCGACGGCCGGCTGATGTCGACCGGCCGCCGCACCGCCAAGGGCGTCGCCGGATACGACCTCACCCGCCTGTTCGTCGGCTCCGAAGGCTCCCTCGGCGTCGTCGTACGAGCCGTGCTCGCCCTGCGCCCGAAGCCGCCCGAGCAACTCGTGCTCGCCGCCGAGTTCTCCTCGGCCGCCGACGCCTGCGACGCCGTGTGCCGGATCATGGCGGGCGGACACGTCCCCTCCCTCCTCGAACTGATGGACCGTACGACCGTCAAAGCGGTCAACGACCTCGCCCACATGGGGCTGCCCGAGACCACCGAGGCACTGCTCCTGGCCGCGTTCGACACCGCCGACCCCGCCGCCGACCTCGCCGCCCTCGGCGCGGTGTGCGAGGCGGCCGGCGCCACCCAGGTCGTCCCCGCCGACGACGCCGCCGAGTCCGAGATGCTGCTCCAGGCCCGCCGCCTCTCCCTCACCGCGCTGGAGGCGGTCAAGGGCACCACGATGATCGACGACGTGTGCGTGCCCCGCTCCCGGCTCGGCGACCTCCTCGAAGGCGTCGAGCGCATCGCCGACAAGTACGCCCTGACCATCGGCGTCTGCGCACACGCCGGGGACGGCAACACCCACCCCACGGTCTGCTTCGACGCCCAGGACCCCGACGAGTCCCGGCGCGCCCGCGAGTCCTTCGACGAGATCATGGCCCTCGGCCTGGAACTCGGCGGCACGATCACCGGCGAGCACGGCGTGGGCGTCCTGAAGAAGGAGTGGCTGGCCCGCGAGATCGGCCCGGTGGGCCTGGAGATGCAGCGAGCCGTCAAACAGGTCTTCGACCCACTGGACATCCTCAACCCGGGCAAAGTCTTCTGACCCCAGGGGCCTTTCCGGCCCGAGGGGCTCCGCCGGCCTCTCGGGCTCCGCCGACCCCACCGCGGGCCCTTCCGACCCCACCTCGGTCCGCCGCCCGCCGCGCTCACTCACCGTCCTGCGACTCGTCCGACGGCCACGGGTCACGCAGCCACAGATCGTCGGCCGGAGTGGGGGCCAGCAGCTCGGCCAGTCCGGCCTCGAGGCCGAGCTGCTCGGCCTCCGACCCCGGTGGCACCACCCGCAGGGTCCGTTCCAGCCAGGCCGACACCTGCGCCGCCGGGGCTTCGAGCAGCGCGTCCCCGTCCGGCGAACTCAGCGCGACCAGCACCACGCTGCGCCCCTCGACCTTCGTCGGCCACACCCGTACGTCCCCGTGCCCGCACGGCCGGAACACGCCCTCCACCAGCAGTTCGCGGGCGAACGTCCAGTTGACCGGGTGCTCGGAGTTGATGTGGAAGGAGATGTGCACGGCGTACGGGTCGTCGGTCCGGTAGCCCAGCCGGGCCGGCACCGGGACGCTCCGCTCGGGCGACAGGATGAGCTTCAGCTCCAGCTCGCGCTCCACGACGGTGTGCATGATGTGGTTCCTCTCTGGTCCGTCCTCGTCCGTACGGGCCTCCTGAACAGGCCCGCGGAAACAGAGAGAGGCCACGGACCGGAGCATTACGCGACTTCGGCAAAAATCTTTTCCGAAGATCGGGCCCGCCCGGATGCGGTCCGGCAACACCGCGCCCGTACTCTTCACCCCATCCGCCGGGCGTAGCACAATCGTGGCCGGATCGGGTGCCTCCGGCGGGACGGGCCATGGAGATCGCGCCGGTCTGATAGATGTGGAGCCCCCCCTTACCCACCCACAAGCAGATACGGGACGACGGACATGAGCGCCCCAACCCCGGCACCAGGCGACGACCGGCCCCGCGAGGGGTACTACCCGGACCCCTCGATCCCCGGATACGTCCGCTACTGGAACGGCGCCTCCTGGGTGCCGGGCACCAGCCGCCCCGCCCCGGCCGACGGCGAACCGCTCAGCCCGCCGCCCGGCGTCCAGCCCGCGGCCCCCGCCGCCGCACCCCCCGCCGCCGTACCCCCCGCCCAGGCCGCCGCGCCGGTCGAGGAGACCGGCCCGCACTTCTTCGACGAGGACCCCGAGCCCGGACCGGCCCCGTCCGCGGGCGAGCAGTACGGAAGCCGCCCCGAACCGGCCACCGCCTGGGCCGCCGACCGCGCCCGCCAGTCCGGCTTCGGCGGCGACCAGGACCGCCGGGTGGCATGGGGCACGGCACCGGGCGACGCCCACCAGCCCGACCCCTCCCCGGCCGCCGCGGCACCCGCCGCCGACCCGAGGGTCGCCCACAGCGCCGAGGCCGCCGCCCCGGCCGCGCCGGCGGTCCCGCCCGCCGAGGACGAGGGGGACGCCCGCACCCCGGCCCCGGCCCCGGCCCCGGCTCCGGCTCCGGATCAGGGCTCGGGCAACACCTTCGTCTTCCGCCGCCCCCGGACGGGTCCCCCCGCCGCCCCCGGTCCCGTGGACGACGGCACGATGACCTTCCG
Organism: Streptomyces sp. NPDC091377; assembly: GCF_044757045.1. Classification (NCBI taxonomy): domain Bacteria; kingdom Bacillati; phylum Actinomycetota; class Actinomycetes; order Kitasatosporales; family Streptomycetaceae; genus Streptomyces; species Streptomyces sp. NPDC091377. The sequence goes on along the minus strand of NZ_JBIVUE010000002.1, from coordinate 714,095 downwards.
CCCGGTGCCCCGCCGCACAGGGGAGGAGTCCGGACAGCCCGCGCACCCCGCCACCGCCCAGGCCCAGGCCCCCGCCGTCCCCCAACAGACCCAGCAGCCCCAACAGCCGCAACAGCCCCAGCAGGCGCACCAAGCACACCAGGCCCCGCAGCCCCAGCACCGCCAGCCGTCCGCACCCCAGCCCGCCCCACAGTCCGTGCCCCCACAATCCGTGCCCCCGCAGTCCATGCCCCCGCAGTCCGGCAGCCCGCTCACCAGCGGCCCCGGTGGCGGGCAGTCCTCGTGGGCGCAGCAGGTGCACCAACTGGCCGGCTCGGGCGGCTCGGGCGGACCGGGCGGAACAGGCGGAACGGGCGGGGCCGCCGGTTCCGGCGAGGAGCCGGTGACGCCCTGGCGGCCCCCCGTCGAGGACCCGTTCCAGGCGCTGGCCCGGCGCCAGGCGTCGGCCCGTCCCGCCCCGCTGGGCAAGCGGCTGGCGGCCCGGCTGGTGGACACCGTGGCCGTCCTCGCGGTCACCGCCGTCGCCGCCGTACCGCTGGGCACCAAGGCCATGGACCACATCAACGGCAAGATCGACGAGGCCAAGCTCTCCGGACGGACCGTCACGGTCTGGCTGCTGGACGGCACGACCGGCGTGTACCTGGCCGTGATCCTCGCCGTGCTGCTGCTCTTCGGCGTGCTGTACGAGGCGCTGCCCACCGCCAAGTGGGGCCGCACGCTGGGCAAGCGGCTGTTCGGTCTGGAGGTGCGGGACATCGAGGGCCACGACGCCCCGGCGTTCGGCGCCGCGCTGCGCCGCTGGCTGGTCTACAGCGTGCCGGGGCTGCTCTGCTTCGGGCTGATCGGTGTCCTGTGGTGTCTGTTCGACAAGCCGTGGCGCCAGTGCTGGCACGACAAGGCGGCCCGCACGTTCGTCGCGGCGAGCTGACCGGAAGCGGGCTGACGGGGTCCGGGTTGACGGTGCCCGGACTGACAGTGCCCGGGCGGACTGCGCGGCCGGGCTGACCGAGCCCGCCCGGCCCGCGCATCCCGCCCGACCTCGCAGCCCGCCCGCCCCCCCAGCCGCCCAACTGCGCAGCCGGCCCCGCCCGCGCAGCCCGCCCGGTACCCCGGACGGCCCCTCGCCGGATGCGGAGCCCAGGGGTTCGCGTTCCACTCGGGCCATGAGCAGCCAACCGCCCCCCGGCTCCGGAGAGCCGCCGGAAGACGACCCGTTCAGGAAGCAGCCCCCGCCCGGGGAAGGCGGGGGCTCTCCGTACGACACCCCCCGGGGCGGCGGCACCCCACCGCCCCCGCCGCCTCCCGGTGGCGGCGAGCCGCCTCCCCACGGCTGGAACCAGCCCCCTCCCCACGGCAGCGAGCCGCCGCCCCCGTACGGCGGTGGGCCCCCGCCCCCGTACGGCGGTGACCCCTACGGCGGTCAGCCCCCGTACGGCGCCCCGCCCGGCGGCTATCCGGGCGATCCGCTGGCGGGCATGCCCCCGCTGGCCGACAGCGCGCGGCGCACCCTGGCCCGGATCATCGACATGATCATGGTCGGCATCGTGGTCTGGCTGATCACCTGGGGCTTCAACGTCAACGAGTACAACGTCAACGGCGACAACGTGCACGTCGGCCGCTCGCTCTGGCAGTCGGCGATCGCGGCCGTGCTCTACATGGCGTACGACACCTTCATGATCTCCCGGTCGGGTCAGACGCTCGGCAAGAAGTGGCTGAAGATGAGGGTGGCCAATCTGGAGGACGGCAGCACTCCGTCCGTGCAGAGCGCGCTGATCCGCTCGGCGGTGCTGTGGATCCCGTTCGCGTTCTGCTGCGCCTGCGTGTGGACGGCGATCTGCGGCGGCTGGAGCTTCTTCGACAAGCCGTACAAGCAGGGGCTGCACGACAAGCCCGCCAAGACGGTGGTGGTCAGCACCGCCTGACGGGCGCCGGTCGCCCGACCGATCACAGGCCGACGGCGGTCTCCCGGAACCGGGGGACCGCCGTCAGGCGTGGATGTCCGTGCAGGGCGTTCATCCGCGAAGGCTGTTCGTCCGCGAGGCTGTTCATCCGCGCAGGCTGTTCATCCGCGAGGGCCGTTCGTCCGCAGGCTGTTCATCCGCGAAGGCCGTTCATCCGCGCGGGCTGTTCGTCCGCGAGGAGTGTTGTCAGATGCGGGCCTTGAGCCGCTGCGGTGTGCCGGGTGCCACGGAGGAGGTCGGGATCCGCCGGGGGGTCTTCTTCTTCGCGGGGGCCGTGACGGCGACGACCAGCCCGAGGGCCAGCGCCGTGACGGTGACGACCGCGATCCCCGCGGGGGAACTCGTCCGGGACAGCAGCAGCATGGCGAGGGTCGACAGGATCACGGTGCATGAGCCGTAGGCGAGCTGTGCGGCAGTCGGACGAGGCATGGCAATCGTGTCCTCGGAAGTGGGGGCGAGACTCGGGGGTTTCCTGGCTTTCCGCCGACTTCCAGGCGTTCCGCCACTCGACTCTAACGGCGTGGATGCCCGAGCGGAACGACAGGTAAGCGTGACCTGACCCATCGTGCCGGTGCACGGGGGGCGCACCGATTCATGGTGTCCATCAAGTGGACGCTCGTACGCGCCCGCTGAAGACGATCTTCCGCGGGGACATCCAGGTGCGGGGCGGTTTGCGGGCTGTTGGGCGGGGGAGTCGCGTTCGCTCAGCGAAAGCGGAGCACCGCATAATGCACTTGACCTGTGCAAGTCAAGATCTGTCTTTTCTACCCAACCTCTAGTCGAATGTCGTCACTTGACTACACGCGTTGATCAGGAGCGCGCGGGTTCCACTCATCCAGGACCCCCCTTCCGCGCGCCCGGACGCGGAGGAGGAACTCAAGTGACCAGAAGACCCTGGACGTTCAGAGCCACGGCCACCGCCGTCGCGCTCGCCGCGGCCACCGCCACGATATCCACCTTCGCCGTGGCGCAGGCCGATTCCCCCGGTGGGTCCGGCGCGCCGTCCGTGGACCGTCAGGACCCGGCGTCGGCCCAGGCCCAGGCGAAGCCCCACGATCTGAAGGGCCCGCTCACCGACACGCAGACCGCCCAGCGCGAAGAGGCGTTGAACCAGGTCATCTCCGGCCGGTCCGAGGTGAAGGACCGCAACGGCTCGAAGGTCGTACGGCTGGAGTCCAAGAAGGGCGAGAGCAAGTACGTAGAACTGGGCCGGGAGAAGACCGACAAGATCTTCACCATTCTGGTCGAGTTCGGTGACCGGATAGACAGCCGCTACGGCGGCACCCCCGGACCCCTGCACAACCAGATCGCCCAGCCCGACCGGTCCAAGGACAACAGCACCGAGTGGCAGGCGGACTACAACCAGAAGCACTACCAGGACCTGTACTTCGGCGAGGGCTCCGCCTCGATGAAGACCTACTACGAGAAGCAGTCCTCGGGCCGCTACTCGATCGAGGGCGAGGTCTCCGACTGGGTCAAGGTCCCCTACAACGAGGCCCGCTACGGCTCCAACAGCTGCGTCCCCGACAACTGCGCCTGGTACGCGGTGCAGGACGGCGTCACCTCCTGGGCCGCGGGCCAGAAGGCGGCCGGCAAGACGGACGCCGAGATCAAGGCGAAGCTCTCCGAGTACGACCAGTGGGACCGCTACGACTTCGACGGCGACGGCAACTTCAACGAGCCCGACGGCTACATCGACCACTTCCAGATCGTGCACGCCGGTGAGGACGAGTCCGCGGGCGGCGGCGCCCAGGGCACGGACGCCATCTGGGCGCACCGCTGGTACGCCTTCGGCAGCGACGCCGGCGCCACCGGCCCCGAGGGCAACAAGCTCGGCGGCACCCAGATCGGCACCTCCGGCATCTGGGTCGGCGACTACACCATCCAGCCGGAGAACGGCGGCCTCGGTGTCTTCGCCCACGAGTACGGCCACGACCTCGGTCTGCCGGACCACTACGACACCAAGGACGGCGAGAACTCCACCGGGTTCTGGACCCTGATGTCCTCCGGCTCCTGGCTCGGCAACGGCAAGGACGCCATCGGCGACCTGCCCGGCGACATGACCGCCTGGGACAAGCTCCAGCTCGGCTGGCTGAACTACGACACGGCCAAGGCCGCGACGAAGTCCAGGCACACCCTCGGATACGCCGAGTACAACACCAGGAACAAGCAGGCCCTCGTGGTCGAACTGCCCGAGAAGGCGGTCAAGACCGAGGTCGTCACCCCGGCCGAGGGCGCCACGCAGTGGTGGAGCGGCAGCGGCGACGACCTGCGCAACACCCTCACCCGCTCGGTCGACCTGACGGGCAAGAACGCGGCCGACCTGACCTTCGACGGCTGGTACGAGATCGAGTCCGACTACGACTGGCTCTACACCGAGGTCTCCACCGACGGCGGCACCAACTGGACGCCCGTCGACGGCACGGTGGACGGTCAGCCCATCCCGCGCGACGGCAGCGGCAAGCCCGCCCTGACCGGCACGGTCGACGGCTACAAGAAGCTGTCGTACTCGCTCGACGCCTACGCCGGCAAGAAGATCGACCTGCGCTTCCGCTACTCCTCCGACGGCGGAGTGGCGCTCAAGGGCTTCGCCGCCGACCGGATCTCGGTCGTCGCCGACGGCACCGCGCTGTTCACGGACAACGCCGAGACCGCCGACGCCGCCTGGACGGCCAAGGGCTTCTCGCGCATCGGCTCCTCGTTCACCAAGAACTACGAGCAGTACTACATCGCGGAGAACCGCCAGTACGTGTCGTACGACAAGACCCTCAAGGTCGGCCCGTACAACTTCGGCTTCTCCACCACCCGTCCGGACTGGGTGGAGCACTACGCGTACCAGAACGGTCTGTTGATCTGGAAGTGGGACACCTCGCAGGCGGACAACAACACCAGCGTCCACCCCGGCGCCGGTCTGCTGCTGCCGATCGACTCCCACCCGACCGCGCTGAAGTGGTCCGACGGCACCCTGATGCGCAACCGCATCCAGGCGTACGACTCCCCGTTCAGCCTCTACCGCACCGACGGCATCACCCTGCACAAGGCGGACGTGGCCACCCGGATCCCGTCGTCCAAGGGCGTGTCGGTCTTCAACGACCGGACCAGCACCTACTACGACCGGTCGAACCCCACGGCGGGCGTCAAGATCACTGACACCAACACCAAGATCAAGATCGTCAAGGAGGCCAAGAACGGCTCCACGATCAGGCTCGAAGTGGACCGTGCGGTGAAGTAAGCGGCATTTACGCAGGTCAGACGCGTATCGGCGGGAGCCCCTTGGCGGGCTGCCGCCGATCGTGTTTAGGTGCGTCCTGTGGTTCTCTTATTGACACCGGCTCGCACGGGGGTGTGACTGCATGGCCGCAGGAGGTTTCTGCAAGCTGCCGAACGGCAGAGTGGTGGTGGCGCTGAATCTGCCCAGCCCCGCCTCCGCCGCCGACGGCGGCCCGACCGGCGTGCGCGTGCTCGTCCACGCCCACAACCGGGCGCGCGCCCTGACCAGGCTGCGCAACCTCGGGCTGCCCGCCGTCTACCTGCGCGGCAACGCCGCCCCGCCCACCCCGGACGAGATCACCGCCGTACTCCACCACCCGGACGGCCTCATATGGCGCACGTCCCCGGAGGACCTGCTCGGCGTACCCGAACTGTGGCACCCGATCCGCGCCCTGCTGCGCCGCCCGGCCGCACCGGCGTAGCCCTGCGGTCCGGGGCCCGGCGTCCGGCGTCCGGCGTCCGGATCCCCGCCCGACCACGAGGGACGGCCCCGCCCGGGAAGCGCCGGACCGGGGGAGGAGTCGCCGCGCCCGCTCGGGACGCGGAGGGCCGGGGGAGGACTCGGCGGTGAAGGCCGGGCCGTAGGACGACCCCCGCCCCCCTCCCTCGCTCTCCCGGGCTCAGACGACCGGCTTGCCGGAGAGTTCCACGCCTGCCTCGCGCAGCTCCTGGAGGGCCCGCTCGGTGGTGTCCTCGGCCACCCCGGCGGTCAGGTCGAGCAGCACCTGGGTACGGAAACCCTCCCGTACGGCGTCCAGCGCGGTGGCCCGTACACAGTGGTCGGTCGCGATACCGACCACGTCGACCTCGTCGATCTCCCGGGCGCGCAGCCACTCCGCCAGCGGGGTGCCGTTCTCGTCGGCGCCCTGGAACCCGCTGTACGCCGCCGAGTACGCCCCCTTGTCGAACACCGCGTCCACCGCGCCCGAGGCGATCGCCGGGGCGAAGTTCGGGTGGAAGCCGACCCCCTCCGTGCCCGCCACGCAGTGCGCGGGCCAGGAGTGCACGAAGTCGGGGTTGTCGGCGAAGTGACCACCCGGCGCGATGTGGTGGTCACGCGTGGCCACGACGTGCCGGTACCCGGCCGTGGACTGGCCGATCAGCTCGGTGACGGCAGCCGCCACGTCGGCGCCGCCGGCCACCGCGAGACTGCCCCCCTCGCAGAAGTCGTTCTGCACATCGATGACGATCAGAGCGCGACGCATGGGGAAGATCCTTCGGCTATGAGGGCTGGTCTACGAGCCTAAAGACTCGCCGCCGGACAGGGGAGAGGCGTACCGCCGCCGCTTACCGGTGCGGGGTCAGTCGCCCCGCGCGTACTCGGTCGGGAGCACCGGCTCCCCACGTGAGAGCTGGGTGGCCGACAGGGGCAGATTCTCCCGCACCCGGACATGCCGCTCGCGCACCGTGTCCAGCGGTTCACGTGCGACGACCTCGCCCGCCTTGATCAGTTCCACGAGCAGTTGCCGCTCGGCCAGCGCGCCCGGCACGGCCCCGGTGCCGATCACCTCGGCCTCCGCGACCCCCTGCTCGTCCAGTCGCCGCGCGGCCCACTTACGTCCCCCGATAGAGGTCTTGCCACCGGTCGACCGCTTCGCCACCGGCACGAGCGGCGCCCCCGGATCGGCCGACCCGGCGCGCGCGACCAGCTTGTACACCATCGAGCACGTCGGATGCCCCGACCCGGTCACCAGCTGGGTGCCGACCCCGTACGCGTCCACCGGCGCCGCCGCCAGCGACGCGATCGCGTACTCGTCCAGATCGGAGGTGACGATGATCCGGGTCTGTGTCGCGCCCAGCTCGTCGAGCTGCTGGCGCACCCGGTGGGCCACCAGCAGCAGATCCCCCGAGTCGATCCGTACGGCGCCCAGCCCCGGCCCGGCGACCTCCACCGCCGTCCGCACGGCCTCGGCGACGTCGTACGTGTCCACCAGCAGCGTCGTGCCCCGGCCCATCGAGTCCACCTGGGCCCGGAACGCGTCCCGCTCCCGGTCGTGCAGCAGGGTGAAGGCGTGGGCGCTGGTGCCGACGGTCGGGATGCCGTACCGGAAACCGGCCGCCAGGTCGGACGTGGAGGAGAAGCCGCCGACGTAGGCCGCGCGGGCGGAGGCCACCGCGGCCAGCTCGTGCGTGCGGCGCGCGCCCATCTCGATCAGCGGACGGTCACCGGCGGCCGACGACATCCGGGAGGCCGCGGCGGCGATCGCCGAGTCGTGGTTGAGGATCGAGAGGATCACGGTCTCCAGCAGCACACACTCGGCGAAGGTGCCCTCGACCCGCAGGATCGGCGAGCCCGGGAAGTACACCTCGCCCTCCGGGTAGCCCCAGATGTCGCCCGTGAAGCGGTAGCCGGCCAGCCACTCCAGGGTCTCCTCGTCCACGATCGCGCGTTCGCCCAGAAAGCCGAGCACGTCGGGGTCGAAGCGGAAGTTCTCCACGGCGTCCAGCACCCGCCCGGTGCCCGCCACCACGCCGTACCGGCGGCCGTGGGGCAGCCGGCGGGTGAAGACCTCGAAGACGCTGCGCCGCCCGGCGGTGCCCGCCTTCAGTGCGGCCTGGAGCATCGTCAGCTCGTACTGGTCCGTGAAAAGGGCCGTCGAGGGCACCTCCACCGGCAGCCCAAGGTCTGCTGTGTTCATGACCCCTGATGCTACACCCCCATTTCGTCAGTGTGACGATTTGTGGCGGGCGTGGCAGCATGGGGGTTGTGACGTCAGCCGCTCCCATCGAGATCGAACGCACCGAGTCGGCGGAAGAGGTCTCTGCCGTACCCGAGCCGGACGTCCCCTGGATCACGATCGTCCACAACGACCCGGTCAACCTCATGAGCTATGTGACCTATGTCTTCCAGTCGTACTTCGGCTACTCCAAGGACAAGGCCCGCAAGCTCATGCTCGACGTCCACCACAAGGGCCGAGCGGTCGTCTCCAGCGGATCCCGCGAGGAGATGGAACGCGACGTGCAGGCCATGCACGGGTACGGCTTGTGGGCCACCCTCCAGCAGGACCGGAAGTAGCGATCGCCCCCATGCCAGGAACCTTCGAACCGCTCCCCGGCGGCGGCGCCGCCGTCGCGCTCGACGAGGTCGAGATCTCCATCATCCGCTCGCTCACCGTCCAGTTGCTGGAGCTGATCGGGCCGGGCCCCGCCGAGGAGGCCCCCGACGACCCGCTCGCCGAACTCTTCACTGACGGGCCGAGCGAACCCCCCGCCGACCCGGTGCTGCGCCGGCTCTTCCCCGACGCCTACACCGACCCCGAACACACCCCCGCCTCCCCCGAGGAGGCCGAGGAGCGACGGGCCCACTCCGCCGAGTTCCGCCGCTACACCGAGAACGACCTGCGGGCGGGCAAGCGCGACAACGCCGTCGCCGTCGTCCGCTCCCTGGACGCACTCGCGGCGGACGCGGGCGGTGGCGGCGCGGTCCTCAAACTGACGCCGGAGGAGGCCCGCCCCTGGCTCGGCGCCCTCAACGATCTGCGGCTGGCCATCGCGGCCCGGCTGGAGATCACCGACGAGGAGCAGAGCACCCGCCTCTACACCCTCCCCGACGAGGACGAACGCAAGCCGATGGTGATGGCGTACCTGTGGCTGGGCGGCCTCCAGGAGACCCTGGTCGAGTCCCTGATGCCGTGAACCCTCCGGGCACCGATCGGGTCGGCCCGCGCCCCGGCGCCGATCGGGTCGGCCGGTACCCCCGGTGCCGATCGGGTCGGCTGGCACTCCCGGTGCCCACCGGGTTGGCTGACGCCCTCGACGCCC
>NZ_JBIVUE010000002.1:623608-705004 GCF_044757045.1 Streptomyces sp. NPDC091377 | reverse complement strand
ACACCGGATCGGCCCGCGCCTCGGGTGCCTATCGGGTTGGCCGGTACCCCTGGCGCCGATCGGGTCGGCCGGCACTCCCGGTGCCCACCGGGTTGGCTGACGCCCTCGACGCCCACCGGATCGGCCCGCGCCTCGGGTGCCTATCGGGTTGGCCGGTACCCCTGGCGCCGATCGGGTCGGCCGGCACTCCCGGTGCCCACCGGGTTGGCCGGCGCCCCGGCGCCGATCGGGTTGGCCGGTACCCCCGGTGCCTATCGGGTCGGCCCGCGCCTCGGGTGCCTATCGGGTCGGCCGGTACCCCTGGCGCCTATCGGGTCGGCCCGCACTCCCGGCCGAGGGCCCTCGGGCGACGCCGACGAGAGCCGACCGCCCGGGGCCGCACCGCCGAGGTCGGCGACCCGGCGCCGGATCCGTCCAGGGTCCGGCCCCCGGAGGACGGCTGCCCTCTGGTCCGGCCCTGCCTGTCGGGGGCGGGCCGGAGGGAGGCGGGCCGCCGGGAGCCCGCGTGCCTGGGGCCCGGCCCCGGTCCGCGTGCCATGGCCTCGCGGCCACGGGTCCGCGTGCCATCCGCGTGCCACGGGCCTGCGGTCACCGTCGGACCGGAGGGAGGCGGGCCGCCGGGAGCCGCTTGCCGAGCGCCCACCCTTGAACCCCGACCGCCGATAGCCGGCGCCCGGGGATCGGCCGCCGAGAGCCGACGCCCGGGGACCGGCCGCCCGAGGACCCGGCCACCCCGGGGACCGAGACGTCCAGGGCCCCGAGCCCGCCCGCCCAGGGTCGGCGAGTCCGCCCGTCCAGGGCCCGGGCCCGCGCCTTGGTCCAGGGTCCCGAGTCCGCCCGCCCAAGGTCGGCGAGTCTGCCCGTCCAGGGCTCGGGCCCGCCCCGGTCCAAGGCCCCGAGCCCGGCCGCCCAGGCTCGCCGAGCCCGCCCGAAGTCGCCGAGTTCGCCCGCCCAAGGTCGCCGAGCCCACCCCCGCCCAGCGCCCCCGAGCCCACCCCCTAGCGTCCCCGAGTTCGCCCGCCCAAGGTCGCCGAGCCCACCCCCGCCCAGCGCCCCCGAGCCCGCCCCCTAGCGTCCCCGAGTCCGCCCGCCCAAGGGCCCCGAGCCCGGCCCCGCCCCCGCCCCAGACCCCCGTGCCCACCCCGCCCAGGGCCCCGAGGTCGCCCCGGCCCAACACCCCTCCCGCGCACCGCAAACCCCCCTGGTGTCGGCTGCAAACGTTCAGGGCCGGACGGGCGAACGGCTCCGCATGCACGGGCGAACCCGCCCCTCAGGGTGATCGGACGCCCCTGACCTGAGGCATAAGCCTTCAGAGAGCATCCGCCCTCGACGATCACCGGCCCGCCGCACGCCCCCCGACGGCCCCCTCGACGCCCCTTCCCGTTCGCTCAGCAGACGCTCAAATCGCCGTAACGATCCCGTCACCGGGGTCGCCTCTTATGGCGAGGCACCCCCCGTTTGTCCCCTTCTTCTTGTGCTGTGCGTCACATCGGACCCGGGTGATCTGCCAGAACCGCGTGATAGATCTTCACGACGCCCGGCGGACGCCACCCCTGTCCTGTCGGGTGCGCCACCGAGCCGGCGGACCGCCGGCCAGGCACTCCATCCATCCGGGGGGATCGAGATCCGATCCGCAGCCACCTGAGGGCTCGGGTCGGGCCATGGAGAAAGGCGCACGACAGATGACCTCTGCTCAGGTCGACACCGAGCACGACGGCACCGGGGCCGGGGGCGGACAGACCCCCGAAGAGGGCTACGAGCGCGGCCTCAACAGTCGTCAGGTCCAGATGATCGCCATCGGCGGCGCCATCGGCGTCGGCCTCTTCCTGGGCGCCGGGGCGAACATCGCCAAGGCCGGCCCCAGCCTGATCGTCATGTACGCCCTCGCGGGCGTGATCATCTTCTTCATCATGCGGGCCCTCGGCGAGCTACTGCTCTACCGCCCGGTCTCCGGCTCCTTCGCCGAGTACTCCCGGGAGTTCCTCGGCCCCTTCTTCGGCTACTTCACCGGCTGGACCTACTGGCTGATGTGGGTGGTCACCGGCATGGCGGAACTCACCGCCGCCGCCATCTACATCAACTACTGGTGGCCCGCGATCCCCCAATGGGTCACCGCCCTCGTCTTCCTCGTCGTACTGTTCGGCGCCAACCTGATCTCGGTGAAACTCTTCGGCGAGATCGAGTTCTGGTTCTCGATGGTCAAGGTCACCGCCATCATCGGCATGATCGTGATCGGGCTCGGCGTCCTCACCTTCGGCTTCAGCGCCGCCGGCGACACCGCCTCGGTCTCCAACCTCTGGGCGCACGACGGCTTCTTCCCCAAGGGCGTCGGCTCCTCGCTGATGACCCTCCAGGGCGTGATGTTCGCCTACCTCGCCGTCGAACTGGTCGGCGTCACCGCCGGTGAGTCCAAGAACCCGGAGAAGACCCTCCCCAAGGCCATCAACACCCTGCCCTGGCGGATCGCCCTCTTCTACGTCGGCGCGCTCACCGTCATCCTGTGCGTGGTCAAGTGGACCGAGTTCGCCCCCGGGGTGAGCCCGTTCGTCGCCGCCTTCGCCCAGATCGGCATCCCCGCCGGCGCCGCCATCGTCAACTTCGTGGTGCTCACCGCGGCCCTGTCGTCCTGCAACTCCGGCATGTACTCCACCGGCCGCATGCTGCGCACCCTCGCCGACAACGGCGAGGCCCCGCGCACCTTCACCCGGCTCTCCGCCACCAAGACCCCCGCCTTCGGCATCGGCGTCTCGGCGCTCTTCATGGGCATCGGCGTGGTCCTCAACTACCTCGTCCCCGAGAAGGCGTTCGGCTACGTCACCTCCGTCGCCACCGCCGCCGGCATCTGGACCTGGCTCATGATCCTCGTCAGCCATGTCCTCTACCGCCGGGCCGTGGTCGCGGGCCGGCTGCCAGGCTCCTCCTTCCCCGCACCGGGCGGCTCGGTCTGCTCGTACATCGCGATCGTGTTCCTGCTCTTCGTCACCGGACTGATCGCCTACGACGCGGACGCGCGGGTGTGTCTGTATGTGATGGCGGGCTGGGCCGCCGCACTGGGAGTCGGCTGGCTCGTCCTCAAGAACCGCAACCCGGAGATCACCATGGACCGCACCGCGGAGCCCGGCGACCGCACCGGGGAGCCCGGCGACCGCACCGGGGAGCCCGGCAAGGTCGGCTGAGCCGCCACTCCCACCCCCCGAACCCCGTCCAGCATGTGGGCCGTTCCGTACCGCCGTCCGGTACGGAACGGCCCCTCTGCTTATCCTGGCCCGCATGCTGACCCTCACCCAGGCCCTCCACGACCAGATCGTCGCCCACGCGCGCGAGGACCACCCCGACGAGGCGTGCGGCGTCGTCGCCGGCCCCGCCGGATCCGACCGCCCCGAGCGGTTCGTCCCGATGCTGAACGCCGCCCGCTCACCCACGTTCTACGAGTTCGACTCCGCGGACCTGCTCAAGCTCTACCGCGAGATGGACGACCGCGACGAGGAGCCGGTGATCATCTACCACTCCCACACCGCGACCGAGGCGTACCCCTCCCGCACCGACATCACCTACGCCAACGAGCCCGGCGCCCACTACGTCCTGGTCTCCACCGCCGACACCGACGGGGCCGGAGACTTCCAGTTCCGCTCGTTCCGGATCCTGGACGGCGCGGTCACGGAGGAGGAGGTCACGGTCGTAGCCGCCTACTGATCCCGGCATGCGGTCAGAATTCATCCAGTATGCGAGATCACATTCCAGAAGCCGGACCGGGAATCGATACGATGAACCCATGGTTCTGTACGACGTGAGCGAGAAGACGCCGGGCACGCTGCTCGTGGCGCGGCTGCACGTCGACCTGTGCAGGCTTGCCAGCGCCATCTGTTGACGCTCCGCCCTGCCGCCGTACGGCCGTCAGCCGCGGCGCGCGCCCCGCACCCCCGCGCCACCCCTGCCGCACCCGCGCCGCCGCGCGCCCACCGCCCCGACACCTTCCGACAGGAGCCCGCCACCATGGCCATCGAGGTCCGCATCCCCACCATCCTGCGCCAGTACACCGACGGCCAGAAGGCGGTCGAGGGCACCGGAGACACCCTCGCCGCGCTCTTCACCGACCTGGAGTCCCGGCACACGGGCATCCAGGCCCGCATCGTGGACGGCGATCAGCTGCGCCGCTTCGTCAACGTCTACCTCAACGACGAGGACGTGCGCTTCCTGGAAGGCATCAACACCAAGCTCACCGACGGCGACAACGTCACGATCCTGCCCGCGGTCGCGGGCGGCTCGGTCTGAGAACCGCGGCCCCCGATGCGCTACGACTCCCCGCTGGCCGCGGTGGGCAACACCCCTCTGGTGGGCCTGCCGCGGCTGTCGCCGTCCCCCGAGGTCCGGATCTGGGCCAAGCTGGAGGACCGCAACCTCACCGGTTCGATCAAGGACCGCCCCGCCCTGCACATGATCGAACGGGCCGAGAAGGACGGCCGGCTCACCCCCGGCTGCACCATCCTCGAACCCACCTCGGGCAACACCGGGATCTCCCTGGCCATGGCCGCCAGGCTCAAGGGCTACCGGATCGTGTGCGTGATGCCCGAGAACACCTCGCGGGAACGCCGTGACCTGCTCGGCATGTGGGGCGCCGAGATCATCTCCTCCCCGGCCGCGGGCGGCTCCAACACCGCCGTGCGCGTCGCCAAGGAACTCGCCGCCGAGCACCCGGACTGGGTGATGCTCTACCAGTACGGCAACCCCGACAACGCGGGCGCCCACTACAGCACCACCGGCCCCGAGATCCTCGCCGACCTCCCCTCGATCACCCACTTCGTGGCCGGACTCGGCACCACCGGCACCCTCATGGGCGTCGGCCGCTATCTGCGCGAGCACAAGCCGGACGTCAGCATCGTCGCCGCCGAGCCGCGCTACGACGACCTGGTCTACGGCCTGCGCAACCTCGACGAGGGCTTCGTCCCCGAGCTGTACGACGCCTCCGTGCTCACCACCCGCTTCTCCGTCGGCTCCGCCGACGCGGTCACCCGCACCCGTGAGCTGCTCCAGCAGGAGGGCATCTTCGCGGGCGTCTCCACCGGCGCCGCACTCCACGCCGCGATCGGTGTGGGCCTCAAGGCGGTCAAGGCGGGCGAGCGCGCCGACATCGCCTTCGTCGTCGCCGACGGCGGCTGGAAGTACCTGTCCACCGGCGTCTACACCGCGGCGACCACAGAAGAAGCCATCCAGACCCTCCAGGGCCAACTCTGGGCCTAGCCCGGACACCGACCCTGACCCGGAACCCCGGATCCCGGGGTACCCGGCCTGGATCGGACACCGGACCCAGCCCGGACACCGGCCCGGGCCGATTACCGGACCCGACACCGAGCCCGGGCCGACCCGGGCCGATTACCGGGCGGGACACCGGAGGGCCGGATACAGGCCGTGGCCTGGCCACCGGGCCGGGACCCGACCCCGAGCCCGGGCCGACCCAGGGCCGATTACCGGGCGGGACACCGGGGGGCCGGATACAGGCCGTGGGCCGGACATCGGGCCGGGATCCGACACCGGACCGGACGCTGAGCCAGGGCCGGGTCCAGGCCCTGGGCTGGACATCGGCCGGAACCCGACACCGGTCCCGGACCCGACACCGGTCCCGGACCCGACACCGGTCCCGGACCCGACACCGGTCCCGGACCCGACACCGGACCCGGACCCGACACCGGACCCGGACCCGGACCCGACACCGGACCCGACACCGGCCCCGGACCTGATCCGGGCCGATTGCCGGACCGGACGTTGAGCCTGGGCCGGGTACAAGCCCTGGGCTGGCCACCGGGCCTGGACCCGGCACCGGGCCCGGACCTGATCCGGGCCGATTACCGGACCGGACGTTGAGCCTGGGCCGGGTCCAGGCCCTGGGCCGGACACCGAACCGGGCCGATTACCGGACCGGACACTGAGCCCGGGCTGGCTACAGGCCCTGGGCCCCACACCGGGCCGGGGACCCGACACCGGTCCCGGACCCGGCACCGGGCCCGACCCGGACCGGACACTGAGCCCGGGCTGGCTACAGGCCCTGGGCCCGACACCGGGCCCGGATCCGCCCCCCGGGCCGATCACCTCGCCGGACGTCGGGCCCGCTCCGGGACGCCCAGGTGGTGGTTTCCTAGGTCAGGTGACGGACCTGGTCCCACAGGGCCGGGTCGGCGGTGCCCGCCCGGCGGCGGAAGTCGCCCAGCGGGACCCGGCGCAGCTCGTCCGTCTCCAGGAAGCTCGGACGGCCCCGGGCGTCGCCGACCGCGCCCGGCGGGAGCGGGATCACCCCGGCGCGGTCGTCCCGGTACCGCGTGGTGATCTTCGCGACGGTCGCCCGCCGCCCGCGCACCGCCAGCACCAGACACGGCCGGTCCTTGCCCCCCGGCCCGTCCTCGTACGGCACCCTCGCCCACCAGATCTCCCCGGCCCGCGGCGCCGGCCGAGCGCCCCGCCGCCCCGGGCGTCCCGGCGGCCGACGGCGACCGGCCGGACGGCGCCGGCCGACCCCCTCCGCGAGCGCGGCGATCAGCGCGAGCAGCACCACCGCCGCGAGCGCCGGCCACCATGACGTGTCCATACGGACGACCGTACCGGCCCGCCCCACCACGGCGTACGAGCCGTCCCACCCGCGCGCCGGTGCCGAGCGCCCTACGCGCCCCCGGTCCAGCCGAACCGGTGACAGCACAGGTGAGTTCCCCCACAACAGCCCTTTGCGGAGGAGCGACCGGAGGTTTTGCGCCTTACGCTCGACGCACCGCACGACCCCCGTTTCTCCATATCCGCCCGCGGAGGTTTCTGTTTCATGAAGCTCACCGTCGTCGGCTGCTCGGGGTCGTTCCCGTCCGCGGAATCGGCCTGTTCGAGCTACCTCGTGGAGGCCGACGGCTACCGGCTGCTTCTCGACATGGGCAACGGTGCCCTCGGCGAGCTGCAGCGCCACTGCGGTCTCTACGACCTCGACGCGATCTTTCTGAGTCATCTGCACGCCGACCACTGCATCGACATGTGCGCCTATTTCGTGGCGCGCTACTACCGGCACGACGGCGGCCGTTGCGCCCCCCTCCCGGTCTACGGACCCGAGGGCACCGAGCACCGGCTGACCACCGCCTACGCCGACACCCCGACCGCCTCCTCGATGAGCGAGGTCTTCGACTTCCACACGGTCAAGCCGGGCAGCTTCGAGATAGGCCCGTTCACGGTGCACACCGACCGGGTGGCCCATCCCGTGGAGGCGTACGGCATCCGGGTGGAGCACGGCGGCCGGTCGCTGACCTACTCCGGCGACACGGGGGTCACCCCGGCGCTGGACGAACTCGCCCGGGACACCGATCTGTTCCTGTGCGAGGCGGCCTTCACCCACGGCAAGGAGGCCATCCCGGACCTGCACCTCAACGGCCGTGAGGCCGGGCAGACCGCGACCCGCGCGGGCGCCCGCCGCCTGGTGCTGACCCACATCCCGCCGTGGACCGACCCGCAGCTCAATCTGGCCGACGCCCGCACCGCCTACGACGGCCCGGTCGAGCTGGCCGCGCCGAGACTGTCGTACGAGATCTGACCGGACCGGACCGGACCGGACCTGACCGGAACGGGCCTGACCTGGTCCGATCTGGTCGTTTGCGGGTTCGTGGGTGTGAGAAGGCCCCGGCATCGTCGTGATGCCGGGGCCTTCTCGGGTTCGGGTGAGGGTCACGCCTTGGTGAGGTCCTCGACCTCCTCCTCGGGCTCACGGCCCGGGGTGGGGAGGTTGAACTTGATGATCGCGAACCGGAAGACCGTGTAGTAGATCACCGCGAAGACCAGGCCGATCGGGATGATCAGCCATGGCTTGGTCGCCAGACTCCAGTTCAGGCCGTAGTCGATCAGACCCGCGGAGAAGTTGAAGCCCGCGTGGACACCCAGCCCCCAGGTGACGGCCATCGAGATGGCGGTCAGCACCGCGTGCAGCACATACAGCAGCGGCGCGATGAACATGAACGAGAACTCGATCGGCTCGGTGACACCGGTCACGAAGGAGGTCAGCGCGAGCGAGACCATCATGCCCATCACGACCTTGCGGCGCTCGGGCCGGGCGCAGTGGGCGATCGCCAGCGCGGCGGCCGGCAGACCGAACATCATGATCGGGAAGAAGCCCGACTGGAACATGCCCGCGTCGGGGTCGCCCGCCAGGAAGCGCGAGATGTCGCCGTGCACCACGTCGCCGGAGGCGGTCGTGAAGTCACCGATCTGGAACCAGGCCACGGTGTTCACGAACTGGTGCATGCCGATCGGGATCAGCGCACGGTTGATCGCACCGAAGATGCCCGCGCCGGCCGCGCCGAGCCCGGTCATCCACTCGCCGAAGTTGGTGATGACGTCGCCTATCGGCTCCCAGACCAAGCCGAAGAAGACACCCATCGCCAGACCGACGAAGGCCATGATGATCGGGACGAGCCGTCGGCCGTTGAAGAAGCCGAGCCAGTCCACCAGCTTCTTGCGGTGGTACCGCTGCCACAGGACCGCCGCGAGCAGACCCATGATGATGCCGCCGAGCACACCCGGGTTGTTGTACGTCGCGGCCACGTCCGCGCCGTCCTGGACCTTGGCCTCGGTCACCGGGAAGGCTTCCAGCACCTTGCTGTAGACCAGGAAGCCGACCAGGGCGGCGAGCGCCGTGGAGCCGTCGGACTTCTTGGCGAAGCCGATGGCCACACCGATACAGAAGAGCAGCGGGAGGTTGCCCAGGATGGCGTTGCCGGCCAGGGCGAACACCGAGGCGACCTTGTCCCAGCCGAAGCCGTCCGCGCCGAACACATCCGGCTGACCGAGGCGGATGAGGATACCGGCCGCGGGCAGCACCGCGACGGGCAGCTGGAGGCTGCGGCCGATTTTCTGGAGGCCCAAGAACAGACCGGATCCCCGCTTCTTCGCGGGGGCCGCCGTGGTGGTGGCGGAACTCATACTTCCTCCAACGGGTGGTGGTCTACACCACTCAGTGGTGTAGACCTGTTGTAGCAGATGAGCAGCGCATAAGGAACCCACCTTTCATAAACCCACAGGACCGCCCTCCGGATCCCTCCCGGGCACGCCGAAGGGCCCCCGGACACGAGGTCCAAGGGCCCTGGGAGAACCGGTGGTTGAGGCCGCTGTGAAGCCGGTTACACCTTGGTCACATCCTCCACCTCGTCCTCCGGTTCACGGCCCGGAGTCTTCAGATCGAACCTCGTGATCGCGAACCGGAAGATCGCGTAGTACACCACCGCGAAACCCAGCCCGATCGGGATGATCAACCACGGCTTGGTCGCCAGATTCCAGTTGATGACATAGTCGATCAACCCGGCCGAGAAACTGAAGCCGTCCTTGACCCCCAGCCCCCACGACACCGCCATCGACACCCCGGTCAGCACCGCGTGCACCGCGTACAGCAACGGCGCGACGAACAGGAACGAGTACTCGATCGGCTCGGTGATCCCGGTCACGAACGACGTGAGCGCCACCGAGAGCATCAACCCACCGATCTCCTTGCGCCGCCCCGGCTTCGCGGTGTGCGTGATGGCCAGCGCCGCGGCCGGCAACGCGAACATCATGATCGGGAAGAAACCCGTGGTGAACTGCCCCGCGTCCGGGTCACCCGCCAGGAACATATTGATGTCACCGTGCACCACCGTGCCGTCCGGCTTGGTGTAACTGCCGAACTGGAACCAGATGGGCACATTCAGGAACTGGTGCAGACCGATCACCAGCAGCGCCCGGTTCGCGAGCCCGAACACCCCCGCGCCCCACGCCCCCAGCCCGTCCATCCAGTCGCTGAAACTCTCCAGCGCACTGCCCACCGGCGGCCACACCCACAAGGACAGCGCCGCGACCGCGATCGCCACGAACGCCATGATGATCGGGACCAGCCGACGCCCGTTGAAGAAGCCCAGCCAGTCCACCAGCCTGGTCCGGTGGAAACGGGCCCAGAAGTAGGCGGCCAGCAGACCGATCACGATGCCGCCGAAGACCCCAGGATTCTGGTACGTGAACTCGCTCACCGTACTGTCCGCCGCCTGGCAGCCGGTCGCCGTCACCGTCGTGCCCTTCGGACACTCCACCGGGAACTGACGCAGCACCGAGTAGTAGACGAGAAAACCCACCACCGCCGCGAGCGCGGTCGACCCGTCCGCCTTCTTCGCCATACCGATGGCGACACCCACGCAGAACAGCAGCGGCAGCCCGAGAGTGGAGTCCAGCAGCGCGCCACCCGCGCCGACCATCACCTTGGACACATCGGTCCAGCCCAGCCCCTCGTCACCGAACACATCCGGCTGACCCAGCCGGTTGAGGATGCCGGCGGCAGGCAGTACCGCGATGGGCAGTTGAAGACTGCGGCCCATCTTCTGCAGCCCCTGGAACACTGTGTTCCAGCGGGCACGCGCGGGACTGACGGCGCTCTCGGCACTCATCGGACTCCTCTCGGAGGGACCGGGTTTGGCGGGGCTCCCACAGGTGGTGTAGACCATTTGGGAGAGGGTTCCGCTGTCGTGACGCCATCATTCGGTACGGACGGCATGACCGCTCGCAAAGTTGGGCCAACTGTGGGTTACTGCGACAAAGCGGTTCAGACCAGGGAGAAGGACACATGGCCAGCAAGGCTGAGAAGATCGTCGCCGGGCTCGGAGGCATCGAGAACATCGAGGAGATCGAAGGCTGCATCACCCGCCTCCGCGTCGACGTCAACGACCCCGCCCTGGTCGACGACGCCGCCCTCAAGAGCGCCGGCGCCCACGGCGTCGTCAAGATGGGCACCGCCATCCAGGTCGTCATCGGCACCGACGCCGACCCCATCGCCGCGGACATCGAAGACATGATGTGAACCACCACCACACCAGCTGACCACCAGGGCCCCTCCACCCCCCCCGACCGGAGGGGCCCTTCCGCACCCCCACGACCGGCAGAAACCCCCTCACACCCGAGTACTAGGCTCGCCCCATGTCACGCATCGACGGCCGCACCCCCGACCAGCTCCGCCCCGTCACCATCCAAAGGGGCTGGAGCAAGCACGCCGAGGGCTCCGTCCTCGTCTCCTTCGGCGACACCAAGGTCCTCTGCACCGCCTCCGTCACCGAAGGCGTCCCCCGCTGGCGCAAGGGCACCGGCGAAGGCTGGGTCACCGCCGAATACGCCATGCTGCCGCGCGCCACCAACACCCGCGGCGACCGCGAATCCGTCAGAGGCCGGATCGGCGGACGCACCCACGAGATCTCCCGCCTCATCGGCCGCTCCCTGCGCGCCGTCATCGACTACAAAGCCCTCGGCGAGAACACCGTCGTCCTGGACTGCGACGTCCTCCAAGCCGACGGCGGCACCCGCACCGCCGCCATCACCGGCGCCTACGTCGCCCTCGCCGACGCCGTCACCTGGGCCAAGGACAAGAAACTCATCCGCGCCGCCCGCCAGCCACTCACCGGCACCGTCTCCGCCGTCTCCGTCGGCATCGTCGACGGCACCCCCCTCCTCGACCTCCGCTACGAGGAAGACGTACGCGCCGACACCGACATGAACGTCGTCTGCACCGGAGACGGACGCTTCGTCGAAGTACAGGGCACCGCCGAAGCCGAACCCTTCGCCCGCGACGAACTCGACGCCCTCCTGAACCTCGCCGTCACCGGCTGTGGAGAATTGGCCGACGCACAACGCCTCGCACTTGATACCGTCCTGGAAAAGTAAAGGACGTACCAAGTCAGCCGGTCGGCACGGGCAACCGCGCCGACCGCACGTGCGTCTCTACCCATACGGACGCACGGCTCATCCTTGTGCGTCCGGCCAGCACACCGGGCGGAGGGAACGGCAACGGGCCGCGCCCCCGGCCCGTATCGAGGGAGGGGACCGTTCCCATGGCCGCGAGCCGCCGTCGCCGCACCGCAGCCGTCGTCGCCACCGTGGCGGCCGTCGTGCTCACCGCCGGTCTGACCACCGGCTGCGACGCCGTCGACAAGGCACTGGACTGCGTCCAGGCCGCCGACGCCATCGCCGACAGCGTCACCGACCTCCAGCAGGCCGTGGACGCCGCGGCCAACGACCCGACCCAACTGGACGAGTCCCTGAAGTCGATCGACGACAACCTCAACGAGATCGGCGACAAGACCGACAACACCGACGTCAACAAGGCCGTCGAAGACCTCCAGAAGGCCGTGGACAACGTCCGCACCTCCGTCGACAACGGCGACGCGACCCCCGACATCAGCCCCGTCACCGACGCCGCGGGCGAACTGACCAAGGTCTGCACCCCCTGACCCCCGCGGGTGGATGACCCACCCGCGGAACAACGGTGCCCGGCACACCGCGACACCCCGACGGTCCGGCCGCTGTCCATCAGACGTGGTGGTCGTGGACACGGCCGACCGCCGGCCCGTCCGCACCACCCGGAATACTGACCCCATGAGCCGCCTCATCCTCGCCACCCGCAACGCCGGGAAGATCGCCGAACTCAAGGTCATCCTCACCGAGGCCGACCTGGGCCACGAACTCGTCGGAGCCGAGTCCTACCCCGACATCCCCGACGTCAAGGAAACCGGCGTCACCTTCGCCGAGAACGCCCTGCTCAAAGCCCACGCCCTGGCCCGCGCCACCGGACTGCCCGCCGTCGCCGACGACTCCGGACTCAGCGTGGACGTACTGGGCGGCTCACCCGGCATCTTCTCCGCCCGCTGGGCCGGCCGCCACGGCGACGACCAAGCCAACCTCGACCTGCTCCTCGCCCAGCTCTCCGACATCGCCGACCCGCACCGCGGCGCCCACTTCACCTGCGCCGCCGCCCTCGCCCTGCCCGACGGCACCGAACGCGTCGTCGAGGGCCGCCTGCGCGGCACCCTGCGCTTCGAACCCGCCGGCACCCACGGCTTCGGCTACGACCCGATCCTCCAGCCCGACGGCGAGACCCGCACCTGCGCGGAACTGACCCCCGACGAGAAGAACGCGATCAGCCACCGGGGGAAGGCGTTCCGGGCGCTGGTGCCGGTGGTACGGGAACTGCTCGCCTGACGACGAACGAAGAAGGCCCGGCCTCGGGAGGGCCGGGCCTTCGTCTGACCGGTCAGTGCGGCCGGTGGGAGTCGAACCCACATGGGCATACGCCCCGAGGCTTCTAAGGCCTCTGCTTATACCGTTCAGCAACGGCCGCCTGCGGGCCATGTTACCGGGAACGCGAGTGGTCTCTGCCCTTCCCTCTGCACCAGGTGGGGGTGACCGCGTGACAGTTGGGACACAGCAATCGCAGGTTCTCGCGGCGGTCGTTCTGCCAGTCGCCGTCGATGTGATCGACCTCCAGCGTCATGGCCTTGCCGAGCCACTTGGATCCGACTCCGCACAGGGCGCACACGTCGGCCACCCCTACCTCGCGCAACGCGCGCCGCAGCAGATAGGTTCTCGTCCGCCTCTGGCCGTCATGCTGAATCAGGATCTCCTCGGCACGCTTGGCGGGGACGGCCCCAGGCTTCCCCTTCCGACTGCCCTGCCCCAGGAAGTGAGAGGTGTCGAGCCCGGCCGCCGCCACCCACTCGGGGAACAGAGCGCGCAGCGGCTTGTGGTAGGGGTCGTGCCCCAGCGCGCGAAGCGCGGCGGCGACGGAGGTCGCTTCTTGGACGGCGCGTCGCAGTGCATCGGCCGTCGGTCTTAGGGACGCCCATTTGTTCCGCGGCGACCTGGGCATGTGGGAGACATCGATCCCGAAGTGGTCGAAGCGCCGGAAGAGGTAGCGGCGGAGGTTCTCGTACGGCCGGGTGCCGAAGAAGGCGACGACCTCCTCGATGTCCGCGCACCGTGCGGCGGCTTCCGCCAACCGCTCCCGCGTGTACTGGACGCCGCCGTTCATCGGGACGCACGGTGGACGGGACGCTTGCCCCGGCCACGGTAGGTGTCTGTCGTGGAATGACAGTTGGGGCACAGCAGCCGCAGGTTCTCGATCCGGTTGTTCCGCCAGTCGCCGTCGATGTGATCGACCTCCAGCGGCAGCGGTTGGCCCAGCCAGACCGCCTTGATGCCGCACAGGGCGCACAGTTCCTCGACGCCGAGTTCCCTCATGGCTCGTTTGAGCCGGGTGGCCGGTGTGCGTTTGGCGTGTGGTGACCGATCCTCGACGAGGATCTCCTCGGGGGTGCGTCGGCGGCGGTTCTCCCGCATGTTGTCGGTGCGGACGGCGGTTGTGAAGTGTGACGTGTCGATGCCGTGCGCCCTGATGCGGCGACTGATGTGCGTGTGCTGGCCTCCGACGACCTCGACTCCTAGACGGCGTAGCACTTCACACATGTTCCCTGAGGCGGAGACGGCGGCTTCGAGGACCTCCTTCGTCCAGCGCAGTCCGTCCCGCTCGAAGTGCGAGGTGTCCACCCCCAGCTTCCGCATCCGCTCGCGGAGATAGTGCCGCGTGGAACTCCTCGGATCCACCCCCAACCGCACCAACGCCTCCGACAACGTCCGCGCCCCCCGGGCTGCCTCCTCCAACCGCTCCTTGGTGTACGCACTGGCCCCCATAACGCTCCTCCGTCCTAGATCACCAGTTCGTGATCTCGTACGGAGTAACGAGCCGCTTGTCGGACAGTCACGCCAAGGACCCGCCCCCGCCCCCGCAAACACGCCGCCCGCCCCTCGCCCCCGCCCCGCCCCGCCCCCGCCCCCGCAAACACGCCGCCCCACCCCTCGCCCCCGCCCCCGCCCCAACAAGCAAAACGGCCCGCACCCGGTGCTCACCCGGTGCGGGCCGCCTCGCCCGGTCGAAGGGGGGGCTCAGACGCCCAGGTCCTTGATGATCTTGGCGACGTGGCCGGTCGCGCGGACGTTGTAGAGGGCCCGTTCGACCTTGCCCTCCTCGTCGACGACGATCGTGGAGCGGATGACGCCGAGGTAGGTCTTGCCGTAGTTCTTCTTCTCGCCGTACGCGCCGTACGACTCGATCACCGTCTTGTCGGGGTCGCCGACCAGGGTGACCTTGAGGTTCTCCTTCTCGCGGAACTTCGCGAGTTTCTCGGGGGCGTCGGGGGAGACGCCGATCACGTCGTAACCGGCGTCGGTCAGCAGGTCGAGGTTGTCGGTGAAGTCGCACGCCTGCTTGGTGCAGCCTGGCGTCAGCGCGGCGGGGTAGAAGTACACGATGACCTTGCGGCCCTGGTGGTCCGCCAAGGACACGTCGTTGCCGTCGGCGTCGGGCAGGGTGAAGGCGGGGGCCACGTCCCCGGGCTGGAGTCGCTCACTCATGTGATCGAGCCTAACCGGGGGTCCTGACAGTGCGGGGCGGCAGGAAGCTGACAGACTGTCCGGAACAGCGCGACAGCAGACTTCGGAGGCCAAACGGTGGCGGACACGTCGGACACCCGAACCCCGGCGCAGATCGAGGCGGACATCAAGCGCCGCCGCGAGGTGCTGGCCGAGACCTTGGACGAGATCGGGGTGCGGGTGCATCCCCAGACCATCGTCGGAGATGCCAAGGCGAAGGTCGCCGCGAACGTCGACAGAACGCTGGGCAAGGCATATGTCCAGGTCAACCGGACGGTGAGTGAGGTGAGGGGGCGGTTCGTGGACGACGAGGGCTCGCCCCGTCCGGAGCGGATCGTGCCGGTCGTCCTGGTCGTCGTGGGCGTGGTGGGCCTGCTGGCTCTCGGCTCCCGGCGCCGCAAGGGCTGACCCGGGGGCGTACGGGTACGGTGAGGGCAGGTAGGTTTCTGGCCGTGAGCACCAACACGAACGACTCCGGCATCCCCGCGGACAAACTCCCCATCCGCATGCTGCACGACCGCGTCCTCGTCCGGCAGGACACCGGTGAGGGCGAGCGGCGCTCGGGCGGCGGCATCCTGATCCCGGCCACGGCGGCCGTGGGACGCCGTCTGGCGTGGGCCGAGGTGGTGGCGGTGGGGCAGAACGTGCGGACGGTGGAGCCGGGGGACCGGGTGTTGTACGACCCCGAGGACCGTGCCGAGGTCGAGGTGCGCGGTGTGGCCTATGTGCTGATGCGGGAGCGGGATCTGCATGCCGTGGCCGCCGACCGCTTCGAGGGTTCCGAGGACTCGACCGGGCTGTACCTGTAGGGACTGGGCCCTGCGAATCAGGGGCTTCGAGGGGCTGGTGACCATCGTCACCAGCCCCTTTCGATTGCCCTTTGCTATGTTTGGAAGGCATCCCGACGAGACGCGCCGTACCGGGTCATTCGCAAAGACGACGCACCCCCGTCCCTACGGCACTTTTCAGTGCATGACGTCTCGGAGGTGCCTTTCATGGCCTGGGTTCTGTTGATCATCGCCGGTCTGGTCGAGGTCGGCTGGTCGATCGGTATGAAGTACACCGAAGGGTTCACCCGGCTGTGGCCCAGTGTGTTCACCGGTGCCGGCATCGTGATCAGCATGCTGCTGCTCGCGCAGGCGGCCAAGACCCTGCCCATCGGCACGGCCTACGGTGTCTGGGTCGGTATCGGCGCGGCCGGTGCGGCGATCCTCGGGATGGCGATCCTGGGGGAGCCCGTCACGGCCGCCCGGATCTTCTTCATCTCGCTGCTGCTGGTGGCGGTCGTCGGTCTGAAGGCGACCTCCGGTCACTGAGCCGCGCCGCACAGCCCCGTACGGGCGCGGGCGCCGGTCGGTTCTCCACCGACCGGCGCCCGCTTCTGTGTCCGCTCACTGTCTGCGTGGGGTCCCCGGCTGTCCGCCCGGCCCGGTGGTGAGCCCGCCGGTGGTGCCGCCGTCGGCCGCTCCGCCGCCGGTCGTGCCGCCGCTGGGGGATTCTCCGGTGCCGCCGCCTGTGGTGGGGTCGCCGGTGGTGCCCCCGTCGGCGGTGCCGCCGGTGGTGGTGTCACCGGTCGTGCCGCCGGTGGTGTCCCCCGTCGTGCCGCCGGTGGTGGTGCCGCCGTCCGTGGCGCCTTCCGTGGGGCCGCCCGGGGTCTGTCCGCCGCCGTCGCCGTTGCCGTCGCCGGCCTCCCCGCTGGGCGGGACGGCCGCGTCGCTGGAGTTGGTCGGGTCGGGTTCCTCGCCGGAGGGCGGGGTCGACGGGTCCACCCACTCGTCGGCGCCGTCCTGCACCTGGAGCTCGAACTCGGTCTCCGGGGTGCCCTTGAGGGCGTCCTTGGTGTACTGCGCCCAGATCTTCGCGGGGGGTCCGCCGCCGTTGATGCGGGGCAGGCCGAGCGCGTTGTAGAGCGGTTCCTGCTTGGCGGACTTGGGGTTCTGGCCCATCACCGCGACCACGGTGGCGAGGTCCGGGGTGTAGCCCGCGAACCAGGCGGCCTTGTCCTCCTCCGCGGTGCCGGTCTTGCCCGCGGCGGGGCGTCCGGCGGCCTGGGCGGCGGAGCCGGTGCCGTTGTCGACCACGCTCTGGAGGATCGAGGTGGTGGTGTCGGCGGCCTCGCGGCTGACGACCTGGCTGGTCTTGCGGTCGGGCAGTTCGACGTCCGCCTGCCCGTCCTTGGTGATCTTCTCCACGAGGGTGTACGTGCCGTGCTTGCCGTGGTTGGCGAGGGTGGCGTACGCCTGCGCCATGTCGAGGACGCTGGCGGTCGCCACGCCGAGCGCGGCCGAGGGGTAGGGGCCGAGTTCCGGGGTGCTCTCGGGCAGGCCGAGGTCGACGGCGGTGTCCCGTACCTTCTCGGGGCCGACGTCCACGGCCATCTGCACGTACACCGAGTTGACTGATTTGTCGGTGGCCTGGCGGACGCTGACGTCGCCGTAGTCGACCTGGTCCTCGTTCTCGGGGGCGTAGGGCTCGCTCCAGCCCTGCACCGGGCGTTCGTTGGTGCCGTCGTAGACCGTGTTCGGGGTGATGGTGGCGCCGTCCTGGGTGCTGGAGTGGCGGTCGACGGCGGCGGTGAACACGAACGGCTTGAAGGTGGAGCCGACCTGGTAGTCCCGGCGGGTGGCGCCGTTGGTGTACTGCTTGACGTAGTCGATGCCGCCGTACATGGCGACGACCTTGCCGGTCTTCGGGTCGACGGAGGCGCCGCCCGCGCGGACGTAGGAGTCCACCTTGCGGTTCTTCTTGTCGAGCTGGGACATCAGGTGGTCGTCGACGGCCTCCACGAAGGCGTCCTGCTTGGGCTTCTCCAGCGTGGTGGTGATCCGGTAGCCGCCGGCCGCCAGTTGTTCGGGGGTGAGGATGTCCTCCTCGGTCAGGTACTGCTTGACGGCCTCCACGACATAGCCGCGCTGTCCGGACATCCCGGTGGAGACGGTGGCCTCGCGGGGCATGGGGAACTTCAGCCCGGCCCGCTCGGACGCGCCGAGCCAGCCTTTCTTGACCATGCCGTCCAGGACGTAGCCCCAGCGGGCCTCGGCCGCCTTGCGGTTTTGCGGCTGGGCGACGACGTCGTACTCGCTGGGCGCGTTCAGCAGGGAGGCGAGGTAGGCGCCCTGGGCGGGGCTGAGTTCGGCGGCGTCGATGCCGTAGTACGCCTGGGCGGCGGCCTGGATGCCGTAGGCGTTGCGGCCGAAGAAGCTGGTGTTGAGGTAGCCCTCCAGGATCTCGTCCTTGCTCTTCTCCCGGTCGAGCTTGATGGCGATGAAGAACTCCTTCACCTTGCGGGTGAGGGTCTGTTCCTGGGCCAGGTAGTAGTTCTTCACGTACTGCTGGGTGATGGTGGACCCGGACTGCTTGCCCTGGCCCATCGCCGTCTTCCAGGCGGCCCGGACCATCGCCTTGGGGTCGATCGCGGACTGGGAGTAGAACTCGCGGTCCTCGGCGGCGAGCACCGCGTGCTGGGCGTCCTTGGAGATCCCGGCCAGGGAGACGTTCTCCCGGTTGACCTCGCCGTCGCGGGCGAGCTGGCTGCCGTCGGCGTAGAGGTAGACGTTGCTCTGTTTCATCGCCAGCGCGTTGGCGGGTGGGATCTTGACCAGGGAGTAGCCGAGGAAGAACAGCCCGCCGAGCAGCAGCAGGCCGATCACGAAGGTGGACAGCACTATCCGCCAGGTCGGGATCAGCCGGCGCCAGCCGGTCCGCTTCGGGCGGCCCTTCTTGCCCTCCCCGGGCTGCGGTGGCGGTGCCGAGCCCTCGGTCGGCTGCTGTGGCTGCGGCTCGTCGCTCATGTCGTGCACGGACTCCTGTGTCGCGGCGTACGTCCTGTACGCCCTCGGTAACGCTGCTACGTCCCCGTACGTCCCCGTACGCCCCCGGTTGCCGCCCTCCAGGTCCTTGGTGGCGGCTGCCGTACGGCCCCGTACGCCCTGACTCACGTATGTGGCCCCCTGTTGAAGACTCTCGCACCCGGCGTTCCGTTCCCGGTCACCGGCACGCGACCGGGCGGAAAATGCGGTGGCGTACGTCACTGCCCACTCGCTAGGGTCGTGCGCTTCGTGTCCTGACGGGCTGGGCGGCGGTGAGGGAGGGTGGTGGGTGTGGGCGGGGGCCGGTTGTACCTGGCTGTCGCGGTGGGGGGCGTACGACGGTACGCGACCTATCGTGCGGCGACCGCGGCCGGGGTGTTCACCAACACCGTCTTCGGCGTCATCCTCGTCTACACCTATCTCGCGCTGTGGGAGCAGCGGCCCGGGCTGGGCGGCTACGACCAGGCGCAGGCTGTGACCTTCGTCTGGATCGGGCAGGCTCTGCTGTCCACGCTGGCGATCGGGGGCGGCGGGTTCGAGGACGAGTTGATGGAGCGGATCCGGACCGGGGACGTGGCCGTCGATCTGTACCGGCCCGCCGATCTCCAGCTGTGGTGGCTCGCCAACGATGTGGGGCGGGCGGTGTTCCAGTTGGGGGCGCGCGGGGTGCTGCCGTTCGCGTTCGGCGCGCTGGCGTTTCCCGCCGCGCTGCCGTCCTCGCCGCTGACCTGGGTGGCGTTCCTGTTCGCGGTGCTGTTGGGGATGCTGGTGAGTTTCGGTATCCGCTATCTGGTGGCGTTGAGCGCGTTCTGGCTGATGGACGGTGCCGGGGTGACGCAGTTGGCCTGGCTGCTGGGGTTCTTCTGCTCGGGCATGCTGCTGCCGCTGAACGTGTTCCCGGGCGTTCTGGGCGAGATCGTCCGCGCGTTGCCCTGGTCGTCGCTGCTCCAGGCCCCGGCGGATGTGCTGCTCGGCCGTGCCGATCTGTGGGAGACGTACGCGTTCCAGGGGGCGTGGGCGGTGGTGCTGCTGGGTGCGGGGCGGATGCTGCAGTCGGCGGCGACCCGGCGGGTGGTGGTGCAGGGTGGCTGAGACGACCCGTGCGGAGGCCGGGTGCGGCGGCCCTTCGGACGTCCCGGAGCGGGGTTACTCGTACGGCACCCGGTTGCGGGACGGGGTGCGGGCGTACCGCATGATCGTCGCGATGTGGATCCGCTCCACGATGGCGTACCGGGCGTCTTTCGCGATGATGGCGGTCGGCAACTTCCTGGCGACGGGCCTGGACTTCGTCGCGATCCTGCTGATGTTCTCGCGGGTGGACACGCTGGGCGGGTACGCGCTGCCCGAGATCGCCCTGCTGTACGGGCTGTCCAGTATCTCCTTCGGTCTGGCGGATCTGGCGATCGGCTCGATGGACCGGCTCGGGCGGCGGGTGCGGGACGGCACGCTGGACACCTTGCTGGTGCGTCCGGCGCCGGTGCTGGCGCAGGTGGCCGCGGACCGGTTCGGGCTGCGCCGGCTCGGGCGGGTGCTGCAGGGCGGGCTGGTGCTGGGGTACGCGCTGGCGACGGTGGACGTCGACTGGACGCCGGGCCGGCTGCTGCTGATGCCGGTGATGGTGGTGAGCGGCGCGTTGATCTTCTGCGCGGTGTTCGTGGGCGGGGCGGCGTTCCAGTTCGTGGCGCAGGACGCCTCCGAGGTGCAGAACGCGTTCACGTACGGCGGCACGACGCTGTTGCAGTACCCGCCGACGGTGTTCGGCCGGGAGTTGGTGCGCGGGGTGACCTTCGTGCTGCCGCTGGCCTTCGTGAACTGGGTGCCGGCGGCGTATGTGCTGGGGCGGCCGTATCCGCTGGATCTGCCGGGGTGGATGGCGTTCATGTCGCCGCTGGTGGCGGTGGGGTGCTGTGCGCTGGCCGGGCTGGCGTGGCGGGCGGGGCTGCGGACGTATCGGAGCACGGGGAGTTGAGCAGCGGGGAGGCGGTGGACGGGATGGCGGTCGACGGGATGGCGGTGGACGGGACGGCGGTGGACGGGACGGCGGAGCGGGACGTGGACTTCATCGAGCTGGACGGGGTGGAGAAGGTCTTCGAGGTCAGGAAGAAGACCGGTTTCCTGAAGCGGGAGCGGCGGCAGGTGCGGGCGGTCGACGCGATCTCCTTCCGGGTGGCGCGGGGGGAGATGGTCGGGTACATCGGGCCCAACGGTGCCGGGAAGTCGACCACGATCAAGATGCTGACCGGCATTCTCACGCCCAGTGCGGGCCGGCTGCGGGTGGCGGGCATCGACCCGTCGCGGGAGCGCGGGCGGCTGGCGCACCGTATCGGTGTCGTGTTCGGCCAGCGCACGACGTTGTGGTGGGATCTGCCGCTGATCGACTCCTACCGGCTGATGCACCGGATGTACCGGATCCCGGACGCCCGTTACCGTGCCAACCTCGACCGGTGTGTGGAGTTGCTGGAGCTGGGTGAGCTGCTGGACGTACCGGTGCGTCAGCTCTCCCTCGGGCAGCGGATGCGGGGTGACATCGCTGCGGCGCTGCTGCACGATCCCGAGGTGCTGTACCTGGACGAGCCGACGATCGGCCTCGATGTCATCTCCAAGGCGAAGGTGCGGGGGTTCTTGCGGGACTTGAACGCCGAGCGCGGTACGACGGTGCTGCTGACCACGCACGACCTCCAGGACATCGAGCAGTTGTGCTCACGGGTGATGGTGATCGACCACGGCCGTCTGATGTACGACGGTCCGCTCGCCGGGCTGCACGAGGCGGGGGAGAGCGAACGTACCCTGGTGGTGGACCTGGAGCGTGAGCTGCCGCCGATCGAGGTGCCGTCCGCGCGGGTGGTGCGGGTGGAGGGGCCCCGGCAGTGGCTGGCCTTCCCCGCGGGTGTGTCGGCGGCGCCGCTGGTGGCACGGGTGGCGGCGGAGTATCCGCTGGTGGATCTGTCGGTGCGGGAGCCGGACATCGAGGCGGTGATCGCGCGAATGTACGCGGGTCAGGCGGCGACCCGCGTAGTCTCCGAGGCGCGGAAAAAGTAGGCTGATGTCATGACCGACGATGCCCCGGAGCTGCGTGCGTCCGACGCCGATCGAGAGCAGGTCGCCGAGGTCCTGCGGGACGCCCTCGCGGAGGGCCGGCTCGACATGGGCGAGTTCGAGGAGCGGCTGGACCGGACGTATCGGGCCCGGACCTACGGCGAGCTGGCCCCGATCACCCGTGATCTGCCCGGCGCCGGGACGGTCACGCCGTCGGTGTCGCTGGTCAAGGGGCCGGAGGCGGGCCCGGGTTGGGTGGACCGGGTGACCGGCGGCGAGGGTTCCTCGGAGTGGGGCGTGGCCGTGATGGCCGGGTTCCAGCGCAAGGGCCGCTGGACGGTGCCGAAGCGGTTCAACGCGTTCGCGTTCTGGGGCGGCGGGGACATCGATCTGCGGGAGGCGAACTTCGCGGACCGCGAGGTCGTGATCAACTGCGTGGCCGTCATGGGCGGCATCGACATCCTGGTGCCGCCCGGGGTCGAGGTGGTGGTGCGCGGGGTCGGCATCATGGGCGGTTTCGACCACCGCGAGGACGGGGTGCCGGGCGATCCCGGTGCTCCGAGGGTGATCGTCACCGGGTTCGCCTTCTGCGGCGGGGTCGGGGTCCAGCGCAAGCTCACCCGCGCGGAGCGGCAGCGGCTGAAGGCGGAGCGCCGTCAGGAGAAGCTGGACCGCAAGTCGGCGCGGCGCGAGATCCACCAGACCTTCCACGAGGACATCCAGGACGCCCACCGCCGCATGCTGGACAACCACAGAGACCTCCTACGCAAAAACCACCCCCACGAGGACTGACCCGCGCCCCCGCAACCCCGTCAGGGACGCGGGGAACGGCGCGACCACCCCCCGGCACCCCCGTCGGCAGCCAATCCGCGGCCCGGCAACCCCCTCAGGGGCGCGGGGAACGGCGCGACCAGCCCCCACCGACCCGCACCCGAGGACCACCCCCCGGCAACCCCGCCAGCAGCCAATCCGCGGCCCGGCAACCCCGTCAGGGGCGCGGGGAACTGCGCGACCAGCCCCCACCGACCCGCACCCGCCAACCACCCGCCCCACCCCACCGCCCCCGACGCCCACCGCCCCCGGCGTGAACCGCCCCCCGGCATCAAAGCCGCACCGGCGCCGCCCCCCGCAACACCCCCAACTCAACCGCCTCCCCCATCCGCGCATACCCCTCGTCACTGGGATGCAGCCGATCCCCACAGTCGTACTCCCCCCGCAGCCGCCGAGGATCGTACGCATCCCGCACCGCCGCGTCGAAGTCCACGACCGCGTCGAACACCCGCCCCTCCCGGATCTCCGCGTTGATCCGCTGCCGCACCTCCTCCCGCGCCGCCGTGTACCCCCGGTGCCCCCGGAACGGCATCAGCGTGGCCCCGACCACCTTGACGCCCCGCCCGTGCGCCTGGTCGACCAGCGCCCGCAGCCCGGCGAGGATCGCCTCGGCGTCCGCGGTGCCGGGATGCCGCAGGATGTCGTTGATGCCGAGGTCGATCACCACGACCTTCACCTGGGGCCGCCCCAGCACGTCCCGCGCGAAGCGGTTCAGCCCGCTGGGATTGTCCGCGGGCCGCCCGGGCCCGTTCGCGAGCACCCGGTTCCCGCTGATCCCCTGGTTCACGACGCTGTAGCGCGGCAGGTCCGCCCCGGACCGCACAGCCTCCCGGAGCCGCCGGGACAGCACGTCGGTCCACCGCCGGTTGGCCCCCAGGGTGGAGGTCGCCCCGGCGGTGAGCGAGTCCCCGAGCACCACGACCGTGCCGTCGGACTCGTGGCTCAGCACGTCCAGCGCGCTCAGATACCGCCATGCCTCGACCTGCTCGGTGTACGCGGCCCCGGTGAGGTCCGCCGTACGGTCGCCCCTGGCCGCGTACGAGATCTGGCGGGCCCGCGGATGGTAGGTGACCGGTCCCGCGCCGGTGGGGGAGTACGTCGTCACGAGGACGTCGGCCTCGTGCGGCACCCGAAGCTCCACCGGGTCGCTGACTCGCTGCTGTCCCGGCGGTACGACGACCTGGCCCCGTCCGCCGAAGGTGACGCGGCGCATGGTCCCGGCCGCCGCGGCGGCGCTGTCGTCGGCGGCGGCGAGCGCGATCGAGGCGTGGGTGACGGTGAGCGGCTGCTGTCCGTACAGGTTGGAGAGGGTGATCCGGGCGAGGCTCCCGCCGGCGCCGGTGTGCACGACGTTGCGCAGGGAGCGCCCGGCGAGCCCGCCGGTCTCGGTGCCGGGTTCGGCGGCGGCCGGGGAGGCCGACCAGGCGCCGACCCAGACGCCGGTGGAGGCGGGGGCGGCGGACTGCCGCGGATGCCGCCCAGCGGCGGAGAGCCGGTCCCGGCCGTCGTCGGAGGCGACCCCGGCGTAGATGCCGGCCGACACGGCGACGACCAGGGCGAGGAGCGCGGCGAGCAGCGCGTTCTGCCGGGCGCGGGACGCCGTGGCGCTGTCGTCGTAGGACCTGGTCATGCGGTGGTGCGTCTCCTCGGGCGGCGGCGGCCCAGGTCGCCCGGGGCTCCGGTGTGATCACCTCATCATGCGTCATCAATGTGAGGGGAAGGCGAAGTGCCCCCTTCCGACCGAAAGGACGCCGGGAACTCTCGTCGCGTTCCAGGAGTCGGTCAGGAAGGGACGCGAGCAGGGCAGACGGAAGGAGCACCCCTCGCAGGCGGCGGCGGACAGGAGCGACCGGAGCGACAGGGGCGGCGGGCAACAGGAGGGCCGGCCGGAAGGGACAATGGCAAGGTGGGGGACAGGGAACGGGTGGAGCGGATGGATCGTACGGAATCGGATCGACCGGCGGAGACGGGCGGCGGCGGCCCGGGCGCATCAGGGGCCCGGAAGGCGACAGCCGCGGTCCCCGCCTCCGCCCCGCCGGGCACCGACCCGGCCGCCGCCGCCCCCTCCCGCCGCACCATGACCACCTTCAGCGCCGCCGACGAGGAGAAGCAGCGCGGCGTACGGCGGATGAAGCTCACCGCGACCGGGCTGCTGCTGTTCGTGGCCGTGGTCTACGTCCTCGCCAAGTGGGCCGCCAACTCGGGCGCCGGGGCGTGGGCGGGTTATGTCGCGGCGGCGGCCGAGGCGGGCATGGTCGGCGCGCTGGCCGACTGGTTCGCGGTCACGGCGCTGTTCCGCCATCCGCTGGGCATCCCCATCCCGCACACCGCGATCATCCCGAGGAAGAAGGACCAGCTCGGTGTCTCGCTGGGCGAGTTCGTCGGTGAGAACTTCCTCTCCGAGAGTGTCGTACGGCAGCGGCTGCGCTCGGTCGGCATCGGCAGCCGGCTCGGCGCCTGGCTGGCGGAGCCCGCGAACGCCGATCGGGTGACGGCCGAACTGGCGACGGCGCTGCGCGGCGCGCTGACGGTGCTGCGGGACTCCGATGTGCAGGCCGTGGTCGGGGAGGCGATCACCCGGCGGGCCGACGCGCAGGAGATCGGGCCCGGTCTGGGCAAGATGCTGGAGAAGGTCGTCGCCGACGGCGGGCACAACCGGGTGGTCGACCTGGTGGTGACCCGGGCGCACGACTGGCTGCTGCTGCACGGCGACTCCGTGATGGGCGCGGTGCAGGGCGGTGCCCCCGGCTGGACCCCGCGTTTCGTGGACCGCAAGGTCGGCGAGCGGGTCTACAAGGAGCTGGTGCGTTTCTGCGCCGAGATGCGGGACATGCCCTCCCATCCGGCGCGCGGCGCCCTGGACCGCTTCCTCACCGACTTCGCGTCCGACCTCCAGTCCGACACCGAGACCCGGGCCAAGGTGGAGCGGCTCAAGGGCGAGGTGCTGGGCCGTGGCGAGGTGCAGGATCTGATCGCGTCCGCCTGGACGGCCGTACGCACCATGATCGTGTCGGCGGCGGACGACGAGCGCAGTGAGCTGCGGCTGCGGGTGCGGGCGTCGCTGCTGTCGCTGGGGGCCCGGATGGCCTCGGAGCCGAACGTCCAGGAGAAGGTGGACTCCTGGGTGGAGGGCGCCGCGGTGCACGTGGTGACCACGTACCGCAATGAGATCACCTCCCTGATCACCGACACGGTGGCGGGCTGGGATCCCGAGCACACCACTCGCAAGATCGAGGCCAACATCGGTCGCGACCTGCAGTTCATCCGGATCAACGGCACGGTGGTGGGTTCGCTGGCCGGGCTGCTGATCTACACGGTCTCCCGCATGCTGGGGGCGTAGGGCGGGCCGGTCCGCGGCCGGCCCCCGGGCCAGGCCGCGGGTGGGCCCCCGCCGTCGCGCGGGGCATCCCGGGAGGGGTGGCCGCGACGGAGAGGGAACCATGTCCGAAGCGTCGTCCACACAGCCGCCGGGCCCGTCAGGCCGCTCCGACGGATCCGGCCGAGCGAGCAGATTCGGCACGTCAGGCCCATCGGACGGGCCGGGCGGACCCGGGGCGGTGGTCACGACCGCGGTCCCGGCCCGGCTGGACCGACTGCCCTGGTCGCGCTGGCACTGGATGATCGTGATCGGCCTCGGCACCGTCTGGATCCTGGACGGTCTTGAGGTCACCATCGTCGGCAATGTCGCCGGACGCCTGGCCGAGCAGGGCAGCGGGCTGGACATCACCGCCGCCCAGGTCACCGGGACCGCCGCCGCGCTCTATGTCGCGGGTGCCTGCTCGGGTGCGCTGTTCTTCGGCTGGCTGACCGACCGGTACGGCCGTAAGCGGCTCTTCATCGTCACTCTTGCGGTCTATCTGGCGGCCACCGCGATGACGGCGCTCTCCTTCGAAAGCTGGTGGTTCTTCCTCTTCCGCTTTCTGACCGGTTTCGGCATCGGCGGCGAGTACGCGGCCGTCAACTCGGCCATCGACGAACTGATCCCCTCGTTGTACCGGGGGCGGGTGGATCTGATCATCAACGGCAGCTACTGGCTCGGCGCGATCGGCGGGGCGCTGCTGTCGATCGTGATGCT
This sequence comes from Streptomyces sp. NPDC091377, assembly GCF_044757045.1. Lineage (NCBI taxonomy): Bacteria > Bacillati > Actinomycetota > Actinomycetes > Kitasatosporales > Streptomycetaceae > Streptomyces > Streptomyces sp. NPDC091377. The sequence goes on along the minus strand of NZ_JBIVUE010000002.1, from coordinate 678,028 downwards.
GGACACCGCGATCTTCCCCAAGGACCTCGGCTGGCGGCTGAGCTTCGCTCTCGGTGTGGTGCTCGGCCTGGTGATCCTGCTGGTCAGACGGCATGTGCCGGAGAGTCCACGCTGGCAGTTCATCCACGGCCGGGGCGAGGACGCCGACGCCCTGGTCACCTCCGTCGAACAGGAGATCGAGCGGGAGCGCGGGAAGCCGCTGCCGCCGCCCGCCGCCGAGATCACCATCCACCAGCGCAAGAGCATCGGCTTCGGACTGATCGCCAGGACGGTGTTCCGCCGCTATCCGCGCCGCGCGGTCCTCGGACTGTCCCTCTTCATCGGGCAGGCGTTCCTGTACAACGCGATCACCTTCGGCTTCGGCACCATCCTGATCACCTTCTTCGATGTGCCGACCGGCGGTACCGGCTACTACTTCGCCGTCATCGCCGCGGGCAACTTCCTCGGCCCGCTGCTGCTCGGCAAGCTCTTCGACACGGTCGGCCGCCGGATCATGATCTCCTCCACCTACCTCCTGTCCGGCCTGCTGCTCTTCGGCACGGCCTGGCTCTTCGACCGGGGCTCGCTGTCCGCGACGACCATGACGGCCTGCTGGTGCGTGGTGCTGTTCTTCGCGTCGGCGGGCGCGTCCAGCGCGTACCTCACGGTCTCCGAGATCTTCCCGATGGAGACCCGCGCGATGGCCATCGCGTTCTTCTACGCCCTCGGCACCGCCGCCGGAGGGATCAGCGGGCCGCTGCTCTTCGCCGAACTCACCGCGACCGGGGTGGTCGGGGACACGGTGATCGCCTTCCAGATCGGGGCGGCGCTGATGTGCGCGGCGGGACTGGTGGCCGCGTTCCTCGCCGTCAACGCGGAACGACGGTCGCTGGAGGACATCGCGACGCCGTTGTCAGTGGCGTCGGCCAAGATGGGCTCGAAAGGACCGAAAGCCGTCCCGTGATGAGTCACGTAGGCGCGAAGGGGGCCGACATGAGCGTGCGCAGGGTCATGCCCGACGTCCGGGTGGAGTCGCAGGAGGAGATGCGGGAGCACCGCGACTTCTATGGACTGCTGGGGCTGGAGGAGGTCATGGACATGGGCTGGGTGATGACGCTGGCCTCGCCGTCCAACCCCACCGCCCAGATCAGCTTCTTCACCGAGGACCGCGGCGCGTCCGTCGTCCCCGACCTGAGCGTGGAGGTCGAGGACGTCGACGCGGTGTACGCCCGGGTGCGGGCGGCGGGCGCGGAGATCGTCCGCGAACTGCGGGACGAGGAGTGGGGCGTACGACGGTTCTTCGCGCGGGCGCCCAACGGATGGGTGGTGAACGTGGTGACCCACCGGACGGGCGCGGGCCGCTAGACCCGGGCGGCGTACGGACCGGAACTGCTCGCCGAGGCGGACACGAGCGTGCTGCCCGAGGTCGCGGACCCGCCCGAGACCCTGCCGCCCGGGGTCGCGGAGGCGCTGCGCGAGGCGGCGGCGAACGGGACGCGGATCGCGTCGGTGTGCGTCGGCGCGTTCCTCTTCGCGGCGACCGGGCTGCTGGACGGGCTACGGGCCACCACCCACTGGTTCGCCGCGCCGGACCTGGCGGCCCGTCATCCGAAGGCCACGGTCGACCCGGAGGCGCTGTACGTCGACAACGGCCAGCTCCTCACCTCGGCGGGCGCGTCGGCGGCGCTGGACATGTGCCTGCGCATGATCCGCGAGGACTACGGCTCGGCGGTGGCCGCGCACACGGCCCGGATGTCGGTGATGCCGCTGGAACGGGAGGGCGGACAGGCCCAGTTCATCGTGCGCGACCCGCCGCCGACGCCCGCGGGCGGGACGCTGGAGCCGCTGCTGTGCTGGATGGAGGAGCACTGCGAGCGTGATCTCGCCCTGGAGGAGATCGCGGCGCACGCCGGGACGAGCCACCCGTACCCTCAACCGCCTTTCCGCGAGCAGACCGGCACGACGCCGGTGCGGCGGCTCCAGCGGGCGCGGGTGCGGCGGGCCCAGCATCTGCTGGAGACGACGTCGTACTCCGTGGACCGGATCGCGGGCCAGGCCGGTTCGGCTCACCCACCGCCTTCCGGGACGTTTCCGCCGAGTGGTGGGGACGAGCCCGCAGGGATATCGCAGGGCGTTCAGATCGCGGCAGCGGGAGGGGTGAGGCACCAGGACGCCGATCCAGGCGGACCAGACCAGACCAGTTCAGGTTCAGGCGTGGCGGTCGGCGACCGCCCAGGAGGCGAGGGCGACTGCTCCGGCGACCCCGAGGACGGCGGGCCAGGCGCCGACCTTCTTGGCCAGCGGGTGGGAGACGCCGAACGCGGCCACGTACCCGGCGGTCAGGGCGCCCGCGGCGACCCCACCGGCGCGGGCCCGCCACTGGGTGGCGGCGGCGGCCCCGGCGACGGCCAGCACGGCGCCGCCCAGCTCCCGCTTCTTGGTCCAGCGGGCGACACCGTACCCACCGACGAGTCCGCTCGCGGCGGTGAGCGCGCTGGGGACCTTGGCCATCGTTGCCTCCTGACACGTACCGGGCTGGTGCGACGAGGCTAACCGAGCACGCCCCGCCGACCGGCCCCGGCCCGGCCCTCAGGTGCCCGTGCCCCACCGCACCGCCGCCACCGCGGCCAGCGCCAGCGCGGGCGTCAGCCACCGCCACCCGATCACCTTCCGCACGGAGGGCAGGAGCCACAGCCCGACGACGGCGACGGCCGCCGCGAGGGCCAGGGCGCAGGCCAGGGCGATGGCCGCGTACGCCTCGTCGTCCCAGGGCCCGTCCGGTGCGGTGACCAGGGCGGCCCAGCAGAAGAAGGCGGCGATGAGGGTGAGCAGGGTGAAGGGCACGGCGAACACGAGACGCAGCCAGCGACGGTCGCCGTCGGGGTCGTAGAAGGTCGTGCCGGGGTTACTGGGGTTTCTGGGGTTGCTGGGGGTGTTCATCAGCGCAGGGCGTTCCTCGCGTGGTCCAGGTTGTCGGTGAAGTCCCGGCCGTGGTTCTGGGCCTGAGGGGACTGCCAGTACGGTCCGCCGTGGTACCGCGAGGCCGGCTCCTGGTACTGCTCCGGGGTCATCTCCTCCGCCGGTACATCGGCGAAGTCGCTCTCCGCCTTCGGCTGCGCCAGGTACTCCGAGGCGACGAAGATGTTCTGCGCCGGGTCCTGGAGGGAGTCCTCGATGATGCCGCGCTGCTGGTCGCTGAGGTGGTCGGGGTCGTAGCCGAGGACCTCGGCGCCGCGCCGGATCTGGATGGCGATGGGCCCCATGGAGGTGTTGTCCGACTCGCCGCGCAGCCGCCAGGGCAGGCTCTCGGGGGCGATCGGGCTGAGCGGGGACTCGGCCTGTTCACGGAGGGTGTCGGTGAGATCGTCCATGATGCCGGGCTGGCCGGCGACCTCCTTCCACGCGATGCCCGCGACCGTGTCGGGCGGCAGCCCGGAGCTGCGGGCGGCGGCCTGCTGGGCCTCGCCGCTGATGGCGACGCCCTTCGTCCCGATCAGGTCGGCGAGGGCCTGCTCGCTGACCGTGCCGTTGGTGTAGTGCGTCTTGGCGGTCTGGAGCGCGTACGAGTAGGCGCGCAGGGCGCCGGCCGCCTTCTCGTAGCCGTCGGCGAGCCCGGCGAGCAGCTTGCGGGACTCGGCGAGCCGCTCCTCGTACGGCCGGCTGCCCTCGCTCTTCCACCGGGTGTGCTTCTCGGCGCGCTCGGCGGACGGGTCGACCGCCACCAGGAGGTCGTGCAGCCGCTTGAGTTCGTCCGCGTTGCGTTCGACCAGCGGGGCGCTGCGGCTCTCCAGGAACTCGACGTCCTTGCGGTAGCTCCTGCCGGTTCTCATCGGGCCTGCGGGGAGACGTACTGGCCCTGGAGCACAGGGTCGAGGAAGCGCCGGGCGGTGTCGTCGTCGACCCGGACGAACTCCCCGCCCGCGCCGCGCAGTCGGGTGGACAGGGCCGAGAACAGGGCGACGGCGTCCAGGTACTGGTCCCCGGCGAAGCTCGCGAACCGGATCACCTGGGTGGCCACGTCCTCATGGGCCCGGGGATCGCGGGCCAGGGTGGCCAGTTCGGCGTCGCCCATTCCTCCGCGAAGGACCCTTCCGTGGACATGAACTTCCCCCGTTCCGCCGCTTGCCCGCCACAACGCGTCAAACGAACCGATTCTTCCATCGGGGCGGCATGTCACCGGGGCGGGAGCTGTCTCGTCGTAGGAGGTAGGAGCGCAGGAACGCGACTGACCCCGGACGGGAGAGACGGACGGGGGAGACGAAGGAGCCCGACGATGAATCTCGCGCTGTGGATCGCCACCGGACTGCTCGCCGCGGTGGCCGTGACCGGTGGCGCCACCAAGGCGTTCGTACCGAAGGCGAGGCTGGAGGCGGCGCACGGCGGGGGCTGGACGGCGGACGTCGGGCCGGGCCCGGTGAAGGCGCTGGGCGTGCTGGAACTGCTGGCCGCGGCGGGCCTGATCCTGCCCGCCGCGCTCGACACCGCCCCGGACCTGGTCCCGGTGACGGCCGCCTGCTGGGTTCTGCTGATGATCGGCGCGATGGTCACCCACGGGCGCCGCGGGGAGTCGGCGTTCGTGGCGTTGAACGCGGTCTATCTCGGGGTGGCGGTGTTCGTGGCATGGGGCCGTACGGCCCTGGAGCCGTTCACGGCGTGACGGAACAAGAGCGGGAGCGGGAGCCGGAACGGGAGCCGTGGGCCGCTCCCTCACACCACGAAGTCCGTCCACACGGCGACGGAGGGTTCGGGGTCCCAGGGCCCGCCGTCATCGGCGAGCCCGCCTAACTCACGGTCGACGAAATCGACGAGATGCTCGCTGTGGCAGCGGATGCCGGTGCCCCACATGGACAGCACGGGATGCCCGTACGAGCCGGCGCCGGCGGGCAGGAAGCGGTGCCCGTGGAGCGGCACCATGACCGGAGCCTGGGCGAGCTTGCGCCGGGCGGTGTCGACGGCCGCCCGCGCGCCACGGGGCCGCGCGCCGAACGCCCCGGTGTGCCAGCCCCCCAGCTCCACCTCCCGCAGCACCTCCCGCACCGGCCACTCCAGCCGGTACCGCAGATCCTCGGGATCACCGTGACGCCAGTCGGGCCAGGGCCGCTCCCACGCGCTCCCGCGTCTGGGCGGGGAGGAGACCGGCAGACCTTCGGCGAGAAATGCACGGTGATCGGCGGAGAACTCGAAGCCGTACGTGCTCTCGACCCTCCGCAACTCGGCGTCACTCAACCCGGCCGCGACCTCACACCCGGGAATCGCCGCGAGCCGCCGAGCCGCTTCCTTCCCCAACCGAGCGCCATCAGTGTCAGCCATCCGGGAACGGTACACAGCGAACCCCAACCCAACATCGGCATTCCGGACACCCGAGCCCCCACCCGGCGCCCGCCCGGTCCTCACTCGGCCACCCCCTCCCGACCCCCGCCCCACCCATCACCTGAAGCCCCGACGCCGAAGCACCCCTCAGACTTCCGGAAGTCACCCCTGCTCACTCCATTCAAGGGGACGGAGCACCGCATCGCGGCGGGCTGCAATTGCATGGATGGTGGGCAAGGGGGCGCCTCGCATGCCGAGGCAGTCTTGCCAAGAGTCGCTACATGCTGGGCAACGCAAAGTAGGGCTGCGGCCAGGTGACGGAGCCATCAGCATCAGCCTGGGCCACGTGCTGGAGCAGCAGCGCTGTCGGATTTTGCAGGTCTACCTTGTTGCGGATGCCCAACGGCGTGGTATGCGGTATTGAAGGGTAGTGGATGCCGAGTATTCGACACACATGCTCCAACTCTTTATTCCTATTGCCTCCGCCTAGATTTCCGCGTAGGTAGTCGCACAATCGTGAGCAGATATCCAGAATGGCATTTCCGCTATCGGTTATTCGGTATATTCCTCCTTGTAGGCTATCGCTCTCTATGAGGCCTATTATGAAGAGCCGATCAGTTTCCTCGCGGACTGCCGACTTGGTGAATCCGAGCCTATTTCCAGTGTCGCTAATGCTTCGATATCCGTACTCTCTGATGAAAGAGAGAAGTGTGATCGGGCGTCCGGGGTGCTTGGATGCTGCGAAACGCGTTACGTCTTGACGGGTGAGTCCGCCGAGGGCCACCTGAAGGAGGAGATCTTCTGTCATTTCCTGCTTCAGGGTGTTGAAGATTGTCTCCCTTGCCTTCTCGTTGTCGGCGTCAAAGTCTCCAGGTATCCAGAACACTCGTAGGCGAGAAAGTCGATCCTCCAGGCCGGCGTTACGGTAGCTCTCGGTTACTTCGGCGAGTCGTACCTTGTTCTGCTGCGAGTGGCGCGCTATATAGACAGCTGCGGCGATATCTTTTTCCGTTACTAGGGTTCTGAGGTCTTTGTCAACTCCATCCCTATCGTGCCGCCAAAGCGTCTGCCCAGATATTATCTTTGACCAGTCTTTTTTGAGATCACAAGAGAAATCGAAGAGCTTTCGCTTTCCTTCCTTGTATGTGAAGAGTCCAGACTTCGAGGCGCTCTCCATGATCTCTAGTGCGGACGTAGAAAGAAACTCATGCTCCGGTGAGTGCGACATGAGGCCCCTTTGTGTTGGTAATTTCCTTAACGAGCGGAAGCCTTGACGTATCCGGCATTGCCGGGGAATATGACGTCTATTCCTTCATGATGCAGCAGGTCAAGCAAGTCGTCGATGGGCTTCTCTGGTAGGAGAACCCTCAGGCGTGGATTGGACGGCTTAACGTGACGCACGCAATCCTTTAGCTGGCCAATTGCAATGCGCACCTCCTCGCGACTGCTATCGCCGCGTATGGAGTGCAAAACGTGATCGGTTGCATCGTAGAGGTCGGTCTTGAATACCTTAGTCGTGCCTGAAATTTTGATCTGGAGGGTGAAAACCTCATGGCCGGACTTTTCTAGTTCAGAAAGGTACTTCTCGCGAAGTTGAGATTGGCGGAGATCGGCTATTACGCTTGGCTGTGCTGCCCTTCTGCTTTCGACGGCGCGTTTCCGCTTCGGCTCCACTATTTTAGTGTTGGCAATCGTCGCAGAGACCCGCTCAATAGACGTTTGCGGCGCCCGCGATATGGTGTCGTCTGCTAGCCGCTGGTAGGATCCTTTGGGTCGCATTCGGAACACAATGATGCGGCGTGGCTCATGGTTCTTATCGACTGCTTCGCGGATGGTGTATGGCTGCTCTGAATCCAGCTCGAATTCTCCAACATAGCGCTGTTGCTTTGCGGAGGAGTTCGAGTTAGGAATCTTTCCTTGAGCGATGAAGATGCGCAGGGACTTCTTGTTCGCAACATGCTGAAGTATCGCCTTGTTGCGGGAGCCAGCCAGCCCCAGGAAAGTCTGGTGCCCTACAGCGCCTCGGCCTGTGTACTCGAAGACAGGCCCCAGGCCGTCCTCTTCCTCTAGCCAGCCATCCTCGTAGCCGTACTTGCCGCCGCTGTGGTGATCGACGTAGATCAGGATGCTGGAAGGAGTCGAGATGATCCCTTCCTGTATCCCTCCGCCGAACATGCGTTGCATGTCAGCACGCGTCGTCAGTGCTCCGGGCTCTATCGAAGATGTGTCCATGCTTTGACGTTAGCTGATCGCACTGACACTGCTCGTGATCCACTAGTGTGTGGCGATGGTCGCATATGTCCATACATCGGCGGGCAATTCATGCTCCAGCTGCCATGTGATCCCCATAGGCTTGCTGCCCGTGTGCTGCACATACGTGGCAGGGCCGAGAAGCATCCACGGGTGTGACTTACCGATGTCGGTGTTCTTATAGCGGCGCATGAAGAGCAGCACATGGCTGCCTTGCGCTTCATGGTGCTGATAACGCAGGCCGGTGCTTGAGTTCTCGGCTACAGCGTTCTGAGACTCCCAGTGGAAGAGCTGAGGGCTCAGCGCGTAGTCCTTGTAGCGAACCGAGGGAGAGAAGTCCCGATCATTCTTCTCCAAAGTGACAAGTAGTGCGTCCGTTTGAAGGTCATCTACCCACCGCACACCCTGTGCGAAAGATCTCGGCATTTGCCCGCCGAAGCGAGCGACCCCCAGCGCAGCTAGGATCTCGGACCGGTTGTAAGAGCAGTGGACCTTCAGCGGCAACTCGGCATGCGGTCCGGCAAGATCGATGGGAAAGTGATCTATCTGCTCCCTCGCATACGAGAGCACTTGCTGTAGTTCATCCCGAAATGCCCGTTGGGGTCGTAGTGAAGCTAGGGCTTCTTGAAAGCTAGTGAATCCGCCGGCGTCATCCCACAGGTTGAAGAAGAGCATGCGGGCGTAAGCTTGATCAGCCTTGGTGAGGTCGCTGTAATGGGCAGTGTCGTCGGCCAAGAGCCGGAGGTAGGCTGACGAGCGCTCCATGTCGTCTACGTGGAGGAAGGCGTGCACCCGCTTGAGGAGCGAGGCCTCCCCGTCTGGAGCACGTTCCTTGACGAGGCCCGCTCGTCGTAGAACGGCGGTCCACGAGTTGCTGCTCCGGTAAAGCTCCTTGAGTTCTCTGCGGCTTTCCTGGAGATAGGTCGCCAGTTTCGGGGTGCGGTAGTCCCTAGCCTCCTTCGCCAATGTGTTGATGGTGGCGCTCAGTTGTGTGCGAATGTTATCTAGGACGAGATCCTTGGACTTGCCCTCCAGTAGGATCTGACACCCTGAGGGCAGTTGAGGGAAGTCATGCGCGATGTGATCCAAGAGCCGATTACGGGAGAGGTTGGTCAAGGCGCGAAACTGCTCCTCGAATCGGAACTCAGCGCGGTGTTGCCCAATAAAGTCCAGTACTGTGAGCACGGGCTTCGACTCGGTTCGACGTAGCCCTCGACCGAGTTGCTGAAGGAAGACAGTCGCACTGCTGGTGGGGCGCAGTAGCAGCAGGGTGTCGACCCCAGGAATGTCGAGCCCTTCATTGAAGAGATCAACTGAGAAGATCACTTGAACCGCGCCCTCACGGAGATCGCTGAGTGCCTTGGTTCGCACTTCGGGGGAAGAATCACTGTCCAGGGCAACTGCTTGAAAGCCGGCTGCGCAGAAGGATTCTGCCATAAACGCGGCGTGCTTCTTGGAGACGCAGAATCCCAGAGCGCGCATAGTGCCGGGATGCGAGATCTTAGCGCGAACCTGCTTGAGAACGATCCTGGCCCGGGCATCGTTTCCGGTGTACACCGCGTCAAGGTCCTGATCTGTGTATGAACCTCGAGTCCATGTAAGTTGTGTGAGATCAGTTCCGTCGGGGATTCCGAAGTAATGGAACGGACACAGGAGATCATTTTCCAGCGCCTCCCAGAGCCTTAGCTCTGCGGCGATGCGGCCTTCAAAGAACTCATCCTGAACATTACGGCCATCCATGCGTTCTGGCGTGGCTGTCAGCCCCAGGAGTTGCTTTGGTTTAAAATGATCAATGACTCGGCGATAGGTGGAAGCCGTCGCGTGATGGAATTCATCGATGACGATGATGTCGAAATGGTCGGGGGTAAGTTGCTCTAGCCGTTGGACGTTCAATGATTGGACACTGGCGAACAAATGTGTCCACTCGCGAGGCTCTTGTCCCCCGTAGAGCAGTTCTCCGAAAGAGGCGTCATCGAGGACTTCGCGGTACGTGCGCATGGACTGCTTGAGTATCTCTTTACGGTGAGCTACAAACAACAACTTTGGATTGTCACCCGGCCTCGTGCGTAGACTCCGGTAGTCTAGCGCCGCCATTACGGTCTTTCCGGTCCCGGTCGCTGCAACAAGGAGATTGTGACTTCGGCCGCGAATCTCTCGCTCGATGCGAAGTCGCTCCAGCATGTCTTGTTGATGTGGGAAGGGGCGAACTTCAAGCCCTGAGAGGTTGATTTTCATATCCATAGAGGGTCCGCTCCCACCGGCTCGGGCGAGCGCCAAATCGAGACGCTCCTGATCCGTTTCAGGGTTGTACAACTCGAAGGTACTGTCGTTCCAGTAGGCGTCGAAGGTCGCCTCAAATTTGTTCAGTACGGCTGGAGTAGCGATTGATGACAGGCGTACATTCCATTCCAAGCCATCAAGCAGGGCAGCCTTGGAAAGGTTGGAACTACCGACATACGCCGTGTCGAATCCACTGTCCCGTCGAAGCAGCCATGCCTTGGCGTGCAAACGAGTCGAACGAGTCTCATAGTTGACCTTCACCTGAGCCCCGAAGTCACGCACCAGACGATCGAGCGCTTGGCGGTCGGTGGCACCGATGTACGTGGTGGTGACGACGCGGATGGGGACACCGCGCTCCTTTGCTGCGCGCAGCGAGTCTTCCAAGATGCGCAGGCCGTGCCACTTGACGAAGGCACACAGCAGATCGACGCGGTTGGCCGTTGCTAACTCGGCTCGTAGTTCACTGCCGAGGCTGGGATCTTCGGGGGAGTTGGTGATGAGTGCGGTCTCAGAGAGCGGGGTGAGTGGCCGAACTGCGTAGACACCTGGGGCTTCCTGCTCCGCGAGGGCCAGGAGTTGTCTAGGTCCATCGATGATGGTGCTGAGGGCCTCTGTCAGATCTCTGTCGGTGGTGACCGAGGCCAGCGACTTCAAGACGCGGTTCGCGGCGGCGACTTGCTGCCCATGCGGGAGTTGACTCAATGTCCGTGCCACAGTCTCGCCGATATGGCGCGCCAGCACATGAGGTGTGGATTCGACGCTGACCTCGCTGTCGATCGATTTCCACCCAAGAGCTTGGAGCCGGTCGAGGTCGTCCTGGACGCTTTGAGTGATTAGCCGTTCATAGATGCCAGCCGGTGGTTGTTCCCAGTCCGCTGCCTCGGCCACATGCCCCCCAAGTAACCCTGCTCCGCATCGTTCGGTTGTATATGTCTTAGCCGTGGCACCCCCCATAACTCCTCCCCGACCCGCACCAGCATGTCGTTGTCGGTTCCGGGGGCCAGGGGGTGGCGCGGCCTCGGGCTGCGAGGGTGGTGGCGTACTGGGGGAGGAGGGCGGGGTCGGTGGGGGAGGCGGCTTCCGAGGCGGCGAAGGCTTCGTAGGACGGGAGGGTGCCGGTCACGATGCCGAGGTTCGGGGTGCCGGAGGAGGCGAGTTCGCGCAGGGACGCCTCTATGGTCGACAGGTGGTGCTCGTGGGACGGGTACTCCGTCTCCAGGTCCGGGTACGCCGCCAGCAGTTCCGTCAGTTCCCGGGTCGGCCAGTGCAGGACCGCCACCGGGTACGGGCGGGACAGGGCCTCCCGGTAGGCGCCCAGTTCGGCCCGCAGGCGGGAGATCTCCGCCGCCAGTTCCGCCGGGTTGTCCGACCCCAGGGACCAGACGCGTTTCGGGTCGTGGAGTTCGTCCAGCGACACCGGCATCGAGTGCAGGGTGTCCGCCAGGGTGTCCCACGCGTCGTGCGCGAGGCCCAGCATGCGGCGGACTCTGTGCCGGCCGAAGAGGAGCGGGTGCGTCGGTCGCGGTGGGACGTCCGCCTCGCCCACCAGTACCGTCACCCCCTGCGTGAACGCCTCCTGCGCCGCCTCCAACTCGTCGTGCGCCTCCAGCGCCTCCGCGACGATCACCCACGACGCCGGGTCCCTCGGCGCCGCCGCCCGCAGGCCCTCGATGATCGCCCTCGCCTCCGCCTCATGCCCGTACTCCCACAGGTTCGACGCCTTCAGCGCGCGCACCAGGTGCGGGTGGTCCAGCGTCGTCGCCGACGCGAGCAGACGGTCGTAGAGAGCCGTGGCGGCGGGGCGGTCGCCGGACAGTTCACGGTGTGCGGCGGCCCTCAGCAACAGGGCCTCGGCATCCTCCGGGTACAGGTCGGCGGTCCGCTCCAGGCGGGCCGCCTCGGCGGGATGGTCGACGTTCTCGGCAGGCGTGTCGGGGCGCATGCATGACACCGTACTGCCGAGCGCCCACCGGACCGCCGCCCGGTGGGCAGACCCACTCCCAAGAGGCCACCGCCCCGCTCCGGAGACCTCGCGCCGTTCCCCTTGCCGTGCGGGTCCCACCCCGACGCCGGCAACCGACGACAACGCCGCAGATCCGCGGGCCAGACCCCGCGACGCCGGGATGATCCGAACGACAGGCCCTACCTCCCCCTCACCACCCGCACCCCGGAGTACAGCTCCGCCCACCGGCTGATCCTCTGGGGCAAGCTCACCTCCCTGCGCCCGAGGTGAGCGCTCTCCTGCCCCGTCCCACGCTCAGCGCCCCCAGCCCCGCCAGCCCGGCGGACACCAGCAGCGCCACGTCCATCCCGCCCCCGGACGCCGTCCCCAGCGCGATCGTCAGGGCCACGCCCGCACACGAACCCACATAGCGCACCGTCTGCTGGGCACCCGACCCCATCGCCGCCCGCCCCGCCGGCACCGACTCCACCGCCAGCAGGGGCAGGGCCGCGTTCAGCAGACCGCCCCCGACACCGCCCAGGACCAGCCCGGGCAGCAGCCGCGCCCAGGAGTCCGCGCCGGGGGCGAACGCGCCCAGCATGGTCAGTACGCCCACCAGATGCAGCACAAAGCCGATCGCCAACCGGTGGCGCGGCGACACCCGGCCCGACAGATGACGGGCCTGGAGCGCGACCGTGAACGACAGCCCCGACCACAGCAGGAACAGCAACGCCGTCATCAGCGGCGACAGCCCGAACGTCCGCTGCATCACCGTCGGCAGGAAACTGAACAGTCCGATCACCGCGAGCCCCATGAACAGCCCGCCCGCCGAGGACACCCGGAACTCCGGGCGCCGCAGCAGCGACAGATCGATCATCGGCGCCCGCACCCGGCGCTCCACCACCACGAACGCCCCCGCCGACACCACCGCCGCCAGCAGCAGCCACCCCACCGGCGCCCGCAGCCAGCCGTCCCGGCCCAGCGTCAGCGCCGCGATCAGCGCCACCAGCGCCGACGCGAACGTCACCGCGCCCAGCAGATCCGGCCGCGCGCCCCTCGGGGAACGGGACTCCGTCAACGTACGAAGTCCCAGTCCCGCCACCACCAGCGCCCCCGCGCCCAGCACCAGGTACACCCACCGCCAGTGCGGCAGCGCCCCGCTCAGCAGCGGGCCCACCGCTATGCCGCCGCTCACGAACGCGCCCCACGTCCCCGTCGCCCGTACCCGGCCCCGCGCGTCCGGGAACGCGTGCGCGATCAGGCCCAGCGCGCTCGCCAGCAGCGCCGCGCTCGCCGCGCCCTGCGCCACCCGGGCCAGGGTGAACTGCCAGGTCGTGCTCGCCGCGGCGCCGAGCAGCGTCGTCAGGCCGAGACCCAGGGTGCCCAGCAGGAAGACCCGGCGGCGGCCGTGGTCGTCGGCCAGCGTGCCGGCCACCAGCAGCAGGGCCGCCAGGCCCAGCGGGGTGCCGTTCAGCAGCCACGCCTGCGCCGACTGCGGGGTGTGCAGATCCGCCGCCGTGTCCGCGAGCGTCACCATCGGCGCCGTGTACGTCATGAGGGCCAGGGCGGTCGCGGCGCTGGTCAGCGCCAGGGTGGCCCGGGGGTTCACCCCCGGGGGCCGTCCCCCTTCAGGTCCCTGCCCGGGTGCGGGCTCTGTCGCCTGCTCTACGGTTCGTTCAGTGAACCTATCCATGTCGGCACCGTAGCACCATAGGTTCGGTCATTGAACCAACCCGGGGGAAAGTCGCTACAGTGGATGCCATGGCTCTCGGCAAGGACTACACCCAGCAGCAGTGCACGATCGCCCGCGCGCTGGAGCTGGTCGGCGAGCGCTGGACCCTGCTCGTCATCCGCGACGCGCTCTACGGCGTCCGGCGCTACAACGACTTCCTCGTCCACCTCGGCATCCCGCGCGCCGTCCTCGCCACCCGCCTCCAGGCGCTGACCAGCGAGGGCCTCCTCGAAAAGCGCCGGTACCAGGAGTCACCGCCGCGCGAGGAGTACGTCCTCACCGAGCGCGGCATCGGCCTGTGGCCCGTCCTGCGCTCGCTGGCCCTCTGGAGCGTCGAGCACAACGGGCAGGCCGTCCTGCGCCACTTCCGGCACGCCGCCTGCGGCACCGAACTCGGCTCGTACGGCGAATGTCCCGTCTGCGGAACCGTGGTGCCGGTGCCGGACGTTGAGATGGTGCCGGGACCGGGTCTGAACCCCGATCCGGCCGATCCGGTCAGCCGCGCCCTGCTCACGCCGAGGCGACTGCTCCAGCCGATCGAGACGGAAGCCGCAGCCAGGGCCGAGTGACCGGGCAGGTGAGAAGAGAGGGGGGCCGGTCGTGATGCCGACGTACGTACGGGTGTGCCGTGGGGATGAGCGCGCGCGGAGTCCGCGCTCCCTCTCCGTCCCCCTCTCCGTCCCCTTCTACGTCCGCCTCCTCGTCCTCCTCTCGCTGTTCTCGCTGTTCTCGCTGTTCTCCCTCGCGCTGCTCGACACCGGTGGGCTCTTCGGCGCCCTCGCGCTCGCCGTGAGCGTCACCGCCGTGGCCGGGACCGCGCTCGCCGTCTGCTCGCTGATCGGCTCGCGCCGCGCCCCCGCCGTGCCACCGACGCGCGTGCGCACGGCACTTCGGGACCGCAGGCGGCGTACGGCCTTCCTGCCGCAGCGAGACCCCGACGCGAAGGGGCGAAGACGCCCCAGAGCGCCCGGACACGCCCTGCCGACGACCGTCGCGTAGGGCAGCACCACCCGCCTGATCTCGTACGTTCCGTGCCCCGCGTGGGTCGTCATGCCGTCCTTCCCGCACCGCTGACCCCGGTGCTCCCGGCACGACGAGACCCCCGGAGGGCTCACCCATGTCCGTCTTCGCGCAGTTGGTCGAACAGCTCGCCGAACTGCTCCAGCCCCTCTTCGCCACCTCCGCGGCAGCCGCCGCGATCGTCCTGCTCACCCTGCTCGTACGGCTGCTGGTGCACCCCCTGTCCCGGGCCGCGGCGCGCGGCCAGAAGGCACGGGCCCGGCTCCAGCCGCGCCTCGCCGAACTGCGCGAGCGCCACCGCCGCGATCCCCAACGGCTCCGGCGGGCGGTGCTGGAACTCCACAGGAAGGAGAACGTGTCCCCGCTCGCCGGTCTGCTGCCCGGGCTGCTGCAACTCCCCGCGTTCTTCGTCCTCTACCACGTCTTCTCCAGCCCCACCGTCGGCGGCTCCGCCAATGGACTGCTGACCCATGAACTGCTTGGCGCGCCCCTCGGGGACCGGTGGTTCGACGCGCTGGCCGCGGACGGGCTCCTCGGTCCGGCGGGGCTGGTGTACCTCGGCCTCTTCGTGCTCGTGACGGTCGTCGCCGCGTTCAGCTCCGTACAGACCAAGCGGATGACCGCCCGGAGCGGGGGTGTCATGGCCGAGGTGGGCGCGGCCGGTGGTGGGGGTGAGCGGGTGCCGGGGCTCGGGCTCGCGGCGGTCGGCAAGGTGCTGCCGTTCATGTCCTTCCTCACCCTGGTCACCGTGGCGGTCGTGCCGCTGGCCGCCGCGCTGTACGTCGTGACCAGTACGGCGTGGAGCGCGATCGAGCGGGCCGCGCTCCATCGGCCCCCGGTCTCCGAGTCCAGTGGATGAACCGGGTATTGCGGAGTGGACCTCGACCTTGGAGGATCGACCAGTCCTCCGATGTCCGCACACGTCGGCGGAGTGCCCGTGATCAAGGGAGATGAGGACCATGAAGCTGCTGCGAGTCGGTACGGCCGGGGCGGAGCGGCCCGCGTTGCTGGACGCCGACGGGGTGCTGCGCGATCTGTCCGGGCTGGTGCCCGACATCGACGGGGCGCTGCTCTCCGACGACGCCGCGCTCGGCCGGATCCGCGAGGCGGCCGGTGCGGGTGCCGCTGCCGCTGCGGGTGCCGGTGCGGGTGCCGGTGTCGGTGCGGGGGCGGGTGCCGGTGCGGGGGCGGGTGCCGCGGCCGGTGGGCTGCCGGTGTTGGATGCGGACGGGTTGCGGATCGGGCCGCCGGTGGGGCGGATCGGCAAGATCGTGTGCATCGGGCTGAACTACCACGACCACGCCCGTGAGACCGGGGCCCAGCCGCCGAGCGAACCGGTGCTCTTCTTCAAGGCGCCGGACACCGTCGTCGGCCCCCATGACGACGTGCTGGTGCCGCGCGGGTCCGAGAAGACGGACTGGGAGGTCGAACTGGCCGTCGTCATCGGCCGTACGGCCCGCTACCTGGAGTCCGCCGAGGACGCGCTCACCCATGTCGCCGGGTACGCGGTGGCGCACGACGTGTCCGAGCGGGAGTTCCAGATCGAGCGGGGCGGCACCTGGGACAAGGGCAAGAACTGCGAGACCTTCAATCCGCTCGGGCCCTGGCTGGTGACGGCGGACGAGGTGCCGGACCCGCAGGCACTCTCGCTGCGGTTGTGGGTGAACGGGGAGTTGAAGCAGGACGGTACGACGGCCCAGCAGATCTTCCCGGTGGGTGAGGTCGTGCGGTATCTCAGTCACTTCATGACGCTCTACCCCGGTGACGTCATCAACACCGGTACGCCCGCGGGGGTTGCCCTCGGGCAGCCCGAGCCCAAGCCGTATCTGCGGGGCGGGGATGTGGTGGAGCTGGAGGTCGAGGGGCTGGGGAGGCAGCGGCAGCGGCTTGTGAACGCGTAAGCGTTCCACGAGGGGGGCTTTGGGTGCCGGGGGGTGCGGGGTGTTTGTGGCTGCGGGTCGGGGGTGGTTGGTCGCGCAGTTCCCCGCGCCCCTGGGGGGTTTCGGTGGGCGGGGTGGAGGGGTGGGTCAGGTCAGTAGGGTGGACAGGTGGTGCCAGGCTGGGCGCGGGAGGGTGTCCCGGGGGGACGGGTCGATCAGTTGGAGGGCCACGTGGTCCGCGCCTGCCTCCAGGAAGGCGTCGATGCGGCTGCGCAGGCGGGTGTCGTCGCCCCAGGCGAAGACCGCGTCCACCAGACGGTCGCTGCCGCCGTCGGTGAAGTCGTCCTCGGTGAAGCCGTGCCGGAGGAAGTTGTTCGTGTAGTTGGGCAGGCCCAGATAGGGCGCCAGCCGCTCACGGGCCAGTGCGCGGGCCGCCGCCGGGTCCGCGTCGAGGATCACCTTCAGCTCCGGGGCGAGCAGCGGGGCCGCGCCCAGGATCTCGCGGGCGCTCGCGGTGTGTTCCGGGGTGACGAGGTACGGGATCGTGCCCGCGGTCCGTTCCGCGGTCAGCTTGAGCGTCCTCGGGCCGAGCGCCGCGACGACCCGCCGCTCGGCGGGCAGCCCGGCCGCGTCCAGGGCGTCGAGGTACGCGACCAGTGCCCCGTACGGGCGGCGGTAGCCGTCCACCAGCCGGGCGTGGCCCACGCCCAGGCCGAGCAGGAAGCGGCCGGGGTGGCTCTTCTCCAGCTCGGCCGAGGCCGCGGCGGAGGCGGTGGCGTCGTGCTGCCAGATGTTCTGGACGCTGGTGGCGACCGTCACCGACCGGGTGGCGGCGAGGAGGGGCGCGGCGTTGGCCGCCGAGGTGTTGCTGCCGAGCCACAGCGCGCCGAAGCCGAGTTCCTCCAGTTCGGCGGCGGACTCGTTCACCTCGGCGCGGCGGCCCGGCTCCTCCGAGCGCAGGCCGATGCTCCAGATGCCGTACCGCCCGACCCGCTCCTTGAGAGCGGCCAGGGCGTCCGGTGCGGCTGTGTGCTGCGGTTCCGTGGCGTTCATCGGATCCGTTCCTCCGGGGCTCGACGACCGATGGGGCGACCGGTCAACGACCGGCGCGGTGCACCGGTACGCGGGTGCCAACGGGAGGGACGGCCCGGGTAGTCCCGGGGGCCTGGACTTGGCCGGAAATCGGCCGCGCCCGTCTCAGAGCCGATGACGCCGATCTCCGCCACGGTGATCGGGAACGAACCGCCGTGTGCCGTGCAGTGGTCCGGGTCGAGTGGTGAGGACTCCTCGAAGGTCGTGCCCTTGGCCCGGCAGCGGGCGCCGACCAGGTACGACGCCGAACCGTACCGCTCCACCACCCGCCGCTTGCGGTCGATCCAGGCGTCGTCATGGGTGAACGTACGGAAGACCAGGCGCCGTTCCTGCCCCTCCAGCTCATGGATGGCCGGGGTCAGCTCGGCGGTCACAGCGTCACAGCGTCACCGCCACCGCGTCGCGCGCCGAACGCCGGGCCGCTTCCAGTACGTCCAGGGCGGCGGCGGCCTCCAGCGCGGTCACCGGGTTGGCGCCACCGTCGCGCAGGGCGGCGGCCACGGCGGCGTAGTAGGCGGGATAGTCGCCCGGCAGCGTCGGCTCGACCCGGCCGCCCCCGGTCAGCGGGCTCTCTCCGGAGCCGACCCGGCCCCACAGCGCCTCGGGCTCCACGCCCCACGCCCCGTCCCCGTCGGCTGCGCCGGGGCGTCTGCCCTCGCGCAGGGCGGCTTCCTGCGGGTCGAGCCCGTACTTCACATAGCCGGCGGACGAGCCGAGCACCCGGAAGCGGGGGCCGAGCTGGGCGGTGGTGGCGGAGACGTACAGATGGGAGCGGACCCCGTTGGCGTGGGTGAGGGCGATGAAGGTGTCGTCGTCCGTACGGGCCCCGGGGCGGCGGATGTCCGACTCGGCGTACACCGAGGCGGCCGGGCCGAAGAGGACCAGCGCCTGGTCCACGACATGGCTGCCGAGGTCGTACAGCAGACCTCCGATCTCTGTGGGGTCGCCGGATTCGCGCCAGCCGCCCTTGAGTTGGGGGCGCCAGCGTTCGAAGCGGGATTCAAAGCGCCATACGTCGCCCAGCTCACCGTCCGAGAGCAGCTTGCGCAGGGTGAGGAAGTCGTTGTCCCAGCGGCGGTTCTGGAAGACCGAGAGCAGCAGGCCCCGTTGGTCCGCGAGGGCGGCCAGCTCACGTGCCTCGGCCGCCGTGCCCGCGATCGGCTTGTCCACGACGACCGGCAGTCCGGACGTGAGGGCGGCGGTGGCGAGCGGGACATGGGTGCGGTTGGGCGAGGCGAGGGCGATGAGGTCGAGTTCGTCGGCGCGCTCGAAGAGTTCGTCCACGGTACGCAGGGTGCGTACGTCCGGGAACTCGGCGCGGGCCTGTTCCTGCCGCTCGGGGTTGGCCGTGACCACCGTGTCCAGGACCAGCCCCTCGGTCGCGGCGATCAGCGGGGCGTGGAAGACGGAGCCCGCGAGGCCGTAACCGACCAGACCTACGCGGAGGGGGGTGCCAGGCTTGCCAGTCATGGACCCACTTTGGCAACGCCGTTGCCAAAGTGCAAGCACAGGGGAGAATGAGGGGGTGGACGGACGCGGGACCGGAGGGCGGCGGGGCGATGGGCGACGAAGCGAACGGCGGCAGCGGGGGCGTGGCCCCGGACCGGGGGACCGGGTTCCGCGCCCGTGCCGGAGGGGCCGGTCCGCTCGCCCCGCGCAGCCACAGCACCGCCCTCGTGCTCGATCTGCTCCGCACGGCCGGCACCGACGGCATGACCCGGATCAAGCTCGCCGAACGGACCGGGCTCACCCCCCAGGCCGTCAGTAAGATCACCGCCCGGCTGCGCGCCGACGGCCTGGCGACCGAGGCCGGCCACCGCCGGTCGACCGGGGGCAAACCCCGTACCGTCCTGCGCCTGGTGCCCGGCGCCGGGCACGCTGTCGGGGCCCACCTCGAACGGGACGCCCTGCGCGCGGTGCTCGTGGACCTCACCGGGACCGTCGTCCGGGAGACGTCCCGGCCGCTGGCCCTGACGGCGGGGACGGGGGCCGAAGCCGTACCGGCGGCCGTGGAGGCAGCGGTGGCGGAGGTGGCGGAGGCGGCCGGAGCGGCCCGCACGCTGCTGGGGGTCGGGGTGGCCCTGCCGGGGCCGCTCGATCACCGCCGGGGTGTGCTCCATCGCGTCACCGGGTTCCCCGAGTGGGACGGTTTTCCGCTGCGGGACGCGCTGGGTGAGCGGCTCGGGCTGCCGGTGGTGGTGGACAAGGACACCAACGCGGCGGCCCTGCGGCTCGCGGTCGGCGGCACGGCACCGGCGTTCGTGCCACGGTCGTCGTTCGCCTACCTCCATCTCGGTACCGGTCTCGGGGCGGGGCTGGTGCTCGACGGGGCCGTGCACCGGGGGGCGCGGACCGGGGCGGGGGAGTTCGGACACCAGGTCGTCCAGCTCGACGGACCCGAGTGCTCCTGCGGCAACCGCGGGTGCGTGGAGGCGCTGTGTCTGGCGGCGGTACGGCGGGGCGACTTGGGGGAGGCCGCGCGCGTGCTGGGGGTCGGGGCCGCGAACCTGGTCGCACTGCTCGACATCGACCTCGTGCTGCTGGGCGGACGGACGGTCACCGCCGCACCGGAGGTGTTCGTGCGCGGAGTGACGGAGGTACTGGACGCACGGGCCCGGCGGGAGGGCGGAGGCGATCCCCGGCACGCGCACGGGCAGGGGATCGGACAGGGGCAGGGCCGCGGGCGCGGGCGCGGCCTTGGTTTCGGCTCCGGCTCCGGCGCTGGCTCCGGCCTCAGCCCCGAGGGCGGGGTGCCCGTGCGGATCGCCTCCGGCGGTGAGCGAGGGGTCGCGGAAGGGGCGGCCCAACTGGTGCTGGGGCCGCTGTTCGGGCACGGACAGGCGCACGGGTAGGCCCGCGGGGCAGACCAGGACGGAGACCCGGAGGGAGACGCGGGGGGAGACGCGGAGGGAGACCCGGAGAGAGGCGCGGGGAGACGGCTGAGGTACATACGGAGCCGGGGACGGACAGGGCCGAGCGGGGCAATGAAGGCGGGCCGTCCGGGCGGACCCGGCCCGCCCCCGGGGGTGGCGGCTTGCGCTCGGCCCCGCCCCGCACGGTGATGTGGTCATGCGACTGGTCCCCGCCGCTCTCACCCTCACCGCCTTCACCACCCTCACTTCCCTCACCGCCGTCACCCCCCTCGCCGCCGCCCCCGCCCAGGCCGCCGCCCCCACCCCCGCGCCCGCCTGCGCCGCGTCGGACGGCCGGGACTTCCCGCTCCGCACCCGGGTGCACGGCGGTCCCGACACCTATCTCGCCGGTGGGGGGTTCGGCACCTGGTACGTCGATGTCACCAACACCACCGACCGGACCTGCTCCGGCATCTACCCCGTCGTCGTCCTCGTGGACGAGCAGCGTGAGCTGACGGCCGCTCAGCCGAGGCTGGAGTTCTACGAGGGGCGGCGACCGCACCCCGTACGGTTCGAGTCGACCGACGAGGACGAGCTGGTCGGCGTCTTCGAGGCGGGGAAGTTCGCCGGGTTCAGCGTCGCCCCCGGCCGCACCACCCGCGTCAAGGTGCGCCTCTCCCTCACCTCCGACGCCGTGGCCAACGAGATCACCGCCGCCGCCGCGGTCGTCCAGCGCCAGGACGACGACGGCGACTGGGTGGGGGAGTCCAACGACTACCGGTTCACCGTCGTCCGCACCGGCCCCGACGAGACCGCCTCCCGCCCCGAGTCCGGGACGGAGCCCCGCTCCGACACGGCCGACGGCACCGACCCCGGCACCGACCCCGGCACCGACCCCGCTCCCGACCCCGGCACCCACCCCGGCTCCGGCACCCTCGCCCCCACCCCCTCCCCGGACCGCCCCACCACCCTCGCCGAGGAACTGGCCCGTACCGGACTGGGCTCCCCGAACCAGGCCCTCGGCCTGACCCTCGCCCTCCTCGCGTCCGGCGTCGCCCTCCTCCTGGCCCGTCGCCGCCGCCGCTGAGCCCAGCCCCCCCCAGACACCCCGTCCCACCCCGTCCCACCCCGTCACCCGCGTCTGGCACGATCCCCAGGTGGACTACCCGAACGACCAGGCCCCCGGCGCCCCCGTCCGCCAGGGCATCCCGGAGCACGGCAGAATTCCCAAGTACTACGCGGTCAAGGCACGGTTGGACCAACTGGTGGAGGGGATGAGCGAGGGGGACCCGGTGCCCACCGAGCGCGATCTCTCCGAGCGCTACGACGTCGCCCGCGAGACCGTCCGCCAGGCACTGCGCGAACTCCTCCTGGAGGGCAAGCTCCGCCGCCGGGGCCGGGGCACCGTCGTCGCCGGCCCCAAGCTGGAGCAGCCGCTCTCCCTCGCCAGCTACACCGAGGGCGTACGGCGCCAGGGACGTGCCCCGGGCCGGAACCTGGTCACCATGGACCGCTTCCCGTGCCCCGACGCGCTCGCCGCGGAGACGGGGCTGCGGCGCGGGGAACCGGTCTGGCACATGGAGCGGGTGCTGCTCGCGGACGACGAGCGGGTGGGCCTGGAGAGCACCTACATCGCCGTCGCGCGCGTGCCCCGGCTGGATACCGACTTCGAACCCGACTCCTCCTTCTACGACTACCTCCACACCCGGGGCATCGGCTTCGGCGACGCCGACGAACGGCTGGAGACGGTACTGGCCACGCCCCGCGAGGCCCTGCTGGTGGGGACACCCCCGGGACTGCCGATGCTGCTGATCCACCGGGTCTCCCGGGACACCGAGGGCGCCCCGCTGGAACGCGTCCGCTCCCTCTACCGAGGAGACCGCTTCTCCTTCACGACCCACTTGCAGGGCTGAAAACGACACCCTCACGCGCACCCGCGTAGCATAACAAAACGGTAACGGGTCTAGCCCTAACGTGATGCCCAGTTCACGCTCTCGTAGACAGCCGGACCCCTCCGGTTCGCCGAGCGCGAGGAGCGTTGCCGCCGTGAGAGTGATAATCGTCGGAGCCGGGGTGCTGGGCACCATGCACGCCTGGCACGCAGTGGAACGCGGCCACGAGGTCGTACAGATCGAACGCGAGGCGGAGGCGCGCGGCGCCTCGGTGCGCAACTTCGGACTGGTCTGGGTGGGCGGTCGCGCCGCCGGACCGGAACTGGAGACCGCGCTGCGGGCCCGCGAACTGTGGGAGGAGATCGGCGGCCGGGTCCCGGCCCTCGGCTTCCGCCCCAACGGCTCGCTGACCGTCGTCCGCGGCCCCCTCGAACGGGCCGTGGCCGAGGCGGCGCTGGCCCGTACGGACGCCGCCTCCCGCGGGTACCGGCTCCTCGACCCCGAGGAGGCCCGCGCCCTCAATCCCGCCCTGCGCGGCGACTTCGACGCGGCCCTGCACTGCGAGCGGGACGCCGCCGTGGAGCCCCGTACCGCCCAACGGGCCCTGCGCGCGGCGCTCCTGAGCCACCCGAACTACACCTTCCTGCCCGGCCGCGAGGTCCGCGAGGTGGTCGGCGAGCGGGCCGTGCGTGACGACCACGGCGACACCCACCACGGCGACACGGTCGTCCTGTGCACCGGCGCCTGGCTCGGCGGCCTGGTCCGCGAACTGGCCGGCCCCGACCTGCCGGTACGCCGCGTCCGGCTCCAGATGATGCAGACCGACCCGCTGGACACCCCGCTGACGACCTCGGTCGCCGACGCCGACAGCTTCCGTTACTACCCGGCCTACGCCTCACCCGCCCTGGACGCGCTGAGCGCAGGGCAGCCGCAGCCCCCGACGGCCGCGGAACACCGTATGCAACTCCTGCTGGTGCAGCGCGCCGACGGCTCGCTGACCGTCGGAGACACCCATGAGTACGAGCACCCCTTCGCCTTCGACACCGTCGAGGATCCCTACGACCATCTCGCCGAGGTCGCCGCGGCGGTCCTCGGCCGGCCGCTGCCGAGGATCCGGCGCCGCTGGGCGGGCGTGTACGCGCAGTGCGCGGAGCCGGGCCGGGTCGTGCACCGGCAGCGGGTGCGGGACGGGGTGTGGCTGGTGACCGGTCCGGGCGGACGCGGGATGACCTGCTCGCCCGCGATCGCCGAGACGACCGCCGACGCCCTGGACTGGTGACAGCACATGCCCCCACAACACATGCCCACGCGGCACCCGACCCCACAGCACATGACCACGCGGCACCCGACCGAACAAGCCACGACCACGACCAGCCAAGCCACGACCAGGCAAGCCACGACCAGGCAAGCCACGACCACGCCCGCGAAAGCCAAGGCCAAAGCCACGACCATGCGCACCCCGACCACCGACACCCCCGGCATACGCCTGATCGTGCTCGACATGGCCGGCACCACCGTCGCCGACGGCGGACTGGTCGAGCGGGCCTTCTCCCGGGCCGCCGCCACCCTCGGCGTCGAACCGGGCAGCCCCGACCACACCGCGCAACTCGACTACGTCCGCGCCACCATGGGCGAGTCGAAGATCTCCGTCTTCCGGCACCTGTTCGCCGACGAGGATCTCGCCCAGCGCGCCAACACCGCCTTCGAGCAGGCGTACGGCGATCTCGTCGACGCCGGTCACATCGCGCCCGTGCCCGGCGCCCGCGAGGCCGTCGAGGAACTGCGCGCGGCCGGCCGTACCGTCGTCCTCACCACCGGCTTCTCCCGGGTCACCCAGGACGCCGTCCTGGCCGCGCTCGGCTGGCGGGACCTGGCCGCGCTCACCCTGTGCCCGGCCGACGCCGGGGGCCGAGGACGGCCGTACCCGGACATGGTCCTCCAGGCGTTCCTGCGCACCGGCGCCGCCGCCGACGTACGCCAGATCGCAGTCGTCGGAGACACCTCCTACGACATGCTCAGCGGCGTCCGTGCCGGAGCGGGCCTGGTCGTCGGGGTGCGTACCGGCGCGCACGGCGAGGACGCCCTGCGCGCGGCCGGCGCGGGACACGTCATCGACTCGGTCGCCGACCTGCCCGCACTCACCCTGCCCACACCCGCACCCCCCGCACCCCCCGCACCCCCCGCACCCGCACCCGCCCTGCCAGCCCCGCTGGGCGAGGCGGCCGGCTGATGGGCATCCGCTTCGACTCGGTCACGGTCGCCTACGACGGCCAGGTCGTCCTGGACGCCCTGGACCTCACCGTCGCCCCGGGCGAGGTGATGGCGCTGCTCGGGCCGTCCGGCTCGGGCAAGACGACCGCGCTGCGGGCGGTCGCCGGGTTCGTCCGCCCCGTCTCCGGACGGGTCTTCCTCGGCGACCGGGACGTGACGGGGCTGCCGCCGCACGCGCGCGGCATCGGGATGGTCGTCCAGCAGTACGCGCTCTTCCCGCATCTGCGGGTCGAGGACAACGTGGCGTTCGGGCTCAAGGCCCGCCGCACCCCGAAGGCCGAGGTACGGACGCGGGTCGCCGAGGCGCTGGAGCTGACCGGCATGGCGGCCTACGCGCGCCGCCACCCCCGGGAGCTGTCCGGCGGCCAGCAGCAGCGGGTCGCCATCGCGCGGGCCCTCGCCATCCGGCCGGACGTGCTCCTCCTGGACGAGCCGCTGTCCGCGCTCGACGCCCGGCTCCGCTCCGGGATGCTCGCCGAACTCGCCCGGCTGCACCGGGAGTTGCCGGAGGTCTCCATCCTCTACGTCACCCACGACCAGGTCGAGGCGCTCACCCTCGCCGACCGGATCGCCGTGATGGACAAGGCCCGGCTGCGGGCCCTGGGGACACCGCGCGAGCTGTACCGGGCGCCCGCGAACGCGTTCACGGCGGACTTCGTCGGCAACGCCAATCTGCTGCCGGTGACGGTGGTCCCGGGCGGGGTGGCCTTCGCCGGCACCGAGCTGGAGGCCGACACCGCGGGGGCCGTGCCGGGCGCGCGGGCCACCCTGTGCGTACGGCCGCATCTCGTCGGGCTCGGCGACGGACCCAACCTGCTGTCCGGGACCCTGGCGGAGGTGCAGTGGCGGGGCGCGACCCACCGACTGTACGTCGATGTCGCCGGGCACCGGGTGATGGCGGACCTGCGGGAACTGCGGGAGCCACCCGCCCTCGGCGACCGGGTCGGCCTGCACTTCGCACCCGAGGACGCGGTCCTCCTGCCGGCCGGGACGGACGAACATGGCTAGCGCCACGGAGCACCCCACGGAAACGCCGGTCACCCCGGAGATGCCGGGTCCGGCAAGGCGCCCGGGCACCACGAGGACGGTGCGCGCCTCACGCGCCTGGCTCTGGGCCCTGCCCCCCGTCGCCCTGCTCTCCCTCGTCTTCCTCTACCCCCTCGCCCTCGTCGTCCAGCAGTCCTTCCAGCCCGACTCCGGGGGCACCTCGCTGGAGCCGTACGCGGACGTCTTCGCCTCCGCCGCCTTCCGGGAGGCGCTGTGGACCACCGTCTGGCTGGCGCTCGCCTCCACCGCCGGCTGTCTGGTCCTCGGCTTCGTCCTCGCGCTGGTCATCGCGTTCGTGCCGTTCCCCGGGGCGCGGGCGGTGTCGAAGTTCATCGACGTGTTCCTCTCCTTCCCGTCCTTCCTGATCACCCTCGCCCTGCTGTTCGTCTACGGCTCGGTGGGGATGGCCAACGGGCTGTGGACCGACCTGACGGGCGCCGCCGAAGGGCCCTTCCAGTTCCTCACCACCCCCTGGGGCGTGGTCCTCGCGGAGATCACCTTCTTCACCCCGTTCGTCGTACGACCGCTCCTCGCCGCCTTCTCGCACCTGGACACCGCCCAACTGGAGGCGGCCAGTTCGCTGGGGGCGCGGGCGCCGCGGATCATCGGCCGGGTGATCCTGCCGGAGGCGCTCCCGGCGCTGGCCGCCGGCGGCAGCCTCGTGCTGGTGCTCTGCCTCAACGAGTTCGGCATCGTCCTGTTCACCGGCGCCAAGGGTGTCACCACCCTGCCGACCCTCGTCTACGCCAAGGCGATCCTGGAGTCCGACTACCCGGGCGCCTGTGTCGTCGCCGTCGTCAACGTCCTGATCTCCGTGGGGCTCTACGCCCTCTACCGGGTGGTGAGCCGCCGTGCTGGTGCATAGCGACAAGGCGAGGCGGATCGTATGGGCCGTCTTCTTCGTGCTCTTCCTGCCGCTCTTCGCGCTGCCCCTGCTGGTGGTGCTGGCCGCGTCCCTCGCCACCCACTGGTCCGGCGCCCTGCCCTCGGACCTGACCCTCGACCACTACCGGGCCGCGACCCGCGGCGAGGCCCTCCAGGCGCTCACCACCAGCCTGTTCACCGCCCTCGCGGCGAGTGCGCTGGCGCTGGCCGCCGGGACCTGGGCCGCGCTCGCCGCCTCCGCCCTGCCGCGCCGTCCGCGCCGGGTGCTGGACGCCCTGTTCGTGCTGCCGGTCGCCGTGCCCTCGGTGGTGGTCGGCCTCGCCGTGCTGGTGGCGTTCTCGCAGCCGCCGTTCCTGCTCAATGGCACCCGCTGGATCGTCGTCGCCGCCCACGCGGTGCTCGTCACCGCCTTCGCCCACCAGTCCGTCTCCGCCGCCCTCGCCCGTCTCGACCCGGCGTACGAGCAGGCCGCCGCCTCCCTCGGCGCCCGGCCCGGCTACATCCTGTGGCGGGTCCGCCTGCCCCTGCTGCTGCCGTCGCTCACCGCCGCCGCCGGTCTCTGCTTCGCCCTGTCCATGGGTGAGCTGAGCGCCACGATGATGCTCTACCCGCCCGACTGGACGCCCCTGCCGGTCCTCATCTACGCGGCCACCGACCGCGGCGCCCTGTTCACCGGCTCCGCCCTCGCCGTCGTCCTCATGACAGCCACCCTGCTCGTGCTGCTCGCCGTCTCCCGGATCCGCACCCGCGCCTCCTACCGGTGAGCCCAGCCGCCCCACCGCGGTCCGCCCCGTTCCGTCCTTCCCCTTCCGTCCTTCCCCTTCCGTCCGCCCCGTTCCGTCCTTCCCCTTCCGTGAGGAGTGCACCTCGCCATGTCCCTACCGCACCTCAAGCCGCTCGCCGCGACCCTCGGCGCCCTCGCCCTCGCCGGTTCCCTCACCGCCTGCGGTGGCGGCTCCGCCGCCTCCGACGCCGATGTCGTCACCGTCTACAGCGCCGACGGCCTCAAGGGCGAGAGCGGCGACGGCTGGTACGACCGGCTCTTCGCCGACTTCGAGAAGGAGACCGGGATCGAGGTCCGGTACGTGGAGGGCGGCTCCGGCGAGATGGTCCAGCGGGCCGCCCGGGAGAAGAACAACACCCAGGCCGACGTCCTGGTGACCCTGCCCCCGTTCATCCAGCAGGCCGACGGCAAGGGACTGCTCCAGAAGTACGCCCCGGCCGGCGCGGACCAGGTCAACGGCGCCGACAAGGCCGCCGACGGCACCTGGACCTCCGTCGTCAACAACTACTTCGGCTTCGTCTACAACAAGAAGGAGCTGAAGCAGGCCCCGACGACCTGGGAGGAACTCCTCGACGGGGCGTACAAGGGCAAGGTCCAGTACTCCACCCCCGGAATCGCCGGTGACGGCACCGCCGTCGTCATCAAGGCCATGCACGACTTCGGCGGCGAGAAGCCCGCCATGGAGTACCTCGGCAAGCTCCAGGCCAACAACGTCGGCCCCTCCGCCTCCACCGGCAAGCTCGGCCCCAAGGTCGACAAGGGCGAACTGCATGTCGCCAACGGCGATGTCCAGATGAGCTACGCCCAGTCCCGCACCATGCCCAACCTCGGCCTCTGGTTCCCGGCCCGCGAGGGCGGCCGGCCCACCACCTTCGCCCTGCCCTACGCGGCCGGGCTGGTCAGCGGCGCCCCGCACACCGAGAACGGCAAGAAGCTCCTCGACTTCATGCTCACCCCCGAGGCCCAGCGGCAGGTCAGCGAGATCGGCGGCGGCTTCAGCGCCCGCCAGGACGTCAAGGCCACCGACGAGACCGCCATCGCCCTCACCCGGATCATGGACGGCGTCGAGATCTTCGAGCCCGACTGGAACGACATCGACACCCGGCTGAGCCGGTACGTCGACGCCTGGAAGTCGGCGACCGGCGGCTGAACCGGTCGACGGGGGCGCTGGCTACCCTGGGGGGCGTCGGTACGCCGTGGTTCCGGCGCCCAGCCCATCCGTCACGCACCAGGAGTGATCGACGCACATGGCAGAACGCAAGCCCATCGAGTCATGGCTGACCGACATGGACGGAGTGCTCATCCACGAGGGTGTGCCGATCCCCGGCGCCGACGCCTTCATCAAGAAGCTCCGTGAGTCCGGCAAGCCCTTCCTGGTCCTGACCAACAACTCCATCTACACCGCCCGCGACCTGCACGCCCGGCTCAACCGCATGGGCCTGGACGTGCCGGTCGACAACATCTGGACCTCGGCGCTCGCCACCGCCGAGTTCCTGGACGACCAGCGCCCCGGCGGCTCCGCGTACGTCATCGGCGAGGCCGGACTGACCACCGCGCTGCACGACATCGGCTACATCCTCACCGACCACGACCCGGACTACGTCGTCCTCGGCGAGACCCGGACGTACTCCTTCGAGGCGATGACCAAGGCGGTCCGGCTGATCAACGACGGGGCCCGGTTCATCTGCACCAACCCCGACGAGACCGGCCCCTCCGCCGAGGGCCCGCTCCCCGCCACCGGTGCCGTCGCCGCGCTGATCACCAAGGCCACCGGCAAGCAGCCGTACTTCGCGGGCAAGCCCAACCCGCTGATGATGCGCACCGGCCTCAACGCGATCGGCGCCCACTCCGAGACCAGCGCGATGATCGGCGACCGGATGGACACCGACGTCCTCGCGGGCATCGAGGCGGGCATGCGCACCTTCCTGGTGCTGACCGGGCTCACCGGGCCCACGCAGATCGAGGGCTTCCCGTACCGCCCGTCCGAGGTGGTCGACTCCATCGCGGACCTGGTGGACCTGATCTGACCGCCCGCCCCCCCGCACATGGGCCGCCGGACCCCCCACCGGTCGGAAGATCGGACCGGCCGAGCGGCCCGCGAAACCTTGATCGGCCCGGAAACAACCCGTACGGACCAGCCGGACCCCGCTCCGGGATGCGTGGTCCGGCCGCACGGGGGAGTCTCCAGACATCTGGAGGTTCACGATGGGTTCACTTCGCGTCACTCTCGGTACCGGACTCCTGGTCGTCCTGGCTCCGCTCACCGCCCTCGCCACCGCCCCGGCGGCCCACGCGGCGGACGGCACCGTCTCCATCAGCCCGTCGGCCCCGGAGCCCGGCGGTGACCTCGCCCTGAGGGTCACGGGCTGCCGGGTCGAGAGCGCCGTCGCGGTCTCCGCGGCCTTCGTCTCCGACGCCCGCCTCAGCGGCTCCGACGGGACCCTCTCCGGCCGGGCCCGGGTCCGCACCTCGCTGGAGGCGGGGGCCTACGCCGTGCGGATCAGCTGCGGCGACCGTAGGGCCCGGGGTGACATCAGGGTCGTCGACGGCTTCGCCCGGCCGTCCGCGCCCGCCTCCCCCACCGCCCCGGTCCGCGCGGGCGGCGGCGGGGCCTCGTCCGGTCAGCTCGCCGGCGCCGGGGACGGCGACCGCGAGGGACCCGGCACCGCACATGCCGTCACCGGACTGCTGCTGGCCGGTGCCGCCGCGGTCGCCTTCGTGCTGCGCGGCGCCCGCAAGAGCCGCCGCGGCCGGTGAGCCGGCCGTGTCCGACCGCATACGCGCCTCCGGCACCGGACGGCTGCTGACCGGCACGGCCTGGGCGCTGCTGCTGCTCGGACTCTGGCTGTGGGGCCGCCAGATGGCCGATCCCGACCCCGGCATCTCCTCGCCCACGACCGGCGACGTGGCCGCCGTCGGACGCCCCCCGGACGCCGAACTCCCGCCCCCCGCACCGCCGTTGGGTGACGCGGGACCGCGCCGCATCGACATCCCCGGCATAGGGGTCCAGGCCCCCGTCGTCGCCCGCGGACTCGACCGGGACGGCGCCGTCGACCCGCCCCCCTTCGACCAGGCGGGTGCCGTCGGCTGGTGGTCGGCCGGCGCCACCCCCGGAGCCGTCGGCACCGCGGTACTGGTGGGCCATGTCGACACCGAGACCCGCCCGGCCGTCTTCTACAAGGTCAGCACCCTCACCCCCGGCGAGCGGGTCAGGGTGGCCCGCGAGGACGGCAAGGTCGCCGAGTTCACCGTGGACGACGTCCAGGTCCTCACCCGCGACCGCTTCGACGCCCAGCAGGCGTACGGCCCCCACCGGTCGGGCCGCGCCGAACTCCGCCTCATCACCTGCGGCGGCACCTTCGACCACAGGACCCGCAGCTACACGGCCAACGTCATCGTCTCCGCCTACCTGACCCACACCACGACCTGACCCGGCCCGGCCTGGCAGCAATGTGGTGCGGATCAGGCGGCCTTGAGGGCAGCCACGTGCCGGGCGCGTTCCTCAAGCGCTCGCACACCTGCTACAGCGCGATGGGCGGGCAGCGCCTTGAGCATCGTCTTGAGGTGCTTGTCCCCCCGTGCGGAGGACAGCGTCAGGTGGTTGTCCAGGAATGTGCCCCAAGTGGCACACGCGGCTTCCACGTGACGCATGCGAAGCTGCCGTTGCGCGGTCACCCCGAGGCAGTGCAGACGGCCTTCCCGCTCCAGCGGTGAGCGGGCGGCGTTCGAACGGCGCAGAGAGCCGATGGACTTCTCCCGGTCGCCCAGGTGCCAGCGCACATGGGCCTCGTGGAAGAAGTAGGCGGCGGTGTCGTATCCCCCCACCGCGTCCCGGCGATCGTCCGCGCTGGACAGCGCTGTCTCGGCCTCCCGGAGACGGGCGAGTGCGGTGCGTCGGTCGTTGGTCATGGCGGCGGCTGCCGCTTGCTGTCCCCGGAGGAACGCGACCAGGCGCGGTCCCGCGGCGGGTGCGGCTTCGGCGGCTGCGTCGGCCAGCTCCAGCCCTTTGGCTCCGTGTCCCAGATGCGTGGCCTGAAGGCTCATGCCGCGGAGCGTGCGGCAGTAGGTCACGTGGTCCTCGGCCGCGCCGGCAAGCTCAAGGGCGCGCTGGTAGTACTTCTGCCCGAGGCCCTGCTGATCCTCGTACATCGCCATCCAGCCGGTGAGGTACACGAAGTCGGCGACGGCGGCCCGCAGGTCGCGCATGACGGCGTCCGTGCCGGTCGCGCGAAGGTAGGGGCCCGCGGTGTTGACGAGGAAGGCGGCTGCCATCGGGCGGGCGTGCCCGGCTCCGACCTGGTCGAGAATGTCGGCGACCTTGTCCGTCATGGTGCGGACCGTCTCGACGTCGGAGCGACCGACGTGCACGGTACGTCCGCTCGCGGCGGCTTCCAGCCGTGGGGCCACATCCTCGAAATGGGGTACAGCCAGCACCGCTGCGTACATTCCGCCCTTGAGGACCCCTCGGCGCGAGGGGTCCATGTCTGCTCGGCTCAGGTCGATCACTCCCGTCACTACGTCCTGGTCATCGGTCGGCTCCGGTGGCCAGCCGATCTCTCCGCACGTCACGGGCCGTCCCACCACGCGGGAGAGCGCTTCGGCCACAGCGGGCCGTACTTCGGGCCGGGGAACAGACCCGGCAAGCCAGTGGGACACGGATGATTTGTCGTAGCGCAGGCGCAGCCCGAGTTCACGGCCGGTGTCATTCACCCGGCGGGCGAGCTGCTCGTTCTCCACTCCTTCCGACTGCATGAGGGCAGCCAGAGCGGCGTTCGGTGTTCGCAGGCGTCGAACCATCGATGACCCCCGGGGTGCGTTCAACCAGTTCAACCGATACCCCACTCTGCTCCCTTACCCCGGATCGCGCACAGAGGTTGAGTACATACCAGCCGCTCGGAGTTGCTTCCTGCGGCTGCTGACGGTCTGGCCTGCTCACCGCTCCCCTGGGGCGGCAGGCCAGGCACCAGGACGACGAAGAGGCTCACATGACGACTGCCGTGGACGGGACGGTACTGGACCGACGCATCCTGGTCGCGCCACGAGCCCCTGAGGCTCAGCTCGCCGACGCGGAGGCTCGATCTGTCCGCGTTCTCCGCCGCGAAGTGGCCGCGCTGCTCCGCCACATCGGTCTGGCGGAGCTGATCGACTCGACATCGCTGGTCGTGTCCGAGCTGATGACCAACGCCATGCTGCACAGCGGCACCGAGGAGATCCGCCTGACGATCGTCGTTCAGAACGGATTCCTGCACATCGTCGTCATCGACGGCATGCCGGGCCGCGCGGCGCCGACACCAGCGGCGGTGACCGCCGAGTCCGGGCGCGGTCTGCTGCTCGTGCAGAGCGTGGCCGAGGACCACGGTGGAACCTGGGGGGTCTCGGATGCCGGCGCCCGGACGTGGTGTCGGCTCGCCGTCCCGACAAACCCCGGCCCCACCCTGCCCCAGGCAGACGGCCTGACGAGACCGCGTTCGGCATGACCGTGAACGACTGGGACCAGGTCGTCTGGCTGGGCGACCCCGACGGGCCGCAGTGGCGCCTGCCCGTCTGAACCAACCGACGCCGACCGTGCGGGAGCCCCCCACCACCCGGTGTCGCTGTCACAGCTCTGGGACAGCTGTGGCTGGTGTCTCGTGGGTGTCGCGGGACGTATGTCAGGATTGAGTCTTGGAACAGGCCACCCGAGGGGGAGTTGGATGTACCGCAACAGGAGGGTCGGCCGACTGCGCGCGCCCATGGCCGCGCTGGGGGCGGCGCTGCTGATAGCGGGATGCTCGTCGGGGGACGGCGACGGCGACGAGCCGGGCTCGAAGATATCCCAGCAGCCCAAGGGCGCCGACCCGTTCTGGGTCAATCCGGACAGCAACGCGGCGGACCAGGTCGCGGCCTACGAGAAGGACGGCAAGAAGTCCGAGGCGGAGGCGATCCGGAAGATCGCCGAGTATCCGACCGGTGAGTGGATCAAGCCGGAGAACCCCGAGGAACAGGCCCGGGGCTTCACCGAGGCCGCCGACCAGGCCGACCGCACGGCCCTGCTGGTCCTCTACAACATCCCGCACCGCGACTGCGGCCAGTACTCGGACGGCGGTGCCGCCGACGGCAACGCCTACCGCTCCTTCGTCGACGGCGTCGCCGCGGGCATCGGGTCCCGCTCGGCGACCGTCATCCTGGAGCCGGACGCCGTACTGCACCTGGTCGACGGCTGCACCCCGGGCGAGTTCCACGAGGAGCGCTACGACCTCCTCAACTACGCGATCGGCAAGCTCGGCGGTCTGGCCGGCACCAAGGTCTACCTGGACGCGGGCAACGCGGGCTGGGGCCACCCCGACCAGATCTTCGACCCGCTGAACCGCGCGGGCATCGCCCAGGCCGACGGCTTCTCGGTGAACGTCTCGAACTTCTA
Organism: Streptomyces sp. NPDC091377; assembly: GCF_044757045.1. NCBI lineage: Bacteria > Bacillati > Actinomycetota > Actinomycetes > Kitasatosporales > Streptomycetaceae > Streptomyces > Streptomyces sp. NPDC091377. The sequence continues at coordinate 644,412 of NZ_JBIVUE010000002.1, read as the reverse complement.
CACCACCGAGGACTCCATCGCCTACGGCAAGCAGCTCTCGGCGAAGATAGGCAACAAGCCCTTCGTCATCGACACCAGCCGCAACGGCAAGGGCCCCTACACCGAGGGCGACCCCAACGAACGCTGGTGCAACCCGCCCGGCCGCTCGCTGGGCGAGACCCCCACCACCAAGACGGCCGACCCGCTGGTGGACGCCTACGTCTGGGTGAAGCGCCCCGGGGAGTCCGACGGCGAGTGCAAGGGCGGCCCGGCGGCGGGGGAGTGGTGGCCGGAGTACGCGATGAAGCTGGCGGAGGCGACCACCCCGTAGCGCCACTGCGTACCGGTACGTCCTGGTGGTGCCGGGCATCGCAAACGCAGAACGCTCCCGCGGCCGGACGGTCGGCCGCGGGAGCGTTCTCATGGGGTGAGGCGGGTCCGGGTCAGGGAACCCGCACCCACTGCGCCTTGCTGGGCGTCCCCCGCTCGTCGGTGACGAACAGCATGTACCAGCCGGCCTGCACCAGATTCCGGCTCTCCGGCACGGTCACCGTCACCTTGTCCCCCTCCACCTCCATGTCCAGCGCGATGGACCGCTGGTCCACGTCGGTGACATGGGTCGAGGCGCTGGGGCGGATGAGCCGCGCGGTCTTCAGGGACGCCGCGTCCTTGGACGTGAACGTCCCCGACTCCCCCCGCTCGATGCTGTCCGGCCCCCCGGACAGCGCCGGCTGCGCCCCCTGGTACAGATACGGCGGGGTGTAGATCTCGATCCGCTGCTCGAACTCACCGGGCTTGGAGTTCGCCTTGTCCGCGTAGAGCGAGTCGGAGCCGAAGAACATCACCCGCCCGTCGGGCAGCAGGATCGACCCGGAGTGGTAGTTGCGTCCCACCAGCGGATCGGCGACCCGGTCCATGGTGCCGGACCGCGCGTCGTACCTGTGGGCCTGGAGGATGTCGGTGGCGCCCCGGCCCCGGTAGTCCTCGGAGCCACCGGAGATCAGCACGCTGTCGTCCGGCAGCACGGACGCCATCGGATAGCGCGTCCCCTTCTCCAGCGACGGCCCGTCCACGAACTTTGGGTCGTCGGCCTTGAGGTCGGCGATCCGGGTCTTCTCGCTGGCCAGCCGGGACTCACCGACCCCGCCGCCACCGATCACCATGTACTTCTCGTCCTGCGCCGGCGGCAGCAGCACACTGTTCGCGGTCTCCAGCATGTTGGCGTCGCTCATGCCGGGCACCTTGGTGAACTTGTTCGTGTCCACATCCCAGATGCCCGGGTCGCGCCCCACGTCGTCCGGCCCGTACCCGGCGTTCGCGCCCGAGTAGAAGATCTTCCCGTTCTGCATCAGGAACAGCGCGGGATAGGTCGGGAACTGCCGGACCTGCTCGGTGTACTCCCAGCTCTGGGTCTCGGGGTCGTAGACCTCGTTCTTGCCCGGCACCAACTGGCCGATGTCGTCGAGGCCGGAGACGCTCAGCACCTTTCCGTCGCTCAGTGTGGTGAGCGTCGGATACCAGCGGGCCTCGTTCATCGGGTCGACCTTGATGTACTTCTCGGCGACCGGATCGAATTCGAAGGCATCGCGGATGCCCTGGAAGTCCTTCTTGTCCAGGGCGAGTTTCTCGGCGATCCCGTACGTGTTGCGCGTGTCGGCGCCGCCGAGGCCCTGCACCCGGTAGTTGTCCTGGGTGCCGGTCTCGTACCTGGCGCCGCTCTTCTGCGCCTCGACGTAGATCCGGCCGACCCCCGGGTCGTTGCGCAGGAACGCGCCTGTCACCGGGTCGAAGACCTTCTCGGCCCGCGGCACCAGGACCGGGTCCTTGGAGACGAACGTCTTGCCGTTCTCCTTGCCGGAGAACTTGGTGCCCGCGGGCAGGGTGATCGGCTTGTCCGGGTTCTCGTTGTGGACGATCATCAGGCCGCCGGCCTTGGTGACATCACCCTTGAGCTTCTCGTACCGCTTGGTGCCGCCCGCGATCAGCAGATTGCCGTTGCCGAGTTGCGTATGCCCCGTGCAGAACAGGTCGGTGGGGGTCGGCACCTTCTTGATCGTGCCCTTGACCGGGTCCCAGATCCGGGTGTCGAACTTCTTCGCGTCGAAGTTGTCCTGATCGTTCCCCGACCCGGCGACCAGCAGCACCTTCCCGGTCCGCAGCAGCGCCGCGTGAATGGTGTTCTGCTTGTACTCGTCGGGGAATTCGACGATCTCCCACTTGCCGTTGTCGGCTTTGTACTCCGGTCGGTTGATCTGGTACTGGTGGTATTTCTCGGTCCCGAAGCGGTAGAGCCACGGACCGTTCATCCCGGCCAGCGCGAGTACCACCGCCGTGCCTATCGCGAGTCGACGGGCTCGACGGCGGCCTGCACGGTCCTTCATTCCTTACGTCCCCCAAGTCCACCCAGGGCGATTTTCATGGTCTGGTCGTTCCCTCCGCCGCCCGCGTCCCGGCCCGGTCCGCCCGGTGGCTGACCGGCCCCGGCCCAGGTGGGCCGCGACTGCGGGGTGTGTGCTCCGGCGGGCCCCGCCGCCGTGGCCGTGGGCAACGGCTGCGGCTGCTGCTGCGGCGGGAGCGCCCCCGGCCCGGCGGGCTTCTTCTTCTCCTCCCGCAGCGACCACCGCCACGCGAAGATCGGCGTCGCGGTGATCAGCATGGCGAAGGTGCCCCAGATGATCATCGCGGGGTGCGCATGGCCGAAGGCGAACCCGGCCCCGATCGAGGCGCCGAAGATCAGGATGAAGTACCAGTGGTAGCGGAAGGTCCCGAACCAGCGGTCGGGGCTGGCCGAGTCGCCCTTCGGCGTCACCACGAACTTGCTCTTGCGCCGCAGCACCGAGTCGATCAGCGCCTTCGCGTACAGCGGGGCGGACAGCGCGGACATCACCATGCCGGCCACCCCGCCGGAGCCCTCCGGCTCGTGCGGCGACACATTGTGGCGGCGGTTCCAGACGTACAGGCCGATCTGGAGGGCCGAGGCGTTGCCGTAGAGCATCAGCCAGACCACCGGGTCGATGTTCACACCCGAGGCGCCCAGCCCCAGGAACAGGGCGCAGCTCAGCGCCGCCAGGATCCAGTTGAGGGCCGACATCGGGTAGAAGATGATCATCATGGTGTAGTTGAAGAGCTTGCTCGGCGGCAGCGAGTACCAGCCCTTCCAGTACTGCTTGAGGATCGTCTCGTACGTGCCCCGGGACCAGCGCATCTGCTGGGTGAAGAAGTCCGTCCAGGCGCTCGGGCCCTCGCCGACGGCGAGCACGTCGGGGGTGTAGACCGAGCGCCACTTGTTGCCGGTCGCCGGGTTCTTGGCGCGGTGGATCTCGAACCCGGTCGCCATGTCCTCGGTGATCGAGTCGTACAGCCCGCCGATCTGCTTGAGCGCCCGGATCCGTACGGCGTTGGAGGTGCCGACGAACATCGGGGAGCCGTACTTGTTGCCGGCGCGCTGGATCAGGGCGTGGAAGAGGAACTGCTGGGACTCGGCGGCCTTGGTGACGAAGGAGTCGTAGTTGCCGTAGACCTGCGGGCCGATGACGAAGCCGACGTCCGGGTCGCGGAAGAAGCCGAGCATCCGCTCCAGGTAGTTCGCCATCGGCACGTGGTCGGTGTCGACGGAGGCGAAGAAGTCGTAGCCGTCGCCGTGCGCCTCCAGCCAGGCGTTGTAGTTGCCGTGCTTGGTCTTGGCGCGGTGCGGGCCCTTGGCCTGGTTCCACTTGGCGACGCCCTTGCGGGAGAAGTGGTGCACTCCGAGGCGGGCGCACACCTCCTTGACGTCCGGGTCGTCGCCCTCGTCCAGCAGCCAGACGTGCATCAGACCCCGGTGACGGAGCTTGACCGCCGCCTCCAGGGTCTTGGTCACCATCTCCAGCGGTTCCTTGCCGGGCACGAAGGAGGTGAGGAAGGCGACCCGGGTGCCGGTCTCGGGCACCACCGGGACGGGGTCGCGGGCGACGAGGGTGGCGTGCGCGTTGGACAGCACGTTCATACAGCGGAAGAACTCGATCAGACCGATCGAGACCAGCATGACGACGTCCAGCGCGGGCAGGAAGTCGTAGGCGGGGTAGTCGCGTTCGGTCCAGTGCTCGGGCTGGAGCAGCCAGGCGAGCAGGACCAGGGAGAGCAGCGGGGCGGCGGCGAGCATCAGCGCCACGCGTATCCGGTGCGGTTCCTGGGAGATCAGCGACCGGTACTGGACCTTGTACGGTTTGTTCGGGTCCGGCTGGGTGAGGGGCCCGGCGAGCCGGCTGTAGTGCTCGTAGTCGTACCGCGGCAGGGTCTTCTTGATCCGGCGGAAGGCGCCGGTGTTGCCGGTGCGGTGCGACGGCACCCTGAGCTGAGTGGTCTGGGACGGGTCGGAGTCCTGTCCGCCCGTCGGCCTCGACGTCATGTCGTCATCCCCCCACACGTGGGTCGCCCCGGGTGTATGTCGGTTGCTTTTCGGCCCGCGCGGGTCCCCCTCGACCGTCACAGGCGTGTCAGTGGTGGGCACGGTCACCACGTCGTCCACACCTTATAGACATGGCACACCGCCCCTGCGGTTGCATGATGCCCCTCTCGGCATCGGTTCAGAAACGGGACGTGATCTGATCGCAAGACACTCCGTGCCGGAAACGGAACAGGCCCCCTCGCCGGAGGGGGCCTGCCGTGTCGTGCGCCGCCAGGGACTCGAACCCCGGACCCGCTGATTAAGAGTCAGCTGCTCTAACCAACTGAGCTAGCGGCGCCTGCTGACCTCGGAAACTTTACAGGACCGGCGGACGTGCTCCCGACCACCGGCGGCGGCCCGGGGCCCGGAAGGGGGTCCGGAGGGGTTCCGGAAAGCCCGTCGGGCGGGGCGTGTACATCATTCGGACCGTCAGAATGCGCGTCGGGCGGACAGTTGGGAAACTGATCTCTGTGCACAGGCTCGGATATTTTCCACAGAAGTGTGAGGCGTATCGCATGGAGTCTCCGGTATTCGAGGAAATCGATCCGGCGGGTGACTGCGACTGCCCCGATTGCCGGGTACGCAGGTCCGCCCCGCCGCGTTCCTCACAGACCCTCCTCCCCCCGTTCGGCTTTCCCGGCCGGGGCGTCCACCGGGCCGTGGTGGTCGTCGCCGCGGCCTCGGCCGCACTCGGCGCCGGCTGCTCCCTGCCCGCCGTCGCCGCCCCCCACGCCCCCGACCGTCCCGGCGTTCCCGCAGGTGGCGAGCCCGATACCCCGCAGGGAGGCCAGTCTCCGCTGTACGGCCGGGACGGGCGCCCGGTGCCCCAGACGACCCCCACCCCCGGCTCGATCACCCGTACGGAGATCATCGACCGGGCCAAGACCTGGGTGGCCGCGAAGGTGCCGTACAGCATGTCGGCCTACTGGAGCGACGGTTACCGGCAGGACTGCTCGGGCTTTGTCTCGATGGCCTGGAAACTGGCGGGCAACGAATGGACGGGCTCCCTCCATCAGTACGGGGTGAAGATTTCCAAGGAGGAACTCCAGCCCGGCGACATGCTGCTCTTCCACAATCCCGCGAATCCCGAGAACGGCTCGCACGTCACTCTTTTCGGCGGCTGGACGGACTCCGCCCGCACGCAGTACCTGGCCTACGAATCCACCCGCCCGCACGCCCGCAGTCAGAGCACGCCCTACGCCTACTGGTCCAACGCCGACCGGTACGTCCCCTACCGCTACAAGGGCGTCGCCGTCGAGAGCGGCGAGGGCTCCGGGGGCGTCGAGGGCACCGGGGGCACCGGCGGTTCCGGGGGTACGGATCCGGTCACCGCGAAGCCGGGGGGCGCCCCGAAGCCCGGGGACCCCGCGACGACCCCGTTCCCGGGTGCGGCCTCCTTCGGTCCGGGCGCCGACAACACGTACGTCACCCAGCTCGGGCAGATGCTGGTCAAGCGCGGCGGCGGGCGTTTCTACACCACGGGCCCCGGCCCGCGCTGGAGCGACGCCGACCGCCGGGCGACCCAGGCGTTCCAGCAGGCCCAGGGCTGGACCGGTACCGCCGCCGACGGCATCCCCGGGCCCCGGACCTGGGACCTGCTGGTCACCGGGAAGGGCCGGAACATCCCCTCGGCCGCCGCGGCGGGCCCGGTTCCCGCCGCCGCACCGAGGGCGCCCGCGTACCCGGGCGCGGCGATGTTCCGCCCCGGCGCGGACAACCCGTACGTCACCCAGCTGGGGAAACGGCTGGTGAAGAAGGGGTACGGCCGGTTCTACGGCACCGGGCCCGGCCCGCGCTGGAGCGAGTCGGACCGCCGTGCCGTCGCCGCGTTCCAGCAGCGGCAGGGCTGGCGCGGCGCGGCTGCCGACGGCTACCCGGGCCCGGAGACCTGGCGCCGCCTCTTCCTCTGACGCCCCCGAACAGCCCCCCACTCACCCCCGAACACCCCCTCATTCCCGGCCCCCCCCGCTCACCCCCGAACCCCGCTCACCCCCGACCCCCCCTCACCCCTCCCCCCTCCCCCCTCACCCCCGACCCCCCACTGTCATGAGCATCTGGCGCGGAGGCTGGAAGCACCCATGAGTACGAATCCCGACGCGAGCACCTCACCCCGCCCCGAGCCCGGCGGCGGCCCCGAGCCGTCCGCCCCGACGGGGGGCCGTCCCGCCCCCGCGGCCGTCCGCCCGATGCCCCGGCTGATCCAGAACGAGGCCACCACCGAGATCCCGGTGCATCTCCTCTTCCGGGACGAACCCGACCCCCAGCCGGTGCCGCTGCGCCCGGCGGTGGTGAACCGCCGGCAGGGCACCGGTGAGCAGCCCCGCACCCGGCGTCCGATGCCCGCGCGGGCGCGGCCGGTGGCGCAGGTGGACCCGGAGCTGGGGGAGTGCCCGGCGCGGGTGCTGCCCGCCTCGGCGGGGGTGGCGGCCGGGTTCGGCGGGGCGGCCGGATGTGTGGCGACCTCGTGGTGGGCGGGGGTCCTGCCGCCGCTCGCACAGGCGGCGCTCGGACTGCCCGCGACCGTCGGCGCGGGCCTCGGTCCGGCGCAGTGGGCGGCGTACGCGGGGGCGGGCGCGCTCGGTCTGTTCGGCTTCGGCGGGCTGGCGCGCGGGCGCACCGGCCGGGCCTGGGTGCTGGGCCTGTTCGGCCGCTACCGGGGGACGGTCCGGCGCACCGGTCTGATGTGGGTGAACCCGCTGCTGCTGCGCCGCGGGGTGGACGTACGGCTGCGGCACTGGCGCAGTGAGCCGATGCCGGCGGCCGACGGCAGCGGGGTCGCGCTGCGGGTGGTGGTGCTGGTGGTGTGGCGGGTGCGGGACACCGCGCGGGCCGTGCTGGGCGTCGAGGACCACGAGGGATATGTGCGGGAGTGTGTGGAGGCGGCGCTGGTCAGGGTCCCGGTGGAGCCGCCGGGCGGGGCGCGGTCGTCGGTCGCGGCGGCGGGGGAGACGCTGACCCGGCTGGTGGCGGCGGACGCGGCGGCGGTGGGGGTGGAGGTGTACTCGGTGCAGCCGGTGCGGGTGGAGTACGCGCCGGAGGTGGCCGCCGCGATGCACCGGCGCCGGATCGCCGCGCTGGACGCGCAGCAGCGGGCGACCATGCTCACCTCGGTGGTGGACTCGGTCGAGGACACGGTGACCCGGCTGACCATGCGCGGTCTGGTCGAGCTGGACGACTACGAACGGAAGGTGCTGGTACGGGACTTGACGGTGGCGTTCTGCTCGGGACGGGCGGGGGACACCGCGCACTGAGCGCGTGCGGGGGGCCGCGGAGGGCCGCGGGGGGCCGCGGGGGGCCACGGAGGGCGGAATGGCCGGTTCTGCGGTTGGTATGGACATGTTCAACTAACGGCCATACATTAAAGCTTGGTCTAGACCTGCACGTCTCACTGAACCTCCCCCACGTTCCGAGGAGCGGCAGATATGCGCACCAGGACCAAGATTTCCGCCGCCGCGGTGGGACTGGCGACCACCGGAGCCCTTGTGCTCTCCTCCGGTGCCGCGTCCAGCCACGGCTACACCGACTCACCGATCAGCCGTCAGAAGCTCTGCCAGAACGGCGGCGTGTCCGGATGCGGTGCCATCCAGTGGGAGCCGCAGAGCGTCGAGGGCCGCAAGGGCTTCCCGGCGTCCGGTCCGGCCGACGGCTCGATCTGCAACGGCGGCCTCGCCGGCTTCGCCCCGCTCAGCGCGCCCCGTACGCCGTCCGGCGCACAGTGGCCCACGACCAAGGTCAACGGCGGTCAGAGCTACACGTTCCGCTGGCAGTTCACCGCCATGCACGCCACGACCGACTTCAAGTACTACATCACCAAGCCGGGCTGGAACCAGAACCACAACCTGGCCCGGTCCGACCTCAACCTCACGCCGTTCTTCACCGTCCCGTACAACGGCCAGCGCCCGCCGCAGACCCTGTCCCACAGCGGCACCATCCCCTCGGGTCTGAGCGGACGCCATGTCATCGTGGCGGTCTGGACGATCGCCGACACCCAGAACGCCTTCTACGCCTGCTCGGACGTCACCTTCTGACGCGGGCGCGGACCACACCTCCGCGCACCGGCGCCGGCCGGCCAGGTCCGGTGCGCGGGGGCCCGGCCCGCCGCCGCGGGTGAGGGCGTACGGGACCCTCCACATCTGACGCCATGTCAGTTACCGTGCGCCCTCATGGAGCCCACCCCCGCCACCGTCGCCGCGCTCGTCCGCGCGCGATGGGGCGACCACCGGCCCGGACTGTGGTACGAGAACCGGACCCTGACCCATCACCAGATCGCCTCCGGCGCCGCCGCGCGGGCCGCGCTCCTGGCCGACCTGCTGCCGCCGGACGCCGTACCGCACCTCGGGGTGCTGCTCGACAACACCCCCGAGTACCCCCTCTGGCTCAGCGCCGCCGCCCTCGCCTCGGCCGCCGTCGCCGGGATCAACCCCACCCGCAGGGGCCCCGAACTCGTACGCGACATTCTGCACACCGAGTGCCGGATCCTGGTCACCGAACCGGCCCACCTGCCCCTGCTCTCCGGCCTGGACCTGCCCGGCGGCCGCCTCCTGGTCACCGGCACCCCGGCCTACGACGATCTGCTCGCGCCGTACGCCGGGGCCGTACCGGACGACTCGCGCGCCGCCCCGGGCGACCGGCTGCTGCTCACCTTCACCTCCGGCTCGACCGGCGCCCCCAAGGCCACCGTGTGCACCCAGGGCCGGCTCGCCGCCGCGGGCCACTCGCTCGCCGGGCACTTCGGCCTCGGCCCCGACGACGTCCACTACGTCTGCATGCCGATGTTCCACGGCAACGCGGTGATCGCCGACTGGGCCCCCGCCCTCACCACCGGCGCCCGCGTCGCCCTGCGCCGCCGCTTCTCCGCCTCCGGGTTCCTGCCGGACGTCCGGGCCAGCGGCGCCACCTACTTCACCTATGTGGGCCGGGCCGTCCAGTACGTCCTCGCCACCGGGCCCCGCCCCGACGACCGTGACCACCGGCTCCGGCTGGGCTTCGGCACCGAGGCCGGGGCGGTGGACGCGGCGGCGTTCCGGGAGCGGTTCGGGGTACGGCTGGTGGAGGGGTACGGGTCGAGCGAGGGCGGCGCGGCGGTGCAGTGGAGGCCCGGGACCCCGGCGGGCGCGGTCGGCCCGGCGACCCCCGGCCTCGTCGTCCTGGACCGGGAGACCGGCGCCGAGTGCCCGCCCGGCGTCCTCGACCCGCACGGACGGCTGCTGAACGGGGACGCGGCCATAGGAGAGCTGGTCAACCGCGCCCCGAACCCCTTCGAGGGCTACTGGCGCAACCCCGCCGCCGAGGCCGAGCGCCGCAGATCCGGCTGGTACTGGACCGGCGACCTCTTCTACCGCGACGGCGACGGCTACCTCTACTTCGCGGGCCGCGCGGGCGACCGGCTGCGCGTCGACAGCGAGAACCTGTCCGCCGCGATGATCGAGAACATCCTCGCCCGGTACGAGGGCGCGGACGCCGTCGCCGTGTACGCGGTGCCGGACCCGGTCACCGGCGACCAGGTCATGGCCACGATCGCCGGGCGCTTCGAGCCGGCGGGATTCGCCCGCTTCCTCGCCGCCCAGCCGGACCTCGGCACCAAGATGGCGCCCCGGTTCGTCCGGGTGGTGGAGTCGATGCCGGTCACCGCCACCCACAAGATCCGCCGCGCCGCACTGCGCGAGGAGGGCTTCCGGTGCGCCGACCCGGTGTGGTGGCGCCCGGTGGGGGAGACGAGAGAACGAGGAGAGCCGGGAGAGCCGGAGGAGCCGGTAGAGCCAGGGGAGCCGGGAGAGCCGGAGGAGCCGGTAGAGCCAGGGGAGCCGGGAGAGCCGGGGGAGAAGGGCGCGGGCGGGCTGTCGTACCGGCGGCTGACCGAGGCGGACGCCCGCGCCTACGCCGAAGGGCCTCCCGCTCCCACGAGAGGCCCTTCTCGGTGCGCCGCCAGGGACTCGAACCCCGGACCCGCTGATTAAGAGTCAGCTGCTCTAACCAACTGAGCTAGCGGCGCATGACTCGCGCCGACCGCGTGATGCTGCTCCCGCGGCGGCGACGAAGAAAATACTACCCGCTTCCCGACCGTGCTCAGGACCACCGGCGCACGGGTGGGAGGGCGGCGCCCCGACCGCTCGGACCCGGGCCGGCCGGCCCCACCGCGGTGACGGCACCGCGCCTCAGAACACCCCCGCCCGCGCCCCCGCCCCTGCTCCCGCGCCCGTTTCCACTTCCGCGCCGGCCCTCGTCACAGCACCGCGCCCAGGAACGACCGGGTCCGCTCGTGCTCCGGGTCGCCGAAGATCTTCTCCGGCGGGCCCGACTCGATCACCCGGCCCGCGTCGAACATCAGGACCCGGTCCGAGATGTCCTTGGCGAAGCTCATCTCATGGGTCACACACAGCATGGTGATCTCCGTGCTCCGGGCGATGTCCCGCAGCACGTCCAGCACCCCGGCCACCAGCTCCGGGTCCAGCGCCGAGGTCACCTCGTCCAGCAGCAGGATCTCCGGGCGCATGGCCAGCGCGCGGGCGATCGCCACCCGCTGCTGCTGTCCGCCGGAGAGCTGGGTGGGATGCGCGGTGACCTTGTCCCCCAGACCGACCAGGTCCAGCAGCTCCCGGGCCCGCTCCTCGGCCTCGGCGCGCTCCATGCCGAGCACATTGACCGGGGCCTCGGTGATGTTCCGCAGGACGTTCATGTTGGGGAACAGATTGAACTGCTGGAAGACCATCCCGATCTTTTTGCGCGGCTCACGCTGGTACTTCTCGGTCGCGGGCTTGAGGGTGCCGTTCGGTCCCGGCATGTGGGAGAGCGGGGTGCCGTCCACGGTGATGGTCCCGGAGGTCACCTGCTCCAGGGTCATCAGCAGCCGCAGGATCGTGGTCTTGCCCGAGCCGCTCGGCCCGATCAGCGTCACATGCTGTCCGCGCTCTACGGTGAAGTCCAGATGGTCGAGCACCACCTGGTCGCCGAACTTCTTGACGACCTGGTCGAACTCCACCAGATGGCTCACCGGGGCGGCGCCGGACGCCGGTACGGCCGCGTCGGCCGGGTCCGTCCCCTGGTTCTCGGTCAGGGCTGTCTTCTGCAACGGATCAGTGTCCAAGGCGCTTCTCCAGCTTTCTCATCAGAAGCGAGGTCGGATAGCTCGCCAGCAGGAAGATCAGGCCGGCGAGGGTGAAGGTCTCGACGTACGCGAAGTTGTAGGCCCCGAACTCCCGGGCCTCGGCGACCAGCTCGGTCACCGTGATCACGGCCAGGAACGGCGTCTCCTTGAACATGGAGATCGCGTAGTTCCCGAGCGCGGGCAGCACATTGCGCACCGCCTGCGGCAGGATCACCGCCTGCCAGGTCCGCCACGGCGACATCGACAGCGCGCGGCACGCCTCCCACTGGCCCTTCGGCACACCGTCGATACCGGCCCGGTAGACCTCCGACATGTAGGTGGCGTAGTGGATGCCGAGCACGGCGACGCCGATGGTCAGCGCGTCGACGGTGTTGAACACCGCGTACGCCCCCACCAGCTGCACCAGCAGCGGGGTGGACCGCACGAACTCCATGACGGCCTTGACCGGCACCGTCACCAGCCGGGTCGGAGCCCGTCCGGCGACCGCCACCACCAGCCCGAGGACGGCGGCGACCAGCGTGCCGAGCACGGTGGCCAGCAGCGTCGTCTGGAAGCCCTCCCACAGCAGCGGCAGCGACTCGCGTACGGCGTCCCAGTCCCAGTTGTAGTTCACCGCGCCCCTCCCGTCGTCGCGCCGGCCTTCTCCACGCGCAGCGGCCGGGGCTTCTTCGTGCGCCCGGTCAGCCGTGCCTTCGCGTGCCGCTCCAGGGCGTTCATCAGCAGGGTGAGGGTGTAGGCCAGCACGAAGTACATGACCAGCAGGGTCAGATACGCGGCGGACGACTCACCGGTGCGGTCGCGCATCTGCTGCACCACGGTCGTCAGATCGGCCGCCGAGATCAGCCACAGCAGCGGGGTGCACTTCAGCAGCTGGATCAGCAGATTGGTGAAGGACGGGATCATCTGCGGCCACGCCTGCGGCAGGATCACCCGCCACATCCGCTGGGCCGGGGTCATGTTCAGCGCGACGGCCGCCTCCCGCTGGGCCGTCGGTACGGCGTTCAGCCCGCCGCGCACCACCTCGGAGCCGTACGCCCCGTAGTTGATGCCGAAGGCCACCACACCGCAGAACAGCGGGGACAGCTCGTAGCCGGTGAGGATGGGCAGGGCGTAGTAGAGCCAGAAGAGCTGGACGTACAGCGAGGTGCCGCGGAAGAACTCCACGACCACCCGGGCGGTGCCGCGCACCAGGACCAGGCGGCTGTCCGCCATGAAACCGAGGACGAAGGCGAGGACCAGGGCGACGGCCGAGCCCATCAGGGTGGCCGAGACCGTGACCCCGAGGCCCGACCAGACGTCGGGCATATGGTCGAAGAAGTACGAGAGGAAGTCACCCATGCCGGCGGTGTCCCGTCACGCCTTGCACAGGTCGGCGGTCTTCAGATCGGCCGGCGGGATGGTGTCCTCGCCGAAACCGTACTCGCCGATCAGCTGGACGTACCGCCCCGAGTCCGAGGTGATCTTCTTCAGCTCGCGGTTGAAGGCGTCCCGCAGATCCTCGCTGCCCTGCCGGAACACGGCCCCGCCGGGGCTGTACTGCTTGACCCCGTCCACCTCGGGCACGAAGGACTCGGTCACCTCCAGGCCGCTGTTGTTCTTCGCGAGCCAGTTCAGCGAGATACCGGTCAGCAGGAACGCGTCGATCCGGCCGGCCTTGACCGCGTCGGCCCCGTCCTGCGGCTTCTGCAAGGTCTTGATGTCGTCCTCGGAGATCCCGGCGCCGGTCGCGTAGCCCTTCTCCACCGCGCCCGACATCACTCCGATGGTCACTCCCGCCTCCTTGGCCGCGGCCAGATCGGTGATCTTCTTCGGGTTGCCCTTCTTCACCATCAGCGCGGTCGGCGAGATGAACTCGGGCTCGGAGAACAGCGCCTTCTCGCAGCGCTCCGGGATGATCGCCATGCCGGCGCTGATGACGTCGTACTTCCCCGCCTGCAAGCCGGGAATCAGCCCGTCCCACTCGGAGAAGGCGGGCCGCAGCTCATCGACCCCGAGCGCCTTGAAGATCTCCCGGTGCAGCGTGGGCGCCTCGCCCTTGAGCTGCCCGTCCTCCTCGTAGCCGTACGGCGCCTCGTTGGCGTAGGCCACCCGGACGTAGCCCTGCTCCTTCAGCTTGTCCAGACCCGCCGGCGCGCCGCCCCCCTCGGTCTTGCTGCACGCGGTCAGCACTCCGGGCACGGCGATCGCGCCCCCGACGACGGCCGTTCTCGTGAGGAAACCCCTGCGGGACAGGTGCGGGAATGTAGACATGGACGTGCCTCCAGATGTCGTGCCTGCGAACCGGTCGCGACCAGTTCTCCCTCCTGCCCGGTGACCGAGGGTTATGCGCGATCATCGACTGATGTGACGGAAAAGTGACTGGAACGAGACCTTCCCGATTCCGTCGGTCTCTGACAACCCATCGGTCTCTGCCAACCAGGTGACACCCGGAGCGATACGGCGCCGCGCGGGTACCCGCCCGGTGGAGGCTTCTCCCCACGGCTCCCGAAGCGCAGCAGGAAGGCTGGACATGACCGCACTCGGTTTCCTCTATCCGGGCCACACCGCGGAGGACGACTATCCCCGTATCGAGCAGCTGCTGGGCAGCGACATCCGCCTCGACGTGGTCCGCACCGATCCCGCCGACCCCGAGCGGCTCGCCGTCACCGGCGAACAGCTGAGGCTGACCGGCGCGGAGGCCGTCGTACGCGTCGGCGGCGCCCCCGCCCCCGATCTGCGCACCGCCCACGAGCAGGTCCGTGCCCTGGCCCTCATCACCGGTATGCCCGCCTCCTCCACCTCCTTCGCCTTCGTCCACGCCGCCAAGGAACTCGGAGTGACCAGGCTGGCACTCGCGGCGACGTCCGGCGAGTCGGAGACGGACGCGGTCACCACGTTCCTCGGCGAATGCGGCCTGGAGGTGACCCGGGTCCACGCGGGCGCCGGGGACGATCTGCTGGCCCTGGCCCGGGACGCCGACACCCCCGACGCCCAGGCCGTGCTGTTCCCGGACCCCTCCCTGCGGACGGCGGCCCACCTCCACTCCCTGGAGGACGCCCTCGGCAAACCGGTCCTCACCGCCAGCCAGGCCACCGTCTGGGAGGCCCTGCGCCTGACCGACAGAAGGGTGAACGCCCCCAAACTGGGATCCCTCTTCACCAGAGAACCAATCGTCCAGGTCTGACGCCCCAGGGGGCGCGGGGAACCGCGCGAAGGCCCCCACCCACCCGCACCCTCCCCAGGGGCGCGGGGAACCGCGCACAGAGCCCTCACTCACCCGCACTCTCAGCCGCCGCCCAGGCCACCTCCCCAGGGGCGCGGGGAACTGCGCGACAAGCCCCCACCCACCCGCACCCGCACCCTCCCCACCGGCCAGGCCCACCCCCACCCCCCACCCCCTCCCCTCCAGGGGAATAAACCGGAGACACTCCCCGTTAAAGGAGCGGCCAGCTCAAGGCACACATACCCCGCAGGAGGCCCCCGGTGGCGGCACAAGACATCCACGGCACCACACAAGGAACCGCCCCCGTCCCCCTCTCCGTCCTGGACCTGGCAACCGTCGGCGCCGGCACCACCGCCACGGACGCCCTCACCACCAGCGTCCACCTCGCCCGCCTCGCGGAGACCCGCCACTTCCACCGCTACTGGGTCGCCGAGCACCACTCCATGCCCGGCGTCGCCAGCACCTCCCCGGCGGTGATCCTGGCCCACCTCGCCGCCCACACCACCCGCATCCGCCTCGGCTCCGGCGGCGTCATGCTCCCCAACCACGCCCCCCTGGTCATCGCGGAGCAGTTCGGCACGCTGGAGGCGATGGCCCCCGGCCGCATCGACCTCGGCCTCGGCCGCGCCCCCGGCACGGACGGCGCCACCGCCGCGGCCCTGCGCCGCAGCGACACCCTCAACGAGGGCGCCGACGACTTCCCCCAGCAGCTCGCCGAACTGACCCGCTTCCTGGACGACGACTTCCCCGACGGCCACCCCTACCGCCGGATCCACGCCGTCCCCGGCCCGGTCCAGGCCACCTCACCCGGCGGCGTCCAATCCCCGCACCGCCCGCCGATCTGGCTGCTCGGCTCCTCCGGCTTCAGCGCCCGGCTGGCCGCGCTGCTGGGTCTGCCGTTCGCCTTCGCCCACCACTTCTCCTCCCGGAACACGATCCCCGCCCTGGACCTGTACCGCGACACCTTCCGGCCCTCCGCCCTGCTGGCCGAGCCCTACGCCCTCATCGGCGTCTCCGCGCTCGCCACCGAGGACCCGGCCGAGGCCCGCCGCCAGGTACGGGCCGCCGCCCTGAGCATGGTCCGGCTGCGCACCGGCCGCCCGGGGCTCGTCCCCACCCCGGAGGAGGCCGCGGCCCATGTCTTCAGCCCCATGGAGCAGGAGTTCCTGGACTCCTGGAACGCCGATGTCGTGCACGGCACCCCCGACGAGGTGGTGGCCGGGCTCGACGACCTCCACAAGCGCACCGGCGCCGACGAGCTGATGCTCACCGCCAACGCCCACACCGGCGCCGTACGGCTGAGGTCGTACGAGCTGATCGCCGACGCCTACGGTTTCCCGACGGCCTGACCGCTCGGACAGGCCAGCAGCTCGGAGATACGATCTGGCGACACCGGGCGCGAGTACAGCCAGCCCTGTCCGGTGTCGCACCCGATCCGCCGCAGCCGCCCGGCCTGCGCCGAGGTCTCCACGCACTCGGCGGTCACGGTCAGCCCCAGCCGGTGCGCGAGCTGGATCATCGCCTCGACCACCACCTCGTCGGCCGGGTTGGTCCCCGCCGCGGCCCCGGCCTCCCGGTCGTCGTACTGGAAGCCCCGGACGAACGACCCGTCCAGCTTCAGCGTCGACACCGGTAGCCGGCTCAGATAGGCGAGGTTGGAGTAGCCGGTGCCGAAGTCGTCGATGGCGATGCGTACGCCCATGTCGCTGAGGGCCTGAAGGGCCTGGAGCGGGCGGCCCGAGGAGCCCATGACGGCGGACTCGGTCAGCTCCAGTTGCAGCAGATGCGGGGCGAGTTGGGTCTCGGCGAGGATCCGCGCCACATCGGCGACCAGGTCGGAGTCCCAGACCTGGCGCACGGCCACGTTGACGCTGACGAAGATGGGCTCCTCGTCGGGGTGGTCGAGCTGCCAGCGCCGGGCCTGGCGGCAGGCGGTGGCCAGCACCCAGCGGCCCAGCGGCACGATCGCGCCGTCCTCCTCGGCCAGGGTGATGAAGCGATTCGGCGTCAGCATGCCGAACTGCGGATGGTTCCAGCGCACCAGCGCCTCCACCCCGCTCAGCCTGCCGTCGGCCATCCCGACCAGCGGCTGGTACTCCAGCACGAACTCACCGCGCTCGATGGCGGGCCGCAGGGTGGAGGCCAGTGCCTGACGGGTCATCCGGTGGGCGTTGCGCTCCGGGTCGAAGAGGGTCCAGCGGTCCTTGCCGTCGGCCTTCGCCCAGTACAGCGTGGTGTCGGCGGCCTGCATCAGCCCGGTCGCGGTGGTCCCGGCGGCGAGCCGCTCCACCACCCCGATCGACGCCGACACCGACAGCCGCCGCCCGGCGAGGTCGAACGGGGCCTGGAGCGCGGTGAGCACCGACTCGGCGAGGTCGGCGAGTTGCTCGGTGCCGGTGGAGTCCTCCACCATCAGCGCGAACTCGTCGCCGCCGAGCCGGGCGACCAGCGGCGCGCTGGCCCGGGTGACCCCCGCCAGGTCCGCGCAGCGGGTCAGCCGCTCGGCGACAGCGCCGAGCAGCCGGTCCCCGACCCGGTGGCCGAGGGTGTCGTTGATGGCCTTGAAGCCGTCGAGGTCCAGGTAGCACAGCCCGATCCGCCCGGTGCCGCCGGTCACCTCCGGCTCCGCCTCCAGGGCGGCGGTGAGCCGCTCGAAGAACAGTGTGCGGTTGGGCAGCCGGGTCACCGCGTCGTGCATCTGCAAGTGCCGCAGCCGGGCCTGGAGTTCCCGCCGGGCGCTGATGTCCCCGGCGGACAGCAGGACCGTGCGCGGCTTGCCGGGCAGCGGCGCCACGGTGAGCTGGACCCATACGGCGTGTCCGTCGTCGGGGTGCTTGATGCGGCGGGTGCAGCGCAGTCGCGCCTGTCGGCCGCGCAGCACCTCGCGGTAGGAGTGCCAGGTGCGGGCGTCGGAGGTCAGATCGAACAACTCGGCGGCGACCCGCCCGGTCAGCCGTTCGGAGGTGGTGCCCAGCAGTTCGCCGAACGCCTCGTTGGCGACCGTGACCTGTCCGTCGCGGTCCACCACCGCCATCGCGAGCGGCGCGGACTCGAACGCCGACAGATAGGGGTGGGCGGCACTCCGACGCCCGCGCCCCGACGCCGCTCCGCCGTTCCCGGACGTCTCCGCGCCGTTCCCGGACGCCTCCGCGCCGTTCCCGGGAACCTCTCGACCGTTCCCCGGCGCCTCTGTGTCGCTTCCCGAAGTCTTCCGACCGTTCCCTGACGCCTCTTTGCTGTTCCCCGGCACCACTCGACTGTTCCCCGGCACCTCTCCGTTCTTCTCGGGCTTCCCGTTCTTCTCGGGCTCCCCGGGCCCCCCTCCGGCACGACGCGCCGCTTGGTTCTCACGCTCTGTGACGGCCGGCCGGATGAGGTCTGCCGCGGGCGTCGGCCCTTCGGACGTTCCGCTCACCGCTCGCTCCCGCAGTGCACTCGATCCGCTCGATCTCTGTCCGGGCAGGAAAGTGTCAGGAAAGTGTGCCGATCATAGAGGTTGGTCCCCGGCCCTTCCAGCCACTGTCCAGTGTCGCCGACCGCCTCACTGTCCTGACAGATCGTTTCTGCCCGTGCGAGGACCGGTTTCCACAATCACCGACCGATTGTGACGGACCGTGAACATTCCGGGGGTGTCGATCGAGCCGAGGTGACCGTCTCCTCACTCATCCGGGGCAGACAAACAGGGCATAAAACATGAAAGTCCCACAGGCTGGATGCGGTGTCCCATGTTCCGCATCCGGAGGTCCCTGTGCCGCGTCCGCTTCCGCGCCCCCGACTTCGCAGCGCCGCGGCCGTGTTCACCACCATGTCGGCCGTCGCCGCCACCTCCTTCATCACCGCCCCCTCCATCGCCGAGCCCTTCGCCGCCTCACCCTGTGCGCTCACCCGCACCGAGGCGCATCACTCCGAGGGTCTCGACACCTGGAACGCCGGCTATCCGCGGCCGACCCGCGCCCTTGACGCGGTGATGGTCTTCCTCTCCTTCCCGGACGCGGCCCCGCGGACCACCCCGGCCCAGCTGACCGCCGATCACTTCCCCGCCACCACGGACTTCTTCGCCCGCGCCTCCTACGGCCGCTTCACGCTCCGCGCCCACCCCGGCAAGCACTGGATCCGTATGCCGCGCCCTTCCACGGCGTACGCCATGCAGCGTGACTGGAACGCCTCCCACCGCGCCGCCTATCTGCGGGACGCACTTGCCGCGGCCGACGCCGAGGTGGACTTCTCGCGCTACGACGTCGTCTACTTCGTCGCCGATCCGGACGCGCCGGGTGTGGACTCCGACGCGACGAAGGTGGTGAACCTGGATACTCCGCTGCGGGCCGACGGCACGGACATCCGCCGGGTCGTCACGGTCTTCGAGCAGCACCCGCCGGACCGTCTTGTCCTGGCCCATGAGACGGGCCATGTCTTCGATCTGCCGGACCTGTACCACCGCCCCGAGGACGGCCGTGGTGACTGGGACACCCATGTGGGGGACTGGGATCTGATGGGCAGCCAGTTCGGACTCGCCCCGGACCTCTTCGCCTGGCACAAGTGGAAGCTGGGCTGGCTGGAGGACCGCCAGGTGGTGTGCGTGCCGGGCAGCGGGCCCGCGCGGCTGACCCTGGAGTCCCTCGGCGCGGGCCCGGACGCCCCGGCCGCGGGCGCGGCGGGCGCCCCCGCCTTCGGTACCGGCCGCGGCGCCAAGCTCGCGGTGGTCCGCACCGGCCCCGACTCGGCCCTCGCCTTCGAGGCGCGGGGCGCCGTCGGCAACGACAGCTCGACCTGCCGCCAGGGCGTCCTCGTCTACCGTGTCCGGGCCACCGCCCCGTCCGGCACCGGGCCCGTCCAGGTCGTCGACGCCCACCCCGGCACCGAGGCGTGCTGGCGCCACTCGGTCTACCCCCCGCTGGCGGACGCCCCCGTCGAACTGGGCGAGAGCTTCACGGTCCCCGACGACCAGGTCCGCGTGGAGGTGCAGGGCCGCACGGCATCGGGCGCCTGGACCCTGAAGATCACCCCGGCGCGGACGGAACCCGTCTGAGGGGGAGGTGCGAACACAACAATGGCGAGACGGTTCACGTTGTCCATGAACCCGTCTCGCCATCGTCACCGTGCGCCGCCAGGGACTCGAACCCCGGACCCGCTGATTAAGAGTCAGCTGCTCTAACCAACTGAGCTAGCGGCGCCTGCTGACGTCGTAGACCTTAGCACCCTGGTCCTGGGGACGAGAAATCGATATCCGTACGGCGGCGCGGGCGGCCTGGACGGCGGCCCAGAGCAGCACCTCCGGCCCCGGCAGCCAGGGGTGACGGGTGTCCGGGGCGACGAGCCAGCGGTTGTCGAAGGGCTCGCCGCAACTGTCGGTGCCGGTGAGTGCGGGGACCGTCACGGCGTCGCCGGTGCCGTGACAGAGCAGCGGCGGGATCCCTCCGGTACGGCCACCGCAGTCGTCGTCGGCTCGGTGGCCGGCGCCGGGGGGCCGGGAGTCGCCGGCGCGGGCGCCCCACTCCTCCCAGTGCAGCAGCGAGGGCAGCCGCTGGGCGGTGCCGGAGGCGGCGAAGAGCAGGACGCGGCCCCGGAACACGGCGACCGGGCCCGAGCCGGGCCCCTCGTCCCAGAGCTGGTCCAGCATCCGCCGTCCGAAGATCGCGGGCGCGCTGACGACGTCGAAGGCCGTGCCGCAGGGCAGGACGACGGGGGCGTCCGGGCGCTCCTCCCAGTGGGCGAGGGTGCTGCGCGGATAGGTTCCGGCGGAGGCGAGCCAGGCGGCGCCGTCCGCGGTGACACCGGCGACTCCGCCGACCCCGGAGACGCCTGAGACCTCGATGTCGGTGGCGTCGGCGGAGAACGGGGGTGCGGGGAAGGCGGCGAAGATGGTGGTGGGGGCTGTGGAGAAAGGTTCATTCCCGGCGCTGCTCATGGGGTCCAGATCTACCTGGTGTAAGCAATCAGTTCCGCTGGGTTTCCGAAATCCGGGACAGGAGTCCGGGTGAGGGGGTATCTTGCCCACCCGGCATATGCCAGACGACCTCCTCGGGAGACGAACCGCCCCGGATCCCCGTAGCCCCGAACCGACTCGACCCAACCTGGATCACCCCGGCTCCGCT
>NZ_JBIVUE010000002.1:538060-623511 GCF_044757045.1 Streptomyces sp. NPDC091377 | reverse complement strand
GCTCGGATCACCCCGGCTCCGCTCGGATCACCCCGGCTCCGCTCGGATCACCCCGGCTCCGCTCGGATCACCCCGGCTCCGCTCGGATCACCCCGGCTCCGCTCGGATCACCCCGGATCGGCCCGGATCACCCCGGATCGGCCCGGATCACTCCGGGCTGGGACCGGCCCAGCCCGGCTGGGACGGGGATCGGACCGGCTGGGACGGGGATCGGACCGACCGGATCGGATCGGCCAGGGGAGGACCGGGCCGCGTCGGACAAGCCACGCCCGGCCCGGCCTGGTCAGCGGCGCATCAGACCGGATCCACGTGGCCGCGGGCCCCCTCCGCGCCGCGCAGCAGGTCTCGGCCGAACTCGACCATCTTCTTCGCGTAGTCCTCGGTCCACTCGGCCTGCTCGGCGATGTCCGCCGGGGTCAGCCGGTCGAACCGGCGTGGGTCGGCCAGCTGGGCCGCCGCCATCGCCTGGAACTCGACCGCACGGTCGGCCGCCGCCCGGAACGCCTGGGTCAACTCGGTCGCCCGCGACAGCAGCGCGCGCGGGTCGTCGATCGACTCCAGGTCGAAGAAGTGCTCGGGATCGGCCGCCGCCTGCATCGGCTCGAAGAGCAGGGGCGCGGGGCGTAGCCGCTGTGGGTCGCGACGCCGCGTGGGCTCCGCCATGTCTTTCCTCCTCGTACGGTCGCTGGCTCACCCGGGCGCGAACGCCACGGGCCACCGTCCATTGTCTCGCGGGTGCGCAAGAGGGCCGAGACATGCCCACTGGGGACGGGGAGAAACCGCACCGGAGCCCAGGGGCGGGTCGGCCATGAGCCGTGGGGACGAGGACGCGCCGCACGGCCACCCACCACGGCCGGACCGAACACCTCCCCCGGAGCCGGCTAGGCGGCCAACGACGACGGGGCCACCAGTCGGGCCCGCTCGTAGAGATCGCGCGCGGCCGGGTTCTTGAGATGCGGCCGGATCAACCGGAACATTTCCTTGACGTGATCATCGACCCTTCCAGATTGAATCGTTGGGTATTCATCCATCATCCTGCCCCAGGTGGCGCATGCCGCATCCAGGTGGCCAATTTCCAGTTGGCGCTCCGCCAGGATTGTGCTGAACAACAGATCCGATCGATGGGAGTCGTTCTTTGGATCACGTAGACGGAAGTGCAACTGAAGTGATTCCACGCTCCCGGCCACATCCCCTAGGTGGTATCTGACCTGCGCGGCGGTGTAGGCGAGTGTGGCGGTGTTATAGCCACCGAAAGTTCCCTGCCGACTGTCTGCCTTGCTCAGAGCGATCTCGGTTTCCTGGAGACTTTGGAGAGCGTTTGAGTTTTCTCCCGCAACGGCGTAGGAATGAGCCTGCTGCCCCGCCATGAAAGCGATCATTCTATGGCTGGCCAGGGGGGATGCCTGGCTGGCCGCATTGGCCCAAGCCACCGCTTTCGGGCCATGGCCCAGATTCGCCGATTGCACCGACATTCCACGGAGGATGTGGCAATAGGCCAAGTGGTCGTCACAGGCACCCGCAAGCTCCAGCCCCTTGACGTAATACCGCTGCGCGGTGCCGTGGGATCCTTCGTCCACCGCCATCCAGCCCGTGAGATAGCACAGGAAAGACGCAGCGGACATCATCGCCTTGCGTACTTCGATCGGCGCGTCCGCCTTCAAGTAGGGGGCGACGACGTTGACCAGGAAAGCGGCGGCCATGGGGCGCGCATATCGCCCCCCGAACTCGCCGTCGAGGTCTGAAAGCCGCTCCGTCATGGCAATAACGGTTTCTACTTCTGGCATGCCAATGCGCTGCGCCTGTCCGGTCTGGATGGCCTCCATACGGCCCACGATGTCCCGCCAATTCGGCACGGCGAGAGCGACAGAGAACAGGCCCGCCCCTATGACGCTGCGTCGTGAAGGGTCCATGTCGTCCCTGCCGAGATCAACCAGCTCTTCCACGGTGCCCGGACGGACCGTTGATCGACCCTTGGGCAAGGGGAAGCCCGCTTCGCTGTGGGTGACCGGACGGCGGAGCTTGCGGGCCAGGGCTTCCAGGATCAGGGATCGGGTGCCGTGCCTTGGCAGATGGCCCCTGAGCCACTGATGTACGGACGGCTCCCGGTACCGCGTGGGGGTCCGCCGTTCAGTGCCGATCCGATTCACCTCCTGGGCGAACTGGCGCAGAGTCCAGCCGGTCTGGCGGTACAGCCGTTCCAGCCCTGGGTTCGGTTCCGGCGTCCCCATGTGTGCTCAACTCCTCCGACAGGCCGGGCACTTAAAACTCTTTAAAACGTCTGCTCCTTCAAAGGTACCGCTGTGTGTAGCCAGTCGGTTGCCTAGAGCGAGTACGGATCACCTGTCACGGCGTCACCGCTCCACACGATTCAGTGGGGTCGCTGTGACCGGAGGAGACCCCGGCGACCGTCGGCACGGTCCCGGGGCATGGCCACCAACCAACAAGGGAAGTTGACGACGTGCCCAAATCTACAACCACCCATACGGCTGACGAGGGCGTACCGGTAAACAGTCGTGCGGCAGCGCTGCCCGGCGGCTGGTCTTCGTTCGCTTCCGTTCCGGATGGCGGGGTGGAGAGCCACTGGTACGCGACCTCCCCGTACCCGGTGGCCGCGATCAAGGCCGAGCACGGCAGAAACGCCTACGAGCTGTGCCACACGGTTTCCGCAGATTCCTGGGAACGACTGTGCGCCGACGTCCGCGCACAGGCCGAGCTATACGCGGCGCTGACAGGTGGTGGATCGTGACGGGCCGCGAGGCCCACCCGGACGGCCGTGCGGACGCGCCCACCGGCCGACAGGGCATCTCTGAACGCCCGTGGTGGGAAGAGTTCGGCGGGTATCGCGACCCGGTGAGCGGAGCACTCCGCTTCCCGCCCGGCGCGCCGGAGGGTGATGGCGGTGCTGCTTGACATCAGCACGCCCCGCCCTGGCCCTGCGAACCCCGAGACGTGCCTGGTGTGCGCGCAGCTTCGTGAAGTCCTGTCCGCCGTCGTGAAGGACGGCTACGCGGCGGGAGTTCGCAGCGTCTTGACCTCCATGTTCATCCACATCCACAAGGGACACCCCGACGACCCCCGTAACCGTCCTCTGCGCGGCTGGCCGTAGACGGCACGGTGAAGCCAGGTGCGGCGCGCCTGGAGGAGAGAAGGCCCGCTGCTCAAGGACGGCTCAGGGCTTCCACCGCACCCGGTGCTCCCCGAGGTGGGACAGTACGGCGTGGTTCGCCTCCCAGCCGTCGGGGAACTTGACGAGGGTGCCGAGCTGGACCGGCTCGGTCGACGGGTACTCGTCCAGCAGGTCGGTCACCCCCTCGCGGCAGACGACGACGCAGGCGTGCCGGTGCCGGGAGGTCAGGACGCAGAGGCGGCCGGTCTCCAGGTGGAAGGCGGTGGCGTCGGGGCGGCCGGACAGCGGGTGCAGGACGACGGTGACGTCGAACTCCATGCCCTGGAGACGGTTGGCCGTGTCCACGGTGACGTCCGTGACCCCCAGCTCGGCCAGGGCCGCGCGGACCGCCGCCGCCTGGTCGCGGTGGGCCGTGCCGACGGCGATACGGGCGGCCGTCAGCGGCGTCGGGTCCGGGGCGCGTTCCGAGACCGCCGCGCCGCCCCGCTCCAGCAGCCGCCGCACCACCGTCGCCACCGCGCGCACCGCCTCCGGGTCCGTGCGCGGAGTGTGCCGGGCGGGCAGCTCCAGCAGGCCCCAGCCGGACTCGGCCGCCGCGTCGATCACCCGGTCGGGGGCGGAACCGTCCGCCGGGACGGCGAAGCTCAGCCGGCGGTCACCGTGGGCCGTGCCGCTGCGGAACGGCGTGTACGGGTAGAAGGCGTCCGACACCAGCGGCGCCGCCGACGCCGGAAGCCGCCAGGAGACGGGCAGCCGGTGCTGGGGAAGGTGCGGGTTGTGCGCCAGCAGGGTGCTCACGGCCGAGGCGGAGGGGTCGTACGACAGCCCCGCCCACTGCTCGCTGCCGACGATCGAGAACGGGTCGAGCTGGCCCGGGTCGCCCACGAACAGCGCCCGCTCGAACAGCCCGGCCACCGCGAGCAGCGAGTCCGAGCGCATCTGGTACGCCTCGTCCACGATGGCGTGCCCCCAGGGCTCGTCCACCGTGACGTGCGCCCACTTCGCCGCCGTCGAGATCACCACCGGCAGCCCCGCCAGATCCGCCGCCTTCGCCGACGTACGGACCTGCTCCAGCGCGTCGAGCGCCCTGTCGTACGGGTCGGAGTCACTGCTGTGCAGTCGGCCCACCGGAAGGTCGGGGCGCTTGTTCGCCAGCCGCAGGACCAGATCGTCCACCTGTGCGTTGGTCTGGGCCACCACCATCAGCGGGCGTCCGGCGTCCGCGAGTTCCAGCGCCGCGCGCACCACCAGCGTCGACTTCCCGGCGCCCGGCGGGGAGTCGACCACCACACCGCGCTCGCTGCCGCGCAGGGTGTCCGCCAGGATCGCGTCGGTGGCCCGCGCCGCCGCCGCGCCCGGGTCGAGCGGGATCGGGGCCGTCGCCGCCGTCGTCACAGGACGTCCTCCTCGGTCAGCGGGTCGGCCGCGGGCAGAGCCGCCTCGCCGGGCGGTCCGCCATGGGTCCACGGGGTGTCCTCCGGCTCGGGCAGCTTGGCGCCGCCGCGCTGCTCGTGCTCGAACAGGGTGAAGGTCAGCCGGTCGCCCTTCTCCGGCACCGACCCCTCCTCGGGTTCCCGGCCCCGGCCCATCTTGTCCACGATCCGCACCACGACCAGCGCGCCCCCGTCCTCCCCGTCATATCGGATATCCCCGTCGTATCGGATATCCAGGTCATCCCGGTCCTCGCCGTCGTCCTCGCCGTCGGTCCCGTAGCCGACGAACTCCGCCGCCTGCGGTCTGCCGGCCAGGGAGCGGTACACCTTCACCCGCTCGCCCAGTTGCGGCCGGTCGTCGGTGCGGACGGTGACCAGGGGGCGCGGGCTGGGGCGCTTGCCCTCGCTGTACGCCATGACCACATCGACGACCTCGCCCGCGAACGCCTCCCCGCCGAGCCTGCGGCCCGCCATCACCAGCGGGTCGTCCAGCGCCTCCTGCGCCTCCAGACGGGCCTGTTCCCGCTCGCGCGTGGCCAGTTTGTTCGCGGCGGTCACCGCGTCGTCGTGGCGCGGCTGGGGCGGCTCGCCCGCCAGCACCCGGTCGCGGTGACCGGTGAACGACCAGCGGTCGCGGGTCCAGCGCTCCTCCACGCGCGCGCCCTCCGGCAGTTCCCGCAGCAGGTCCAGGCCCCGCCACACCGCGTCCCAGGCGGGCCGCGTACGGCTCTCGACCAGCGCGCGGATCCGGTGCTCGGCGGCGGTGACCTCACCGAGGCGGTCGTCGGCCTCCAGACCGTCCTCCGCGGCGGCGAGTGCGGTCCGCGCCCGGTCGTACCGCTCGATCGCCGGGGCCAGCAGCTTGTTGTCGAACGCCGGGTCGGTGGCCGGGCCGGCCGGCGGACACAGCAACTGTCCGTCCGCGTCGCGGTCCAGCTCCGCGCGCAGGGCCGCCCCGGCGCCCGAACCCTCCGGCGGGTCGATCCAGGCCAGCAGCGCGCCCAGATGCTGGTCCTCCATGCCGGACTGGCCGGTCGCCCAGTGCCGGGACAGCAGGTCGGTCATGGCGAGCAGCAGCGAGGAGCCCGGCACCCGCGCCCGCTCCGCGTAGTGGGTCAGCCACCGCCCGAGCAGCGGCACGCGTGGCGGCGCCGGGTAGGGCGCCTCCGGGTCCTGCTCCGCCGTCCGCCGGAAGCGGGTGGAGCGGCCGAGCAGTCGTACGTACGCCAGACCCGCCCGGTTCGGCACGATCAGCTGCGGGGCGTCCGCGCACAGGTCGACCTCGACCTTGACACGCTTGCCGGTCTCCGGGTCGGTCTCGGTGCGCTCGGCGGCCTCCACGGACTCGGCGTGGGCGTCGACGTAGGGGAGGACCACATCGGCCAGTTCGGCCAGGAAGGCGAACCGCAGCTCGCGGTCGCGCGGCTGGGCCACGGTCAGCAGCCGGGGCGCGTCCCGGTCGGTGCCGACCAGCGCGCCCAGCGGGGCGCCGGCCTCACCGGCCGTCGTCAGCGGCACGAACACCAGCGGGTGCCGCGACAGATGCCGGTGCCGCACGGTGGCGCCCGGCTGGGCCCGCCCGGTGTGCACGGCCTCCAGGCGGGCGAGCGTCGAGATCAGCGACACACCGCCTCCTCGGCCGGTGCCGGGCCCGCCAGTGCCTCCGCGCGCAGGCGGGCCGCCCGGCGCAGCGCGGCCACCGTCGGGTCGGCGGGGTCGCCGAGCCGCCCGTCGGCGGCGGCGAGGACCTCGGGCACGGTGGTCAGGGCGCCGAGTTCGGCGCGGACCGGGCGGCCCAGCGTGGTCACCGCGGAGCAGGCGCGGGCGCGCTCCCGGCAGTGGTAGGCCAGCTCGCACGCCGACAGGCACTCGGGCGCGTACGCCGCCGGAACCGACTCGACCGACTCCAGCAGCCGCTCGCGCGGCAGGTCGGGCGCGAAGCAGGTGCCCTCGGGGAGGGCGTCGGCCAGTTCGTCCAGGCGGGTCAGCCGGGTCAGCTGCCGGGCGGTCACCGCGCGCTGCTTGCGCACGTCCACGGCGGAGGCGGTGGGCAGGTTGGAGAAGTCCTTGGGGCAGACCAGCAGCACCCGGTGGTTGACCCGAGGGGGCGGGTCGAGGCGGGCGGCGACCGCCTCCAGCGCCAGCGCGTACACGGCCGCCTGGCGGGCCGCCGCGCCCACCTTCGCCGGGTCCGCGGCACCGTCCAGCATCGGGAAGGACTTGATCTCCACGACCGTCCACCGTCCGTCCGGGTGCACCACCACGGCGTCCGGCTCCAGGAACGCGGGCGCCCCCGCCACCTCCAGCGCCAGCATCGGATGGTCCAGCAGCGTCCACCCGCCCGCGCGCGTGGCCTCGCGCAGCGCCAGCGCCGTACGGGCCGTGCGGCCCTCCGGGCCGGTCGCCGACAGATCGGGCACGGCCGCCCCGGACTCGGGGGGCTCGGCGCCCGCGTCGAGCACCCGGTGCACCAGGCCCAGCAGCTCGGCGCCGCCGTCCGCCTTGACCCGCGCCTCGAACGCGATGCCGCGCGCGAAGGCGAACTGCGACTGGCCGAAGGCCGACGGGGCGCCCAGCGCGCTCGCCAGCTCCGCCTTGTTCACCCCGGCGCCGTCCAGGACCGCGCGCCGTCTGCAGCCCGGGTTGGCGGCCAGCGCCGCGAGGGCGCGCGCGTCCAGGGCCTTCGCGGGGACGCCGGGGCCGCGCAGCTCAGCGAGCCTTGCCCACGCTCTCGGCCTCGTCGCCGCGGGGGAGTTCCCATCCCGCGACGTCGTCGTCCCCCGGGTCCGCGGGGGCGGTACCCGGTCCGGTCCGTGACTCGCGCTGCCGTGGAATTCGTTCACCCGTGGAAGTCTGGCATCCACCACTGACAACCGGGGCCACGGTGGCGCGGGTTGCGGGTGTGAGGGTCGGAGTGAGGGCCGGGAACCGCCCGGTCAGCCTGGTCCGCAGCCGGTCCGCCGCGCGCAGCGCGTACGGCGTCAGCAGCAGGCCGAGACCCATCACGGCCGCGCCCGCGACCGCGTCGAGGAAGTAGTGGTTGGCGGTGCCCATCACGACGATCGTCGTCACCAGCGGGTAGATCACCGCCGCGGCCTTCGTCCACCGGGAGCCGCCGTACCGCCACAGGATCACCCCGCACCACAGCGCCCAGCCCACGTGCAGACTCGGCATCGCCGCGTACTGGTTGGTCATCCCGCCCAGCCCGCGCGGCGCGCTGGCCTCGCCCGCCCACCAGCCGTAGGAGCTGTACTGGGCCATCGTGTCCACGAACCCGTAGGCGGGGTCGAGCAGCCGGGGCGGGCAGGTGGGGAACAGGGTGAAGCCGATCAGACCGATGAAGGTGGACACCATCAGCCAGGTGCGGGCGGCGCGGTAGCGCACGGTGCGGGAGCGGAACAGCCAGATCAGGATGGCCGGGGTGATCAGGTAGTGCAGCGAGGCGTACCAGAAGTCGGCGGGTATCCCGATCCACGCCTCGCGGGTGAAGAGACGGTTCAGCGGGTGCTCGGCGTTGAGCCGCAGCGTCTTCTCCAGCCGCAGGATCGCCAGCCCGTGGTCCACGGCGGTGGAGGCGTCGCCGCGGGCCAGCAGCCGACCGGCCGAGTAGCACCCGTACACCAGCAGGATCAGCGGCAGCTCGGCCCACCAGCGCGGCCGGGCCGGGGCGGCCTCGGTGCCCGGTATCTCGGCGTGCGGCATCCGATCGCCCTCCCCCTGTCTGGTCACGCGGCGTCCATGGTCCGGACGTGTCACTCTACGGCGTACGCCCGCGGCTTCGATGGGGCATCCGGCCCAGATAGACGCACGGATCGCCCCCCGGGTTGCGCCCAGGAGGCGTACGCGATGATGGAGAGGTTCCGTTCGATTTACTCCGTCTCGCCTTCCGTCCTTCGCTCCTTCCGTCCTTCGCTCCTTCGCTCCTTCCCTCCTTCCCTCCTTCCCTCCTTCCCTCCGTTTCCGGAAAGGGCCCTCCATGGCACCGCGCATCCTGCTGGCCCGGCACGGGCAGACCGAGTGGTCGCGTTCCGGCAGGCACACGGGCAGGACGGACGTCCCGCTCCTGGACGAGGGGCGGCGCGGCGCCAAACTGCTGGGGGAGCGGCTGCACCGGCCGCCCTTCGACGGCCTGCCCGGGGTCGAGATCCGCACCAGCCCGCTGCTCAGGGCCCGTGAGACCTGCGAACTCGCCGGTTTCGGCGACCGCGCCACGGACTGGGACGCGCTGCTGGAATGGGACTACGGGGCGTACGAGGGCATGACCCCGGAGGAGATCCAGGCGGTCCGGCCCGGCTGGCTGATCTGGCGGGACGGGGTGCCGGAGGGGGAGAGCCTCGCCGGGCTGACCGCGCGCGCGGACGCGGTCGTGGAGTGGGCCCGCGCGGCCGACCGTGACGTCCTGGTCTTCGCCCACGGCCACATCCTGCGCGCCCTCGGCGCCCGCTGGCTCGGCCTCCCCCTCGACTTCGCCGCCCGCGTCCGGCTCTCTCCCACTTCTCTGTCGGTCCTCGGCTGGGCCTACGGCGAACCGGCGATCGAGAGCTGGAACGACCAGGGGCACCTGGGCGGGGACACGCCCTAAGAAGTCCGCGTTCCCGGTCCAGTCCCCGGCAGCCGCACCCGTGCCTCGGCGCCGCGCAGCAGTCCCGGGGCCAGTCGGCGGTGGACGGCGGACAGCGGGGTCCAGATCGCGCGGCCGGGGAGACGGCGGTCGTAGTGGAGGAAGGTGGCCAGCGACAGCCGGCCGCCGGAGGTGCTCACGACGAGTGCGCAGGCGACAAACCAGGACGCGGCTTCCAGCCGGATCCAGTCCTCCCCGCGCGCGGCGACCCGCCAGCCCGCCACGGTGTCCGGTGACCGCCCGCGGCTGAGCCGCAGCCCCAGCAGCCCGCGCCAGAGGAACCACGCGGCCGGGCCGGGGACGTCGCCGAACAGGGTGCGGGCCCAGCGCTCCGGGGTGGCGACGGTGTCCGTCGTGAGCGTGAAGCGATCGGCGTAGTGCAGGGTGGGCAGCCCGCTGAGGAGAGCTGCATCAGCTCGGCCGTGTTGCGGGCCAGGCGCTTCATCTCGTGGACGGTCAGGATGACCACCTGGTCCGGGGCGGCCTCCTTGATGTTGTTGGCCAGCGCGAGCGCGGCCTCCATCTCGGGGCGGCGGTGGACCCGGGTGGAGATCTTCTCCTGGAAGACCTTCGTGCAGCCGGCCTTCTCCAGCGCGACCAGCTGGCTGGCGATCTCCTGCTCGGCCATCGAGCAGCGCGCGTACCCGATCCGGATCACCACCGAGCCGGTCTCCACCGGCCCGGCCGGCAGCGGTGGGCGCTCGACCCACGCCCGGCCCGGTCCCCGGTCGGCGGGCACCGGCACCTCCAGCTCCTCGCGCAGCTTCGAGACGAGGGTGAAGCGGGCGGTGTGGTACTTCGCCGCGGTCTCCCCGCCCTGGGTGCGGCAGGGGCTCCCCGCCGGAGCCTCGCATTTGGGACAATCGTGCCGCTCTACCGCATCTGCGGCCTGATCGGGTGTCAGGTCCATGCCGGGATTCTCTCAGAAGTGCCTCTCGGAACGCCGGAGTTCTGAGAGGTGTTCTGCGAATGGAGACCCGGACAAACCGGACATGGCCCGGGGGCTCGCAGAACTCTCACAACTGACCATTTCTACGAATCACCCACCGTCACCGTCGTGACGCTCGGCTACTTGTCCCTTCGCCGTAGCTATGCGAGCGGCCTGGCTGCCGTCGACCAAGATCGTTCTCACCGCTAACCACGGTTCCATTGATCTCGGGCCGATCAGCCAACCATCGGCCCGCAAGCGTTTCGACCGAAACGCTTGCGGGCCCGGCGCCGCAGGCACGCCGTCACCGGTTCGGCGGCCCGGCACGCACCGGCCTCCACACTGGCGGGGAAGACCGTCCCCGACCGAGCGGAGAACCCGAGTGAGCACCACCACCGCCACCGCGCCCGAGCTGGCCCGTGTCCTGCTGGAGGGCGTCGGCAACGAGGCCGTCAACGCGGCAGTCGGCCTGCTGGCCGCCCACCAGGACGGCTTCTGGCTGCGCGAGCTGCTACAACTGTTTCCACCGGTTGTGGTCGCAGTACGGCCCCGCGGACTACATCCAGCCGCACGACGGAAAGCAGTTCCCGCCCACCCGCAAGTGCCCGCACGCCCGGAATCCGCGGTACTGCCCCCGCTGTACTCCTACGGCCGCGCAGAACTGGCCCTGCCCGAACGGCTGCACGGATGCGGTCGACCACGACCCGGGCCACCGGTACACCAAGTGCACAGTCCGGCCGCCTCGACGCCAGCCGGGACCGGACGACCGGTGCGTCGGCAGGTGCGAGACCACCGAGGCCGCGATGCACAAGCCGAACCCGGGGCTGTTTTTCGACCTGGCCGACAGCGCATCCATGTACTGCTACCACTGCGACCGCGAGATGACCGAGCTGTGGGAGGACTGACACCCAGAGCCGGCCAGGGCGGAGACCACTTCGCCGCAGCCCCACCGCCCCCACCGGCCAGGCCGGGCATCCCGGAGGACTGAACCCCCGGACGGCCAGACTCGCCAGCTCGCCTCCCGGGAGAGGGCCGGCCCGCGTTCCGTGACGACGGGCGGCCGGTCGGAGCCCGAGCCCGCTTCCGCTCCGCCCGCGCGGGACGCCGGGCCCCGCCCCCAGGCGGCAGCGGCGCGAGGTCCTGGGACACCCTTCCGTCCCAGCTGTGATTCACGTCACTTCCGGCGGCTCGGTGCAGCACCCGGCCCCGTTCCGCCGTCATGGGGGCAGTGATCGGGACGGGACGAGGAGAGGAGGTCGGCGGGTGAGGTTTCGCAGGAGCGGTCCGGGCAACGGATTCACGGAGTTCGTCGCACATCGGTCGGGAGCGTTGTTCCGCACCGCGTATGCGCTGACCGGTGACGTGCACGTGGCCGAGGATCTGGTGCAGGAGGCGCTGGAGCGGGCGTGCCGACACTGGCGGAAGGTCGCGGTGGCGGACTCGCCGGAGGCGTACGTGCGCAAAGTGCTGGTCAACCTGGCCAACGACCGCTGGCGGCGGCTGTCGCGCCTGGGCGAGCGCCCCGGGCTCTCGGGGGTGCCCGAGACGGCCGACCCCCGGGACCGGTTCGGGCAGGTGGATCTGCGCGCGGAACTGATCGAGGCACTGCTCGGGCTGCCGATGGGCATGCGCAGCGTGGTGGTCCTGTACTACCTGCACGATCTGGACGCCCGGCAGATCGCCGGCGTCCTGGACATCTCTTCGAGTGCGGTGAGGTCCCAGCTCGCCCGCGGCCTGGCCAAGCTGCGCGATTCCGTATCGGGCGCCCAGGCGCCGCACACCCCGTCGGCCGCTTTCGGAGGTACGAAGTGAGGAACACGTCGTCCGGACCCGCCCCGTTCGAGCCGGGCCTCGAAGCCGAGCTGCGTGCCGCGGTGGCCTCCTTCGCCGACGGGCCGACGGCGCCGGTCGTCGACGCGGCCGCGATCGAGCGAGTCGTCAGCCGCAGCCGCACCCGCCGGGCGCTCCTCGGCACCGCTGCGGCGTGCTGCGTGCTGGCGTGCGCCACGGTGGGGTTCTTCGCGCTGAAGCCCGTGCCGCCCGCGCCCGGCGCCTCCCCGTCCCTGTCTTCACCGGCGAACGGGGCGTGCACCCCGCTCGCCACCGGCACCCCCAAGAGCGGAAGCGCCGATGCGACTCCGACACAGGAGCAGGAGCAGACCGCGGGAGCGGGCATCGCGCTGCCGGACCTGGCCGGCATGCCGGTCGAACAGGCCGGAAGCCTGCTGCGTGGACTCGGACTGAGCTGCACGATCATGCGGCACACGGACTGGAACGCTCCCGCCGGGCAGGTGATCAGCAGTGCCCCCCGGGGCGGCGCAGGACCGGTGGCACCGGGCTCGTCCGTCCTCCTGCTGGTCTCGACGGGCAAACCCGGCAGAACCTGAGCGACCGGGCCCTTCGGCCCGCGCACCGGCAGGACGGCGCCCCGTCCTGCCGGGCAGGGGAGCCACCCGGAGCGGGGGAACGGCTGCGGGTGGCGGGCTCCGATGCCGTCAGCCGCGCAGCTCGCTCGGCATCGTCTCTGGGTTGCGGAGGTCCTGCCCGAGGCGGCGGCCCCGACCGGCGCGGACGCGGGCCCGGCGCGCCGCGTCCGCGCAGGTCGTACCGGACGCCGGTCGACCGGCGTCCGGTGATGCTGACGCCCTATAGAAAGAACCGGGTAAAAGAACCCGCTCTCCCTCCCGGAGCGGGAAGGGAGGGCGGGTGGGGGCGTTGCCCCGAGGACGGCGTCGGGGATCAGCGGAACCGTGGTTGGCGCTGAGATTGATCATGAAGGGTTTCCCCTCTACCACGGGCGAGGGTGACTATCGCATCATGCGAAGGGCGATCGGCCGGGACACGGCCGGGTACACGTAGTCCGCCAGCTGGTTCGCGGAGTGCGCGCCGACTGCTCGCGCGGCCCGGAGGGCGTCCGCGAGCCCCTGGTCGGCGAGCAGGCCGAGCAGGCGCGGGTACAGCTTGCGCTCGCGGGCGGCCTCCAGCGCGGACATCTCGGGCGCCGGGGGGCGAGCTGGTCGCACTCCACGACGGCGGCGACGTCGCTGTCGCTGGCGAACGCGTCCGGGTCGTCGGCGAAGGCCACGCGTACGCGGAGCAGGGGCCTGCCGTCCTCGTCGGTGATGCCTGCCGCGTCGGTGTCGTAGATCCACGCGGCGAGCACGTCGCGGCCGTAGTCGGCGGCGGTGCCGTCGTGCTCCTCCGGCTCGTCGGCCAGGGCCACCGCCTGCCACGCAGGGAAATCCGCGGCCTCGGTGGTCTCGATGCTGTGCAGGTAGCGCATACCCGCTCCTTGTCCGGTAAAGGCATTGACCACCTTGGCGGTAAACGCCTTTACCGGTCAATGCATTGACCGGTCGCCTGTCCGGCATGATCAATCTCAGCGCCAACCACGGTTCCGCTGATCCCCGACGCCGAGGTACCCCTTGAGCTCGGCGACCAGCATCACGAGGCACCGCCGGCGGTGAAGGTGGCCGGCACGGACGGCACCGCCTGGGCAGGCACGGGCGAGCCGGCGGGGGCGTCGTCCGGGCCCATGACGTCCTCGCCGTGGTTGCAGCAGGCCCCGCACAGCAGGCGCCAGCCGCCGGGCCTTCTCGGGATGTTGTAGGCCACGTGGTCGTCATCGCCGTCGTTCTTGCGCAGGTCCCAACCGCACTCGGCGCACAACAGGCCCATCCGGGCGGCCTGCTTCTCGCTCCACCACGGCCAGGCCGCCGCCATGTTCGTGCGGATGCAGAGCCCCATCTGCCCGGGGGAGGGCTGGAAGTACACGAAGCCCCAGCCGGGCGCGTCCTCGGGCATCGGGGTGCGACGCTCCTTGAGGGAGGGCATCCACACCTCCAGCGAGGGCAGGACCTCGTAGCCCTTGCGGGCCCGCTTGGAATAGTCGTTCGCCAAGGGGAACCGGTAGGCCGTCACGATCTCGCAGGGCACCTGCAGCACCGCCAGGTCCGCGGCGACCTCGTCGGCGTCGGGCCAGTACTCCCCGCAGTCGGCCTGGGGGTGAAGGCGTACCGGCCCAGGACGTTCAGGTGGCCGGCCTTGAGCGGGGACAGGCGGGCGACGTCCTCGTCCAGGACGTCGTGCTCGCGCTGGTCGGCGGGCAGCGCCCGCAGCTGCTCGACGGCGGCGTCGAGGTAGCGGGTGTTCCACAGCACCACGGCATTGAGGACCAGTCCGAGGCTGGCCAACTGGTCCTCCTGGCCGTCCTTGTAGGCCTGCTGGATGTGGCCGCGCTTGCCGTGGCAGATCGCGCGGGCCAGGGTGTGGCGGGACTCCTGCACGGTGAGCTGGCGGTTCATCCGGCGCCGGTAGGTGTCGTCCACCGGGTCGACCAGGTCGAAGAGGTGGAAGGTCTTCTCGATCCGGCCGTACTCGGCGAACGCCCGCCCCAGCGGGGTGGGGTGGCCTTCGCGGCCGAACATCCGCAGCAGGTCGTAGGCGCGGACCTGGTTGGTGATCAGCGACCCGGCCACCCGCAGCATGTCGGGCCACTGCTCGCGGATCTTCTTGAGGTTCACCTTGTTGTGGGCGATGGCCTCCAGCGGCCCGTAGCCGCCGGCCGGTTGCTCGCCGGGTATGTCGGCGCGCCAGAACCGCTGGTCGGCCAGGTCGCGGAAGCGCGGCGCGAAGCGGAAGCCGAGCATCTTGAAGATCCCGAAGACCAGGTCGGAGTACGAGGTGTTGTCGGTCGCCACCATCTCCGGGCGCACCCCGCCGTCCAGGTTCAGCAGGGTGTCCAGGATGAACAGGGAGTCGCGCGGGGTGCCGGGCACCAGCATCGCGCCGATCCCCGACACCTGGTCATTCAGTGCGTTGAGCCAGGTCAGACCCCTCTTCTGCCTGAAGTACTTGGGCGAGGGCGCCGAGTTGATGCTGCGCTTGGGCACGACGAACCGCAGGCCGTCCACCGAGGCGGGCATTCCGCCGCCCCAGCTCTGCGCGAGCGGCACCCGCGCCTGGGCCGAGATGAGCAGGGCGTTGCTGGCTGCGATCGTGTCGGCCCGCAGGTAGTTCTGGTCCACGTGGGAGAGCCGGCTGCGGGTCAGCTCCGGGTAGGCCGGGTTCGTCACCGGGGTCAGCCCGATGTTGCAGCTCTCGCTCACGAGCAGCGCCACCAGGCTGACCGGCAGGCCCTCCATCCGGGTCGCGCTGGTGGAGACGTGGGTGAAGGCGTCCAGGAACCCGGTCCAGGAGTGCACCTCGAACAGCAGGTCCGACAGGTCGATGCGCGGCAGCATCGCCAGCGTGGTCTTGCGCAGCCAGTTCAGCGACCGGCTCTCGCCGAGCGCGCCGAGCTTGTCCACGCTCAGCCGGGCCCGCCCGCCCTCCGGCGGCACCACGATCTCCACCTTCGCCGCCGGGCCCGCCTCCTCCAGCCGGGCCGCCATCTGCCGCCACGCCGCGTCCAGCCCGCGGGTCAGCCCGTCCAGGTGCTCGTCCACCGGCTCGGTCAGGCTCAGGCCGGCCAGCACGTCCTCGCGCACCGCCTCCCACCGGGCGCCGTCCAGCAGCCGCGCCCGAGGGTCGGACCAGCGGTTCGACGGCGCGGCGAAGACGTCGCGCCGGGTCAGCGCGCGGTGCAGCTGCTCCAGCACGCACACCACGTAGGCGTCACGGTCGACCGCGCCCTCGGGCAGCGCGGTGTTGGAGTACACCGCCTTGCGCCAGGCCGGCGGCACCAGCTCGGCGTCGATCTCCTTGGGCAGCAGCGGGCGCTGGGCCACCTTGCGCCGGGTCAGCACCGGCAGCCGCCGCACCGCCTTCAGCACGCGGCGCCCGCCCTGCACGGCCCCGAGCGCGTCGCTGTCGCCCAGCAGCGCGAGGAACGGGCGCACCGTGTTGTACCGGCCGGTCAGCTGCTGGCGCAGCGCGATCTCCGCCGAGCCGTCGTCCTCGGGCACCAGCTGCTCGACCACCCGCACCGCGCTGTTCACCGCGGCCCGCGAGACGACCTCCTCCAGTGCCCGCCACAGCGCCGCCACATCCAGGAAGGCCCCGACCTCGTCGGTCAGCTCCAGCTCGCGGATCAGCACCCGGGCCGCCTTCGCCACCGTGCGCGACGCCTTCTCCAGGTGCGGCAACATCACCAGCCGCTCCCGGTCGGAGGCCCGCCGGGCCGGGTTGATCAGCCGGGTGGCCATCAGCAGCGCGAACAGGTCCAGCGCGTCGTCGATCGCCGCCGCCTCCAGGCTGCGGACCACCGCGGTCAGCAGCGCGGTGCGCTTCGGCTCCGCCGACCGCTCCAGCGTCTGGGCCTTCGAGGCGAGCCCGTACCGGGCCAGGGTGGTCAGCCGGTTCACCGGCACCCGGGACAGGTTCACCCGGCCCAGCTGGAACGCCGAGATCTCGTTCACCCGGTCCAGCGCCCGCGCCATCGCGGTGCCGGTCGTGCGGGTCGGCGGCCGGCGCAGCCGCTCCAGCTCGGAGACCCGGGCGCCGTCAGGCACCTCCAGCAGCCGCACCAGCTCCCCCGGCAGCGCGGCGTCCGCGCGGTGCGCGGCCCGGGCCACCGTGGCGTGCAGCCGCTTCTCCGCCACCGCCCGCACCTCCGACACCTGCCGGGCCAGCACCGAGACGCCCGGCAGCAGCACCCGGTGCCGGCGCAGCCACGCCACCGCGTGGTCGAACAGCGCCACCGGCCCCTCGGCGTGCCTCCAGGCCCGGCCATGCAGGAAGGTGCGGAACCGCCGGCCCCACCCCGCGTCCTCGAAGTCCCGGTAGCCGTAGGCGTCACGGATCTCCCAGGCGTGCTCGTACGGCGTCATCTGCCGCTCGGTGTACCGCTTCACGCATGAGACGTCTCGCTAGAGACTTCCCTTCGCAAGAGCGGCCCCGCCGGACGCGCCAACGAACCGGCAGGGCCTTGACCCACAACCCTGCGAAAGAGGGCTGAGGACCATGAGCGAGGGTATCGGTCGTGCCAGGCACGACGGAAACAAGCTGAACATCCCCACGGGGCCAATCCAGTCGGCACCGTGGAATGCGTTGGACATCGAGGACTTTCCTGCCGCACTGGCGGAGGCGTTCGCCGGGGTCGAACTGGGCGCGTATGACCGTCGGATCATCGAATGGCTTGCGGGTTGGGATGGCCCAACAGTGGCAACAATCGCGTCGTTGGTGATGCGTGCCCGTGTCGGAGTGCTGCGAAAGGTGGCCGAAGAGGCGGCCTGTGAAGTTCAGTTCAGTGGCAAGGAGAGTGAAGCGGGAAGCGCCTTTGCCTATCTTGCCGACAAGCTGAGTCGTCGGTCCGACGACTTGAGCGGGGGCCGGTCGTGACCCCTACCGCTCTGCTTGAGAGTGCCACGGAAACAGCTCTGAAGGCTGGGCCGGTTGCCGACCGCCCGTTGCGCGCAGTGATCTATGCGCGGGTCTCGCAAGACCCCAACGAAGAATTGCGTTCGGTTTCCCAGCAGATAGAAGAGTGCATGGCCGAGTGCGACCGGAACGGGTGGAACATCGTCCGTGTCTTCCAGGACAACGACCGTTCAGCATCTCGGTACGCGACCAAGGACCGCCCCAGGTACCGCGAAC
Source organism: Streptomyces sp. NPDC091377 (assembly GCF_044757045.1). Lineage (NCBI taxonomy): Bacteria > Bacillati > Actinomycetota > Actinomycetes > Kitasatosporales > Streptomycetaceae > Streptomyces > Streptomyces sp. NPDC091377. The sequence continues at coordinate 605,866 of NZ_JBIVUE010000002.1, read as the reverse complement.
TGATCGAGTTCATCAAGGGCGGACACGTTGACGTTCTGGTCACGTGGGAATCGTCCCGCGCACAACGTGACCTTGAGGCATACGTCAGGCTTCGCAAGGTGGCCGAAGACAGTGGTGTGCTGTGGAGTTACAAGGGTCGGCTTTATGACCTGTCGCGCACGGATGACCGATTCACGACTGGGCTGGACGCGCTCTTGGACGAGAGGGAGAGCAGCGTCACGCGGGACCGGATCATGCGAGACATGACCGCGAATGCCGTCAAGGGCCGCCCGCACGGAAAAAACGTCTACGGCTACCGCAGGATCTACCACCCGGAGACGAAGGCGCTGATTAGGCAAGAGGTCAAGAAGGATCAAGCGGCCGTGGTGCGTGAGGCAGTGCGCAGGGTAGCCGCAGGCGATTCGCTGCGTTCCATCGCAATCGAATTCAACCGGCGGGCGATTCCCACCCCGGGCAGTGCGAAGGAGTGGAAGGGCTACGGCGTCCGGAGCCTGGTACTGAACGTGGCCTACGTCGGAAAGCGGTCGCATCGCGGTCGGGTGGTTGCTGACGCGGTGTGGCCCCCGATTCTTGAGGGGCAAGACGAAGAGGCGTTCTACGCGTGCGCGCAGATCCTCAGCGATCCCCGGCGCCGGGTTTCCAAGGACACCAGGATCAAGCACCTGTTGACCGGTCGTCTCTCGCATTGCGGGAAGTGTGGTGGGCAGATGCGGCGGAAGTCGTGCGGTACGCAGCGTACCCCCGTGTACCAGTGCGCCGATCACTTCTGCACGTCCATCGTGGCGTCCCGGTTTGAGGACTACGTGACGACTGTGGTCTGTGAGCGCCTTGCCCGTCCGGACGCAACGGACCTTCTTGGAGACGATTCCCGCGCCGAAGAGGCCAAAGCCGCGATGGCGGAGGCAGCAGAGAAACGGTCGCGGCTGGACGAGTTTTACGATGCCGCCGCCACCGGAGAGGTGAGCCCCGTTGCTCTCGCCCGCATTGAGGCGCGGTTGCTGCCTGAGATCGAATCGGCCGAGAAGCGCGCAGCAGATCTACGGGTACCGGCCCTGCTGCGGAACGTGATTCGTCCGGATATTGCCGACGTGTGGCCGACCCTGCCTATCACTCGGCAGCGAGCCGTGATCGATGCCCTGATGAGTGTGCGGGTCCTCCCGCTTGCCAGCGGGGGGCGTTGGAGTCTCGACAACTCCACCCGCCGTATTGAGATCACGTGGAAGCAGGAAAAGAACATCACCGAGTAGGCGCACGGCAACCGGACATCACGACCAGACGGCCGGGCATGGCACCCCAACCAGGGTGGCCATCCCGGCCGTTCGCCTGCTCGCCCAGACGTGACGGAAGCGAGGTAGGCCCATGCCCAGCAGCAGCGAGGAAGAGCAGGCGCGGGTGCGGGCCGCTGCTGCCCGGGTGGCAGCCGACGCCCCGCCGTTGTCGGAGCGGCAGCGCGCGCGGCTGCGGCTGATCCTGGCAGTGCGCCGTGCCCCCGACCCGCCCCCGCCAGAGCCCCTGGACGGGCGAGAGGGGGACGACACGGCATGAGCGACACCCCCGCGCCCTGGGGTCTGGCCCACCCGGCCCGACCGGCCCCGCCCGGCGAACGGGAGCCCGTGGAGCGGTCGGGGCTGTGGCTGCCCGGATGGGATGCGGGGGCGCCGGCCGAACCACCGGCGGGGGCGCCGGCCGTTCGGCAGGCGCCCCCGCACTCCGCCGGTTCCTGGGCGCGCATCGGCCTGTCGCCGGTCCCGGACGGCACCTACCAGCCGCCCCGGCCCACGGTCGGACACCGTGACGACGGAGCGGGGCTCTTCTACCCGGGGCGCGTCCACCGCGTGGCGTCAGGCTGATCGTGCAGCGCCGAGCGACCACCGGATTTTTAGGAATCGGGCATATCGCAACCCCGCGCCCAGCTTTCAAAAAAATCCCCCCGGGCCAGATACCGCCCGCGATCATGGCGGACGGCCCCGAGAGAGAGAAGGGGCCCCGATGGCCCGTAAACCAGACACCCCCTGCGCGGGAGGGTGCGGCCGTCTCCTGTGGGGCGGTACCGCATCGCTTCCCGCCGGGCGCCGCATGTGCCAACCGTGCCGTCGTTCCCGCCGGGATAGGGCCCGCCCGCCCGGCTGACGTTCACCGCCGGATGAACCCCTTGTGATCTACCCCTGTGCTTCAGCGCCTCCCGCGCGGCCCGACGCTTCCCCCGCCATCTGCGAGGGGCGGCAGTTCGGGGCACCGTGGCGGTACCGGGCAGTTGATCACCCCCCCTGTAGCTGATCCTGCCCGACAGAGAGGCGTACCCCATGACCACGATCAATGACCTGATCACCGCCGCACAGCGCGAGAAGGTAGCCGCACAGCGCCGTGTCTCCGATGCCGAAGCCAAGGGCGAACGCGTCCTGAAGCGCTCCGAGGCGGAAGGCCGCAAGATCCTCACTCCAGAGGAAGAGCGTCAGGTGGAAGAGATCATCGCGGAGAAGCGCGCGGCCGGTGATCTGGTGAAGGAGCTTGACGGCAAGCTCAACGCGCTGCGGGAGATCGAGCGGGATGAAGCCGAGACGACCCGCCTGTCCGCGCTCACCTACCCGACCGGCACCCGCGCGCCCGCCTATGACCGTGTGGCCCGTGTCGGCGCCGAAGCACGCACCTACCAGCCGCCCGAGGCCAGTCGGGACGGACGTGGTATCACCGGCCCCTCGTTCCTGCGGGACCTGTACGACCACCAGATCAAGCACGACCCTGCCGCAGGTGGCCGCCTGGAGCGGCACGGCCGAGAGGTTGAGTCGCTCGATCCCGGGTTCATGCAGCGGATGACCGGCACGGGCGCGGTGGCCGGGTTCGTGCCCCCGCAGTACCTCACCGACTTGTTCGCCGACTTCGCGCGCGCCGGGCGTCCGATCGCGAACCTGTGCACTCCCGTCCCGCTCCCCGAGACAGGTATGGAGGTGGACATACCGCGCGTCACCACGCCGACCACCACCAGTGTGCAGGCGTCCGAGGGGGGCTCGATCGGCAACACGGACCTTGACGACACGCTGTTGCCCGCCCCGGTGCGCACCATCGCCGGATACACCGACGTGTCCCGCCAGGCGATCGAGCGGGGAATCCTCGTACAGTCGCTGATCTTCGGTGACCTCGCCGCCGACTACAACAGCAAACTCGATGCCCAGCTCGTCAATGGGTCCGGCGCGTCCGGCCAGCACACGGGCATGCTGAACGTGCCGGGCATCAACGCGATCACCTACACCGACGCGTCCCCCACCATCCCGGAACTGTGGCCGAAGCTTGCCGACGCTGCGGGCAAGGTGATGGGGCAGCGGTTCACCGGCCCCACGGCGTTCGCGATGCGCTCCGACCTGTGGGCGTGGATCCTCGCCGAGAAGGACACCGTCGGCCGCCCGCTTGTGGAACCGGGCACGGTCGCCGTGAACCCGATCGCTGTGGCATCCACACGCCCCGTCGACTACACCGTCACCGCCGTGGGATCGCTGTTCGGTATCCCCGTGGTCCTGGACAACAACATTCCCAACACCCTGGGGGCAGGCAGCAACGAAACCCGTGTGATCGCCGCCGACTTCCGGGACCTGATCCTCATGGAGGACGAGGCCGCCGCACCGGTCCAACTGCGTTTCGATGACGTGCAGTCCGCCACCCTGCAAGTGCGGCTGCTGGCCTATGGGTACTCGTCGTTCGCGGCCGGACGCCAGCCCAAGGCAATCAGCGTGATCGGGGGGACGGGCCTGATCGTCCCTGCCCTCTGACCGGACACGCGGACGGCCCCCCGGGGGCACTGCTTCCGTTCTCGTGGTCGTTGCAACACTCCAGCTCTGGGGCCGTGGCCCCGCCCCCGCCGTCCGGGCGGGGGTGGCGGGCCTCGCGCACGGGACGCCGTTCGCGTGCGGCTCCGGGGGACAGGGGGCCGCTCGGTCAGAGCGGCCCCCCCTTTCCCACGTCCAGTGACCTCTCCAAAGGGGCGACCGCCCGCCACCGTCCACGGGGGACTCGGGGCCATCCGTCCCACCATCGGGCGGGGCACCTGTGGGCGCGGGGCGGACGGCCGGGCGGGTCAGGTTCGGCGCCTGTCACCCCCGCCGCGTCTGCCCGTGCGCCCCGCCCGCAGCGAGCAGGCCGCCGCCCGGCGCCGCTCGGTCTCCGCGCGCTGCGCCTCGTCCAGGCGCTCCCGCACCACGTCCAGGATCGTCTGAGCGACCCTGAGCGCCGTGAACGCGGCTATCAGCGGCTCCACTTCGTCATCGCTCCCGTACGGATCCTGCGACTCACTCACCTTCGCAACTCCTCTCCCCTCGCACGGGGTGCTCGCAACAACAGATGGTCGGGGGGCCCGGGGGACGCCCGCCCCCTTCCCGCACGGCAGCGTGGACACGGACAAGGACGGACGTCCAGCACCCGCCGCCCGGGGGTCGGTCCCCTGGAGCGACCCCCGGGCGGGCGGTTGGTGCTCCCTCCGCCCGGGGCCTTGCTGCCTGGCGGGCGGAGGGGCGTTCATGCGGGCGGTGCCCACCCCTGCGGGGGGCCCTGTCTGCCCGTGGCATGGTCCGGGGGATCCGGCTCCGCACGGCGCGTCCCCTCATCCACGGCAGCCATCACCCGCCGGTACTGCGGCGACCGCTCGAACGCCTCCCGCACCGGATCGGCGAACTCGAAGCTGTGGCCGCCCGGATGCCGGGCAAACAGCCCGCACGCTTCCTCGGTGGCGCCGGGCGCCCCACGGTTGAGGGTGTTGCAGTCGGGCAGCACGAGGAACCCGTGCGGGTCGCGCCCGTCGTCCCACTGCGCCCACACCTCACCCTCGCGCGGGTCGTCCAGAACCCACGTCAGGGCATGGTGCGGACCGGACCCGTGCCCTTCCAGCGGACAGCGCAGCATGTACTGGACCGAACCGCCCGGGTCGCTGTCGTCCTCGACGTGAGCGAGCATCAGCGCCACCAGGTCCACCGGCATGACCGCGCCCGCCCCGCATATCCGCCGCTCCCGCGCTCCAGGTTCCGCCGCCACGTCACACCCCCCGCCCACGCCACGACAGCCCGCCCGCGTCACGGCAGCACGCACACCGGCACGGCGGCCACGCCTGAGAGACATCCGAGAGCGGACCCGGGATTGCCCGGTAGGTACGTCGCTCGACCGGGCCTTTCGGTTTGCAGTCCGCACCGACCCGGTACGTCTCGACCGTCATCCGCGACCTGCCCGGAGCGGGCTTGGTACCCGCGTTCACCGCTCCCCCTTCCCGTCCGGTGTGTGGCAGGGGCAGGCGCAGCGCGGGACGAGCACCGTGCCCCCGCCGTGGGGCAACGGCACGTCCTTCGTCTGGCGGCAGTCGTCATGCAGGCGCTCGTACTCCGGCCGCGCGGCCAGCGCGCACTCCGCCGACCGGGGCCCCTCTACGGTGGGCCCGCTCATCGCACGGCCCCCCTCGCACCGATGACGTGCCGGTCGGTGTCGATGCCGAAGTCAGCAGCGAGAACCAGGATGGTGCGCCGTCGGGCCTGACGCGCCCTCTCACGCTCTCGTTCGGCGGCGATCAGGTAGGGGCGGATGAGGGCCGTACCCGTGCCGTCGAGCGGCTCGTGCAGACCGTAGGGGGAACGGGGCACCCGAACCCGTGCGGCGGCCGGGTGGGCAGCGCCCGCGCACTGCGGGGAAGGGACGGGAGCCGGGCGGGATCCAGCCCGGCGCTTTCCTGGACCAGGCGCTAAGAGGTCCAGCAGCAGCCGTACGAACGTGTGGATAAGCTTCACCATGTTGACCTGCTCTCTCAGGTTGGCCACGCCCCCGGACGTTCGCGCGTCGCGGGGGTCCTACGTGCTCACCCCAGAGTGCCGACATGCGAAGGCCGGAACTATCAGGCTTTGCTGATAGCTCCGGCCATCGAATTACGCTACGTCACATGCCGAGCCATGAACCGAAGTTGCCGAAGGAGTCCGGCATTCGTCGCTTTGCTGCCTCCAGCCCTGCGTAGGTCTCGCGAACCGTCGGGTGGTAGCGAGTCTGCTGAGGAGCCAACTTACGTGCTTTGATCAGGCTCTTGAATGCAGCATCAGTTCGTCCGGCCCACATCTCCGCCCGTGCGACTTCCGCATGATGGTGCGCCAGCCGAGAAACAGGCCAATCGCCAGGAGCGGAAATCTTCTCCGCCTGGTGAACCGCCTCTGGATAGAGGTCGAGTTCGGCTAGCACGCTGACATGGTGCACTTTGACGTTGGTCGGCCCGAACGACAGCCAATGAATCTTCTCAGCCGAGCCGGTTCGCTTCGCGATGCGAGCGGCCTCGGTGAGGTGATTCTCCGCGTTGGCCTTGTCCTTGTCACGGCCCGCCAGAACGGCAGCGCCCAGATGAAGTTGACCGGTGACCACATCGCGTACCAGCCCGTCCTCCGCCTGCTCCAGAGCAGAGACTCCGAGGCTGATAAGGCGCTTCCCTGTCTGGTAGTCGCTGGCTCGCAGGTATGCGAGTGCTCGCAGGTACTGCCGCATTCCGCCGAGTACGGGATCGGAGGCCCGCTGCGCAGCCCAGTCCATGCGGTCGAGCGCCACCGTGCACAGGTCGGGAAACCCGAGCTTCGTCGTCACGTCGTAAGCGGTTCGGTATGCGCTTGCGAGCAACCGCCAGTTTCGATCCACAGGATTCGTGTGAGCGGCCGTTGTAGCTTCGTGAACCAGCCCGGGGAGTTCAGCGGCAACCTGTTTGATGTTCGTGGCGCGAACCATGGCGCACAGCTTTTCCGCATGGTCTTCCAGGTCCTCAACTCTGCGCGGCGTTACTTCCGGGTCAGGGCCGAGGTCGTAGATGTTCAATGCCTCACGAATCGGGTTGATCAGACCGTCGAGATGATCTTGACGCAACTCCTCCAGGTACGGCTGCCCGTTCAGTTCGGCGACCTGTACCGAAAGCGCACGGGCGAGGGCGCCGATCACCGATGGACTCGCTGGCATGGCCCCCTGCTCCACCTTCGTCAGGGTGCTGTAAGACACATGGGAGAGATCTGCCAATTCGCGCTGCGTGAGGTGACGGCTTTTGCGTGCGCGGGCGATGCGCGCTCCTGCGTCTTCCGAGTGCTGGGGCATACTGGTCTCCGTTCTGCATCGACACCAGAACGGTACCCCCAGCCAGTTGCAGGGGAACGGCGCTCGGCCCCCGTTCCGGTGGGGGCCGTCGTGCTGAGCGCCGTTCGCCCCGTGGCCACCCTGCCGACCGAACCGCGAAACCGGCGCTGCGCCGACCACTCGACCACGGCGACGTGCCCGAAGTGCGCGCGCTCTTGGGTGAACACTGCAACCGCTTGAGCACATGATAGGCGTCTGACCTGCGTAAACGCCCTACCGCGCTAAGGGGGTGTCTAGTGCAACTTGACACACGAGGCGTCCTCGACGCCCAGCTGCTCGGCCAGGTAGTCCACCACCGCCCACGGCACGTCCAGCGGGTCCGCCAGGAACAGCCCCACGTACCGGACGGTGCAGATCTGCAGGGCGAAGCCGAGGCGGTTGTGGTCCCCGCGCCGTTTCGCGATCAGCAGGCGGTCCTCGTCATCGAGGAAGAAGAATCGCTCCAGCTCAGGGCGGGTCGGCACCTCCTTGAAGGAGCCGTAGGACGCGGCCTGATCATCAGTTAAGAACTCAACCGGCACGGGCCGGAGGGTAGCCGGGCCGCCGCTGGCTCAGTTAGCCGTCACTCGAACCCCTGCGCGGAAGATCCCTTCCGTGATATCGGGCCCCCGAGCGTGATCACCCTCAGCGCCAATCACGGCCGCTGACCTGCCCCGGAGGCTTAGCGCTAACCGCTGTACCGCTGCTACTCACGACCGCTGACCCCGACCCACCACCTGCCTCCCACCCCCGCCGGGCGCCTCGCGGAACCTGCGGGCGCGCGGTGATGCGGTGTCCCCGGTGGCCCTGATGGCCCCGGCGGTCCGGTGGCCCGGCGGTGCGGTGGCCCCCGTCGCCCGGTGGCCTCGATGGTCCGGCTGTGCGGCGGCCCGGAGGCCCCGCTGGTCCCGGCGGTCTGATGACCCGGTGGCCCGGCGGTGCAGTGCCCCCCCGTGGCCTGGTGACCTCGATGGTGCGGCGGCCCTGCGGCCCGGCGACCCTGCTGGTTCCGGTGGCCCGGTGGCCCCAGTGGCCCGGCGGTGCGGTGACCCCCATGGCCTGGTGGCCCCCGCTGGTCCCGGCCGTCCGGTGACCCCCGCCCCCCCGCCCCCGCGCCCCGGCGACCCCGCTGGCCCCGATGATCCGGCAGACGCAGACGCAGACGCAGACGCAGACGCAGGAACGGGCGCGGGGGCAGGTCAGGGGCAGGTCAGGGGCAGGGCAGGTCAGGGGCTGGGCAGGGGCAGGTCAGGGGCAGGGCAGGTCAGGGGCTGGGCAGGTCAGGGCATGCGTGGTGTCGATGTGTGTTTTTCCAGGAAGTCGGAGACTCCGGGGGTCCGGCGGTGGGGGAGGAGGACCCGGGCGGTGCCGGCGAGCATGGTCTGGACGCGGGAGGACTGGACCTGGGCGAGGAGGTCCAGGACCCGCAGGCCCGCCTGGGCGGCCTCGTCGGGGCGGCCGTCGCGGGCGAGGTCGTCGGCGAGTTCGGCCGTGTAGAGGGCGATGTTGCGGGTGAAGTGCGGGTCCTGGAGACGGGTCGCCCGGCGCGCGTGGCGGGCGGCCCGCGTCCAGTCGCCCAGCGTCGACCAGCACTGCGCCTCCAGGCCCTCCAGCTCGGCCTCCCCGTAGAAGGTCATCCACTCGGGGTCGGCCTCGGTGGTCCCCCGCTGGTGCAGCGCGTGCGCGCGGGCCAGCGCCTGCTCGCAGCCGGTGCGGTCGGCGAGCCCCGCCCAGCCGCCCGCCTCGCGCAGCGCCAGCAGCGACATCAGCCGCGCCGACCCCAGCGGCCGGGCGATGCGCTGCGCGGCCTGCGCGGCCCGTACCGCCTCCCTCGGGCGCCCGGCGTCCCGCGCGAGGAACGCCGTGTTGCAGAAGGCGTGCGCCTCCAGCCCGGGATCCCCGGCGACCCGGGCGGTGGCCAGCGCCTCCGCGTAGTGCGAGCGGGCGTCGTCGAACCGGCCCGAGTCGTGCGCAAGCCAGCCCACCGAGATGGCCAGCTCACCCGCCCCCGAGTGCAGCCGCTCCGCGGTGGCCTGCCGGACCGTACCGGCGTCCAGCAGCGCGTACGCGGCGCGCAGCGGGGCCGCCGCACGCCGGTAGAGCCCGTCCGCGCCGTGCCGGTCGTCCAGCAGCCGGATCCTGCGCACCGCCTCCTCCAGCGCGCCCGCCTCGCTCGACCCGGCCCGGCGGGGCCGCGGGGCGGCGAGGGCGTCGGAGGCCAGGGCCAGCGGGGCACCCAGCGAGGCGGCGGCCACGGTGGCGCCACCGCCGGTCATGAATGCGCGACGCAGCACGTCGCTCTCCTCGTCTCTGTGGTGCCGTTCGTCGGGGTCCTGCGGGGGGTCGCCGGGATCCTGAGCGGTGCGCCCTGCGCCCGTCCCGCCTAAGAGGCGGCCCGGCGGGGGCTCCGTCGCCGTACGCCCCGGCCGGCCGCGTACGGACGAGCGGGGCGCGAAGCCCAGGTCGGTCAGCGTGCGGTCGGGGAACATATGCAGGAACACCCGCTCGTACGCGTAGTTGGGACAGCGGATCTCGCCCGCCTCGACCCGGCCGACGTAGCGCGCGTCACAGCTCACCTGCTCACCGATCTCCCGCGCCGCCCGCCGAACCTCCGCGGCGAACTCGGCCGGTGAGCGCCGGCCGCGCAGCCGCCGGAAGGCGAGGTTCGGCCGTGGCGGCCGAGGGGGCTGGGACGAGGTCACCGATGACGACGTCATGGCCGGGTCCTCTCATGCGAACCGTCGAACCCTGCCGGATATCAGGCGAATTGGCCGATTGGCCAAGCCCCTGCGACCCGGCGGGCACGAACGTACCGGCTGCGCCCATGCCCACATGCAGTGTTTGGCTACAAACCGGATATCTCATCCGCGATCTGCCATGAACTGCCATCCTTTGCGGCGCACTTACGGCGTGCCGTTGACGCCTTCGACGCGTTGAACCCTGCGGACCGGGAGTGCCCGACTCCCGCGCCATGCCCAAGGAGGTTTCGCGGTGGAGGCCGGGATGGAGACCAGGCAGAGTATCGAGTTCCGCGGCACACGCGGGGTACCGGCGCACGCGTGGGACCTGGTGACCGTCCCCGCGCGGCAGGGACTTGAGGCGGTCGACATCCTGCGCCGCGGTGCGGGGGACACGGTCGGACCGGTCCTCCTTGACGACGGCTGCGACACCCTCGGCTTCGTCGTGCCGTCCGGCACCGCCGCCGCCTGGGACGTGCCGGGCAGTGTCTGTACCGGGTCCGGGGGGCGCGGCACCGGAGCCACCCCCGAGCCCCCGGTCGCCGGCTCCGACTGGCTGCTGCCCCTCGACGACACCGACCGGACCACCGACCCGGCCGTCCTGCGCCAGGCCCTCGGCGAGGCGGCCCGGCTGATCGAGGCCGCGGACAACTGCTGCTGACCGGGGCGCGCGGGCCCCGTCCGGGCACGGACGGGCGCCCCACCTCCCGCCCTGTGACAATGGCCCCATGGGAAAGTCCAGGAAGTCCCGGAGGGAACAGGCCGGGGCCGTGGTGGAGGCCGTCGACGGGGGGCTCGCCGAGCTGATACCGGACCGGGACCGGGCACGGGCCTGGACGCTGCTGATCGACGGGGCCCCGCAGTCGCACGTCGATCTCGACGACCCCGCGTTCCTGTCCTTCGAGTACCAGCGGCGCCTCGGCCATGTCGTCGACCTCGCCGCGCCGCCCGGCCGCCCGCTGAGGGCCGTGCACCTGGGCGGCGGCGCCCTCACCCTCGCCCGGTACGTCGCCGCCACCCGCCCCCGCTCCACCCAGCAGGTCGTGGAGCGGGACGCCGCCCTCGTCCGACTCGTGCGCCGCGACCTCCCGTTGGACCCCGCCGCCCGGATCCGCGTACGGTCCACCGACGCGCGCGAAGGGCTCGCCAAGGTCGCCGACGGCTGGGCCGACCTGGTGCTCCTCGATGTCTTCAGCGGCGCCCGCACCCCCGCGCATCTGACGTCCACCGAGTTCCTGGACGAGGTGCGCAGGGCCCTGCGGCCGGGCGGGCTGTACGCCGCCAACCTCGCCGACGGGCCACCGCTCGCCCATCTGCGCGGCCAGATCGCCACCGTCGCCGCCCGCTTCGCCGAGGCGGCCCTGGTCGCCGACCCGGCGGTGCTGCGCGGCAAGCGGTTCGGCAACGCCGTACTCGTCGCCTGCGACGCGCCGCTCCCGCTCGCCGAGCTGACCCGCCGGGCCGCCTCCGACCCGCATCCCGCGCGCGTGGAGCACGGCAGGACCCTGACCGACTTCACGGGCGGCGCTACCCCGGTGACCGACACCGCGGCGGTGGCGTCTCCGGCCCCGCCCCCCTCGGTCTTCCGCTGACGGGGCGGAGAGGGTCGAGGCGGAGAGGGCCGGGGCCGGACCGGGAAACCGGGGAAACCGGGGAAACCGGGGCAAACGAAAGACCCCGTCCGCCGAAGCGGGACGGGGTCTTGTCGCTGGAGCGCCGGGCAGGCCTTGCACCTGCATTTCCCCACAGGAAGTGGGGCGTCTTTCCTTGGACCACCGACGCGTGCGCAGTTCCCGGGACTCCCGGGCGGCTGCTCTGTGATCATCTTACCGCACGAACGGACCGTTGCCGAACACCCCAACGCCGCCCCCGGACAACGCGGCTGCCGGACCGTCAGTACGTGCCCACGTTCACCCGGGGCGGCCCGTCGTGCCAGGTGCAGAACACCGACACCCGGTCGGCGCCGGAACTGAACTCCACCCGGATCCACCGCTCCGTCTTCCACACCTGCATCGACCAGCCGGTGGCCGGCGTCGCCGACACCAGGGAGGCGGAGGTGGCGCCGACGTCGAAGACCGCACGCCCGCCCTCGGTGTCGTAGCTGCGCACCCGGCCCGTCGTGCTGGAGGCGGTGGCGGACGTGCTCGGCGAGGGCTCCCGGGTCGTCGCGGAGGGCTGCCGGGTCGGCGGCGGCGCGGCCTGGCTCGGGGCGGCGGGCGGCGGAGCCGACGACGACCGCGCGGAAGGCGTGTCCTCGGGCTCCTCCTCCTCGGACACCGTCGGGTCCGCGGCCGTCACCGGCAGGGCGCGCGGGGGGTCGTACGCCGTCGCGTCCAGGACGGTGTGGACACCCCAGGACGAGAGCGTGACCGCCGCGCCCGTGGCGAGCGACCAAGCCAGTACATGGGTGAGTCCTCGGAGCATCGGCCCATAGTGCCGCACGCGCTCCCGGGGTGTCCCGCCCGTGGACGCAACCGGTGTCAACCACCGCGTAGTCCACAGGCGCCCGCTGCGTGCCCCCGAATGGACTACGGTGCGGCGCATGGCAAGTGTGCTTGTGGTCGAGGACGACCAGTTCGTACGCTCGGCGCTGATCCGGCATCTGACCGACGCCGCCCACACCGTGCGCAGTGTCGGTACGGCCCTGGAGGCGCTCCGCGAGGTCGCCCATCACCGCTTCGACGTGGTGATCCTGGACCTCGGCCTGCCCGATCTGGACGGCGCCGAGGCGCTGAAGATGCTGCGCGGCATCACCGACGTACCTGTGATCATCGCCACCGCGCGCGACGACGAGACGGAGATCGTCCGGCTGCTCAACGACGGCGCGGACGACTATCTGACCAAGCCCTTCTCGGTGGAGCACCTGTCCGCGCGCATCGCCGCCGTGCTGCGCCGCTCCCGCGCCACCGCCGGAGAGGCCCCGCCCTCCCCGGTGCTGAGCGTCGGCGGCCTCACCGTCGACCCGCTGCGCCGCCAGGCCGAACTGGACGGCGTACGACTGGATCTGACCCGACGCGAGTTCGACCTGCTGGCCTTCCTCGCCGGACGGCCCGGTGTGGTCGTGCCGCGCCGTGAACTGCTGGCCGAGGTGTGGCAGCAGTCGTACGGCGACGACCAGACCATCGACGTCCATCTGTCCTGGCTGCGCCGCAAACTCGGCGAGACCGCCGCCAACCCCCGCTATCTGCACACCCTGCGGGGCGTCGGGGTCAAGCTGGAGCCCCCCGGAGCGGAGTCGCTGCGATGAGATGGGCCCTGGTCAAGGTCTCCCTCGCGGTGACCGCGATGGTCGTGGTCGCCTTCGCCGTACCGCTGGGCATGGTCATCAAGGAACTGGCCCGCGACCGCGCGTTCTCCGACGCCGAGCGGGACGCCGCCGAGATCGCGCCCGCCCTGTCCATCACCACCGACCACGAACAGCTCCAGCGCGTCGTCGCCTCGGCCGGCTCCGGCGACCGCATGGCCGTGCACATCCCGGCGGCCGGCGGCGGCATGGCGGCGGTCAACCTGGGGGTGCACCGCGCCGCCGAGGAGGACGTCGAGACCACCCGCCGGATGGGCCGGGCCTCCACCGCCAAGGTCCCCGACGGCTCCGCGCTGCTCCAGCCCGTCGCGCTCAGCTCCGGACAGATCGCCGTGGTGGAGGTCTACGTCCCCGACGCCGCCGTCGGCCGGGGCGTCGGCACCGCGTGGGCGACCCTCGCCGCCGTCGGTCTCGCCCTGATCGTCGGCTCGGTCGCGGTCGCCGACCGGCTCGGCATCCGGATGGTGCGGCACGCCCAGCGGCTGGCCGAGGGCGCGCGCGAACTCGGCGACGGCCGGCTCGGCGCCCGGGTCCCGGAGGAGGGCCCCTCCGAACTGCGGCTCGCGGCGGTCGCGTTCAACTCCATGGCCGACCAGGTCGTCCAGCTCCTCGCCAACGAGCGTGAGCTGGCCGCCGACCTCTCCCACCGGCTGCGCACCCCGCTGACCGTGCTGCGGCTCAACGCGGCCTCGCTCGGCGAGGGACCGGCCGCCGACCAGACCCGCGCGGCGGTCGAGCAGTTGGAGCGCGAGGTCGACACGATCATCCGCACCGCGCGCGAGGCCAAACCGCAGACCGCCGCGGCCGGACCCGGCGCCGGGTGCGACGCCGCCGAGGTGGTACGGGAGCGGATGGTGTTCTGGTCCGCGCTCGCCGAGGACGAGGGACGCAAATGGCGGGTGGCCGGGGCGGAACGGCCGGTGCGCATCCCGGTCGCCCGCGCCGATCTCGCCGCCGCCCTGGACGCCCTGCTCGGCAATGTCTTCCGGCACACCCCGGAGGGCACGGCGTTCGCCGTCGACCTGCACAACGGCGAGGACGCGGTGATCGTGCTGGTCTCCGACGCGGGCGCCGGAATCTCCGACCCGGAGGCGGCGATGGCCCGGGGCCGCGGTTCCGGCAGCGACGGCTCCACCGGGCTCGGCCTGGACATCGTCCGCCGGCTCGCCGAGGCCACCGGCGGTGACGTCCGTATCGGGTCCTCCGTCCTCGGCGGCACCGAGGTCCGGATCTGGATCCAGATCGCCGGCAGCCGCCCGGAACGCCGGGGCCACCGGGGCACGGTCCGCCGACGCCGCCCCCGCCGCTCGGCGCTGAGCTTCAACCGGTCCTGAGAGCGGGCCCATCCATCAACCCCCACCATCAACCCACCAGCAACCCACCATCAACCCCACCATCAACCCACCAGCAACCCCACCATTAACCACCCCCCATGCCATCCTTAAGCCCGTCCTAAGAATCCTGACTCAGATGCCCATGACAGGGTTTGCCCGGTTCGGATCCGCTAGCGTGCATCTCGTTCCCCCAGGGCATCGCCTCGGCGCCCGAACCTCCCCTGGCACACGGCGCCCTGACACGCCCGAACCCCGAGGGGAGTCAACCGGGGCGCGACACTTCCCCCCCCATTCGGTGTCGCGCCCCGTATCAACTCGCCCTCCGACGCGCCGCCGCCTCCTGCGCGCCGCCGCTCCCTACGCGCCGCCGCCACCGACGTCGCCCACCCCCGGCAGCACCCCGGTCCGCGCCGCCTGCCCGTACCACCGCGCGCTGGACTTCGGCGTCCGCTCCAGCGTCCCGTAGTCCACGTACACGGCACCGAACCGCTTCTCGTAGCCGTAGGCCCACTCGAAGTTGTCCAGCAGGGACCACAGGTAGTAACCCCGCACGTCCGCGCCGTCGGCCAGCGCCCGCCGCACCGCCGACAGATGCCCGTGCAGATACGCGATCCGCTCCGGGTCGTGCACCCGCCCGTCGGGGTCCGGCTTGTCGTCGTACGCCGCCCCGTTCTCGGTGACGTACAGCGCCAGCCCCGGCGCCTCACGCGCGTACCGCGTGATCAGGTCGTACAGCCCGCTCGGGTCGATGGTCCAGCCCATCTCGGTGCGCTCACCCGGCGTCTGGTGGAACACCACATCGTCCGCGCCCGGCCACGGCGAGTGCGCGCTCGCCCCGTGACCGTCGGCCCGCGGCCCGCCCGCCGCACCGTCCTCGGCCGGCCCCGACACCAGCGCCGGGGTGTAGTAGTTCAGCCCCAGCGCGTCCAGCGGCTGATGGATCGCCGCCGGATCGCCGTCCTGTACGAACGACCAGTCGGTGAGCCCCGCCGTCGCCGCCGTCAGCGTGTCCGGATAGGCGCCGTGCAGGACCGGCCCGTGGAAGATCCCGTTGGCCAGATCGTCGATCTTCCGTACGGCGGCCAGATCCGCCGGATCCCGCGAGAACGGCCGCACCACCGCGGAGTTGAGGCTGAGCGCGACCGAGTTGCGGGCCGGCATGACCGACCGCAGCGCCGACGTGGCCAGTCCGTGCGCGAGATTGAGATGGTGCGCGGCCCGCAGCGCGGCCACCGGGTCCGTACGGCCCGGCGCGTGCACCCCCGAGCCGTAGCCCAGGAAGGCGCTGCACCACGGTTCGTTGAGGGTGATCCACTGCTCCACCCGGTCGCCCAGCGCCTCCCCGACGAGCTGCGCGTACTCCGCGAACCGGTACGCCGTCTCCCGCTCCGGCCAGCCGCCCGCGTCCTCCAACTCCTGCGGCAGGTCCCAGTGGTAGAGGGTGATCGCCGGTTTGATGCCCCGGGCGAGCAGCACGTCCACCAGCCGCCGGTAGAAGTCCAGGCCGACCTGGACGGCCGGACCGCGGCCGGTGGGCTGCACCCGCGGCCACGACACCGAGAACCGGTAGGCGTTCAGCCCCAGGTCCGCCATCAGCGCGACGTCCTCGCGGTAGCGGTGGTAGTGGTCCACGGCGATGTCACCGTGCTCCCCGCCGGCCGTCCGGCCCGGTGTGTGGCTGAAGGTGTCCCAGATCGACGGGGTACGGCCGCCCTCCCGCGCGGCGCCCTCGATCTGGTAGGCGGAGGTCGCGGCACCCCAGAGGAAGGCCGAGGGGAAGGCCGAAGGGAAGGCGGCCGGGTGCTGCGGCGGTACGGACTCGGACTCGGACTCGGAACCAGACATGGAAGCGCTCCCATAGCGGGTCGTGAGGGGTGGTGGGAAGGGACTGGAAAGGCCGGGGACGGAGGCCGGGGAAGGGAAAGGGGAAGGGGAAGGGAACGGGAAAGGGGAAGGGAACGGGAAAGGGGAAGGGGGAGGGGACGTACCCCGCGCCCGGGCGGGTCACCCCTTGACCGCGCCCTGCATGATCCCGCCCACGATCTGCTTGCCGAAGACCGCGAACACCAGCAGCAGCGGCAGGGTGCCCAGCAGCGCGCCCGCCATGATCAGGGACTGGTCGGGGGTGTAGCCGCGACCCAGGCCCGCGACCGCGACCTGCACGGTGGGGTTGCCGGTCTGGGTGAGCACCAGGAACGGCCACAGGAAGTCGTTCCACGTCTGGACGAACATCAGCATGCCGAGGACGGCCATCGCGGGCCGCGCCGCCGGGAACACGATGTGCCACACCACACGCCAACTGCTCGCGCCGTCCACCCGCGCCGCCTCGATCAGCTCGTCCGGCAGCGCGGAGATCAGATACTGCCGCATGAAGAACACCCCGAAGGCGCTCACGATCGACGGCAGGACGACCGCCTGGAGCTGATCGGTCCAGTCCAGCTCGGCGACCATCATGTACAGCGGGATCACACTGAGCTGCGGCGGCACCATCATCGTCCCGATGACGATCAGCATCAGCGCGCCCCGCCCCTTGAACCGCAGTTTGGCGAAGGCGAACCCGGCGATGGTCGACAGGAACACGATCGTCGTCGCCGAGATCCCGGCCACGAGGGTGGTGTTCACGAACGCCTCGCCCAGGTTGGCGTCCGTCCAGGCCGTCTCCAGGTTGTCCATCAGGTTGGAGCCGAACCAGAACGGTGGCGGGGTCTCGGCCAGCCGCTGGTTGTCGCGCGAGGCGGCGATCGCCGTCCACACCAGCGGGAACAGCGAGCCGACGGTGAACAGGGCGAGTACGACGTAGGCGAGCGGACCGGCGTGCAACTGGCCGCCCGCACGGGCCGCCCTGGGGCGCCGCGGGCGTTCCTTCCCGGCGGCCGGGTCGGTCCGCCCGGGGCGGTCGGGGGGAGTCAGGGTCGTCGTCACGGCCGGTCTCCTAACTACCGGCGCCACTGCTGGCGCTGCTGGCGCGCAACCGGCGCGAGATGACGTGGTTGACGAGCCCGACCACGATCAGGATCAGGAACATCGTCCAGGCGATGGCGGAGGCGCGGCCCAGGTGCTGGTTGATCCAGCCCTGTTCGTACAGGTACAGGCCGAGCGTCTGGAACTGGTGCTGGGAGCCGCCCGACGCCCCCTTGTTCGCGTCGAACAGGAGTGGCTCGCCGAACAGTTGGGAGGCGCCGATGGTCGAGACGACACAGGTGAACAGGATGGTCGGGCGCAGCGACGGCAGCGTCACATGGAGGAACTGCCGCCAGCGGCTCGCGCCGTCCAGCGCGGCCGACTCGTACAGGTCGTGGGGGATGGCCTGCATCGCCGCCAGGTAGATCAGCGCGTTGTAGCCGGTCCAGCGCCAGATGACGATGGTCGACACGGCGATCTGGGAGGGCCACTTGTCGTTCTGCCAGTCGACGTGGTCGAACCCGACCGCCCCGAGCGCCCAGTTGATCATCCCGTAGTCGCGGCCGAAGAGCAGGACGAAGACGAGCGAGGCGGCGGCGATCGAGGTGGCGTAGGGGGCGAGCATCGCGACCCGGTAGAAGGTGGAGGCGCGCAGCCGGTAGTTGAGGATGTGGGCGAGGCCCAGCGCCATCAGCAACTGCGGGACGGTCGAGATGATCCCGATGGTGAGGGTGTTGCGCGCGGCGTTCCAGAAGAAGTCGTCGTCGAGGATCCGGGTGTAGTTGCGCAGCCCCACCCAGTTCATGTCGGTCGGCGCGGTCAGCTCGACCTGGTGCAGGGAGGCCCAGCCCGTGTAGAGCAGGGGGAAGAGTCCGAAGGCCAGGAACAGCAGGAAGAACGGGGCGACGAACGCGTACGGGCTCCATCTGACGTCCCGCTGCCAGCGCCGGGACAGCCGGGCCCGCCGCCTGCCCTCGCCGTCCGCCGGGCCCGTGCGCACGCTCGCCCCGACCGGGGCCGCGCCCCCCTCCTCGGCGGGGGACGCGGCGGTGGTGTCGTGCCGGGTGGCCATGCCGGTCACTGCTCCAGGTTGTTGTCGATGGTCTTCACGGCCGTGTTCCAGGCGTCCTCGGGGGACTTGCCCTGGGCGACCAGGATCACTCCGTTGTCGGTGAGGCCCTGCTGGATGATCTGGTCCTTCGGTCCGATCACCTGGACGGGGCTGTTCTTCGCGGCCTCGGCGAAGATGGTGCCGATGGGGGCGTCCCCGGTCATGTCGTTCTTGGCGTCCTTGACCACGGGCATGTCGTAGGCGGCGGGTGAGCTGGGGAAGCTGCCCTGCACCTCGAAGAGCTTGGCCTGCTGCTCGGGGGCGGTCAGCCAGGCGGCGAGCTTGGCGGCCTCGTCGGTGTTCTTGCCGGACTTGGGTACGGCGAGGAAGGAGCCGCCCCAGTTGCCGGCCTGCGGCGCGGCGGCCACGTCCCACTTGCCGGCGGCGTCCGGCTTCGACTTGCCCTTGATGTAGCCGAGCATCCACGGCGGGCAGGACATCGCGGCGAACTTGTTGTTGGCGATGGTGGTGTCCCAGGCGGGCTGGAACTGGGTCTGGTTGCCGACCAGCCCGTCCTCGGCGGCCTCGGCGGTCAGGTCGAAGGCCGCCTTCACCGCCGGGTTGGTCTTGTAGACGACCTTGCCGGAGGAGTCGTAGAACCGCTCGGTCTCACTGCCGAGGATCGCCTGGATCAGTCCGCCGGGGGAGTCGAGGAAGGTGGTCCCGTCGGGTGCCTTGTCCTGGTACCGGCGGCCCACGTCCACGAAGGTGTCCCAGGAGCCCGCCCAGAGCTTGCCGACCTCCTCGCGGTCGCTGGGCAGCCCGGCCTTCTCGAAGAGGTCCTTGCGGTAGCAGATCGCCATGGGGCCGACGTCGGTGCCCAGGCCGATGGTCTGCCCGTCCGCGGTGGTGGCCTGCTGCCACTTCCACTCCAGGAAATCGGCCTTCTTGCCGTGCTTCGACAGGTCGAGCAGCTTGGCGGCCTGGGTGTCCACCACCTCGGCTATGTTGCCGACTTCGACGGCCTGGATGTCCATGAGCCCGCTGTCGGTGGTCAGATGGTTGACCAGCGCGGGGTAGTAGTTCTCGTTCCGTTCGACGACGTTCTCTTTGATGGTGATGTCGGGGTTGAGCTTCATGTACGCGTCGTAGAGGCCGGCTTCCTTGAACCCCATCTGACCGAACAGGCCGAGCGTGATCGTGGTTCTGCCGCCGCCGCCCTCGGACGTGTCCGACGTGTCGCCGCCGTCGTCGGCACAGCCGGCCAGCAGGCCGGTGCCCAGTGACACGGCGGTCGCGAGGACCACCGCCTGGCGGCGGATCCGGGAAGGTGCTCGCATGTGCGTCCTCCTGTTGCCCAGTTACCAGTTGCCCAGTTGCCCTGACGTGCCGACCCCCGGCGCGACGCTCTGTCCGGCCCGCGGACACACCCGTGGACCCGACCGCCGTCGAGGGCGGACGCGCGGGCTGTTTCACGGCTGGTTCACGGCGGACAGGGGCGCACTGCCGCGTGGGCGGGGAACGTGCGGGAAGTGTATGGATCAGCTGCGTCGAGAGTGTGGGAGCGCTCCCATAAGTGATGTGTTGAAGGGTCGTGGCTCCCGGCGGGGGTGTCAAGGGACCGGACACGGCGAGCTGTGTTCAGTTATCGGCCTGTTAACCGCCCCTGGGGGGAAGGGGGAGGTGGGAGATCGGGACCGGCGTGTGCGGGGCGGTGACCGGGATCGTGCCTGGGCCTGTGCCTTGTGCCTTGTGCCTGGGCCGGGGCCCGTGCCTGGGCCCGTGCCTGTGCCCGCGCTTGTGCGCGTGCCTGGGCCTGCGACCCTGCCTCGGTCTGTGAGCCTGCCCTGTGCCCGGGTCTGTGACCAGGGCCGTGCCGGGGTCTGTGACCGTGTGCCGTGCGGGGGCTTGGGGCTGGGCCTGGGCTGGGGCCTGGGCTTGGGGCTGGGCTCATGACCATCCCCTGGCCTGGGCCCATGACCATCCCCCGGCCTGTGACCCTGTGCCGTGCCCCGGTCTGTGACCCTGTGCCGTGCTCCGGCTGTGATCATGACCCGCACTGTGATCGAGCCCGTACGGCCCCGCGGGCCCGGCGCACTGTTAGATTCCAGGCCAGCGTCTGTCGTCCGGATGGGCCCGGTTGTCGAAGCCGGGGTCGGTGGCGGGCCGGAGCGGGGGCGGATGCGCGGGCGAGGGTCCGCGACGGATGCCCGGGACGATTCACATGACCGGCCCTAGAGGTGTCCGACGGGAGGGTGAGCCGATGGCAGGCCAGGGAACGCGGGGCCGAGGGGGCGGGAGACCGACTCTGGAGGAGGTCGCCGCACGGGCGGGGGTGGGCCGGGGCACGGTCTCCCGGGTGATCAACGGTTCGCCCAGGGTCAGTGCCGCCACCCGTGCCGCCGTCGAGGCCGCGGTCGCCGAACTGGGCTACGTCCCCAACACTGCCGCCCGCGCGCTGGCCGCCAACCGCACCGACGCCATCGCGCTGGTCGTCCCCGAGCCGGAGACCCGGTTCTTCGCCGAGCCGTATTTCTCCGACATGCTGCGGGGCGTGGGCGCGGAGCTGGCCGAGACCGAGATGCAGCTGCTGCTGATCTTCGCGGGCAGCGACCGGGAGCGGGCCCGGCTGGCCCAGTACCTGGCGGCCCACCGGGTGGACGGCGTCCTCCTCGTCTCCGTCCACGCCGACGACCCGTTGCCCGACCTCCTGGCCCAACTGGAGATCCCCGCCGTCATCAGCGGCCCGCGCTCGGCGGCCGAACCGCTGCCGTCCGTGGACTCCGACAACTACGGGGGCGCCCGGGCGGCCGTGGAGCATCTGCTGGCCCAGGGCCGCCGCCGTATCGCCCACATCACCGGCCGCCTGGACGTGTACGGGGCCCAGCGGCGTATCGACGGCTACCGGGACGCCCTGCGGGACGCGGGCCGCGAGCCCGACGAACTCCTCGTGGAACCCGGGGACTTCACCGAGAGCGGCGGTTCCAGGGCGATGGCGGCGCTGCTGTCCCGCCGCCCCGACCTGGACGCCGTCTTCGCCGCCTCCGACGTCACCGCGGCGGGCGCCCGGCAGACCCTGCGTGAGGCGGGCCGCCGCATCCCGGACGACGTCGCCCTCGTCGGCTACGACGACTCCGCGATCGCCCGCCACATGGACCCGCCCCTGACCAGCGTCCGCCAGCCCATCGAGGAGATGGGCCGCCGCATGATCGACCTTCTCCTCACCGAGATAGCGGACCGTCGCCCGCGGGGCTCGCGCCGTGTGGAACGCCGGCAGGTGGTCCTGGCGGCGGAGCTGGTGCGGCGCAAGTCGTCGTGACGGTCGGCCCGCGATGTCCGGCGTGCGTCCGCGTGGTGAAGGGCCGGCGATCCGCCGTCGGTTTCCTGTCGGTCAGTTGGAGGGGTCGTGATAGCGGGGAGGGCCGCCCGCGTCGATGCGGTCCTGACCTGCGGGTGGCCGCGGACGGGGTGCGGTTCGCAGGGGGAGAGGGACCAAGGGCCGTCCCGGTCGATCGGGACGGCCCTTGGTGGTGAGGGTGAGTGACGGGACTTGAACCTCATTCCCATGGGAACCAGCCGCGAGGGCAGCCCGTGCTGGGGCAGCGGTGAATGGAAAAGTCCCCATCCGAGAGCACGAAGCTCAGCTCCCTCCCTCCCTGCTGTGTCTGCCGTCGGCACGAGACGCGTGTATCCGCGTGCACCCCGCTGTGCGCGCCGTCCGGGCCGCGCTTCACGGGCGGCCAGCGCTTAGCGAGCGAGGGGGCAAGCCGTTCATGGCCGCTCCGGGTTCGTGGACGGGGGCGGTCTGTCGGGGGGTTCTCGGGCACAGGTCGCGGCAGACGTGGATGTCGGCGCCGGGCCCGCTCGCCCCCGGATTCATGATCACCTCGGCGATTGCCGGGATCAGGGGCTTGTCACACCGAGCGCAGTGCACGAGGGCTCCCCGTTCCGGGCGGCGGGCCGCAGAGACCGGTGTGCGTGTACGCGCGGACCGGGACGGTGGCGGTCTCCCGGATGTGCGGCACGACGTGCTGGTCGGCGATCATCGCGACACCCTCGCAATCCGGGCAGTGCGGCGGACGCGTGGTCACCGCGGCGCGGGCTGCATCGTGCGCCTCGGCCAGCGGCCGGGCCTTGGCGCACCGGCTGGTGGAGCAGATCCAGCAAGTGTCCGTGTGTGCGCTCCAGGCGAGGTAGGTCCGCAGCGCGGTCAGGCGGGTCTCCCAGCAGCGGGGGCACGCCGAGGGCCGCCGGTCGCCGACGAACGCGAGTGGCACCATCCCGCCGCTTGCCGCTGCTCCGATTGCGCACCACACGCACGACTCGCCGAGCCGCTGGGCCCGGGTCAGTCTGGCCGGGGCCGACATCTCGTCGGTGAGCTGCCGGGTCTCCAGGTCGATCCCGAAGTGCTCCTCTATGGCGTCCATGGCCCGGTCAGGCATGGCTCACCGGCTCGTGGGTCAGAGACTGGTAGTGGTCGCACAGGGCCATCACCGAGCGGGCGAGAAGCTGCGCGTGCGCGATGCCCGCGGCCCGGGTCGCGGCGGGCTCTTTGTCGAGCCGCAGCCGTGCGTCCTGGACGCCGACGAGGGCGCAGGCGGCGGGGATGTCGTCCTCGGGGTGCTTGGTCGTCGCTTCCTGGACGGCGGGGATGGCGAGCATGAGGTGCCCCCGCAGGCGGCTGGTGAGGAGTTCCAGCTCGTCGTCGGTGACCATGCCCATCTGCCCACCGAGGGTGCTCCGGGCGGCGTCGCGCATCGCGTCGAGGTCGAGCGGGCCGCTCACGCCCCTTCGCACGGCGAGCCGGTAGAGGGCGCGGCCGATGTCGCACATGGCCTTCCGCTCCGTGCATTCCTCGCACTGGGGTACGTGGTCCAGCAGTGCGAGGTGTGCGCGGTCTCCGGCGTGCGCGCGGCAGGCGCGGGGGAACCAGTGGACGCCGGTGACCCGCTCGCCGAGGTCGACGGCGGACTCGGCGGTGAGAGGGCGCGTCTCACTGGCGTCCCAGACGCAGGTGGCGCCGCGCGCCTGGTCGTCCGTGAGCGTGTCCAGGGGAGGCAGGCCCAGCAGGTCGGCGACTGTGACGGGCGTGGCCTGGATGGCGTTGGTCATGGGGTCGCCCCCTCGGGCGGCCGGGCGGTACCGTGCTGCATGTCGGCGCTCCTTTGCGGCGTCGGTCACACCCCGGGAGGCTGCGCCGCCTCGCCGGGGTTTCCTCGTATCTCCCGACGCTAGGAAGTGAGGCATGGCCGTTGCCAGGAAGTTGCACCGAATTACAGAGCAGTTGAATCGTCGTGCTCATGGCCGACATGCGCTCTTGACCCTGTGGCACATGGCTACCAATGTGATGTAAATCGCTGCAATCGACTAGCGCGGAAGGCCAGCCACGATGACCATTCACTTCATCGGGATCGACCCCGAGACGGATGAGGACGGATGCCCCACAGTCTGGGTAGACACGAAGTCGAAGGACCTGCTGATCCAGAGCTACGAGGCCGACGACGAGACGACGGCCCAGTGCGACGCGCTGTCGCCGGCGAAGGCGCCGATCCCACCCGGCGAGGCCATCCTCAGGGTCCCGGCCCGAATGATCTCCATCATCAGAAAGGCATGCGATGAACTCGATCCCGGAGTTCGCTGAACTCCTGGCAGGTGCACGCGAATCAGCCGTGCACCTGGAGATGCGCGATGCCTACTACAGCAACCCCCGCTTCGAGGCGTGGCGAGACGGCCAACGCGTCGCCTGGGACAACCGGGCCACCTGGTGGCGTCCGTTCCACCAGGACATCGCGGACGCTGTCGCCCGCGGCGTTCACGTGCGCCGGGCCAGGGTGGTCTCCGAGCCGGTCACTGAGTACATCCGCTGGGAGCACTACCAGACGCGCGCCAATGTGGAAGCAGGCGAACAGGTGCGATGGCTGCCTCGGCATCGGGCCTGGGACCTGCTCCTGCCGGGCAGCGATCTATGGATCTTCGACGGGGCGCTGCTACGCGTCCATCACTTCTCCGGCGACGGCGAGTGGATCAGCAAAGAACTGTGCGACGACCCTGCCGTGGTCGGCCAGCACTCGACGGCGTTCGAGCAGGTGTGGGAGCGAGCCATCCCACACGACGAGTACGAGGTCGAGTAGCCGCTCATGTCGCCCTTCCCCACGTCCAGCGCGCAGAAAGCCCGTGCGGCGCTCGCGGCCCGCCTGCGGGAACTGCGCCTGGACGCGGGCATTACCGGCAAGGAACTCGCCCGCGCGGCTGGATGGTCCGTCGCCAAGTCCTCCCGAATAGAGAACGCCGTCACCGCGCCTGCTGACGCAGACATCCGGGCCTGGTGCTCGGCGTGCTGCGCCGATGATCAGGCCGAGGATCTGATTGCGGCGAACCGCCAGGCAGACGCCATGTACATGCACTGGAAGCGGCTTCAACGCACAGGTATGAAGCAGTTGGCCGAGTCCTCCGCGAAGCTCTACGAGAGCACCCGCTCGTTCCGCGTGTACGCCTCCCACGTGATGCCGGGCTACTTGCAGACCCCTGGGTACGCGTCCGCCCTCATGGGCACGATCGCGGGCTTTCGGGGAACGCCCGACGACGTGGCCGACGCGGTCGAGGTCCGGATGCGGCGGGGGCGCGTCATCTACGAGGGTGATCACCGCTTCGCGACGCTCGTTGAGGAGCACGTTCTCCATCACCGTGTCGGAGACGAGAACGTGATGATCGGCCAACTCGGCAATCTCCTCGCTGCGATGAGCCTGCCCTCCATGTCGTTGGGAATCATTCCGACCAGCGTGCCGCGAGAGGGCATGATGTGGCCCCTGGAGCAGTTCACGGTGTTCGATGACGCGCGCATCCATGTCGAACTGCTCGCGGCGAAGGTGACCGTTACAGCACCTGGCGAGCTGGACATCTACCTGCGGGCGTTCACGCGGCTCGCGGAATTGGCTGTGTATGGAGCGGAGGCGCGCGCGCTGATCCTGCGGGCCATCGAGGCACTGCGCTGACACACCGTTTCCGCAGGTCAGCTCTGGTGTGGGAATCCGTGTAGTTTTATGACCGCGAATCACACACCCCAGGACATGACGAATCGCCCCCTGCACAGCCCGCTCACGGCGGGGCTGTGCAGGGGGCGAGGTGGTTCAACTACGCCGATCATCGGCGTGACCCCCGCTCGTGCGGGGACTACCCCGCCTGCGCTCGCTTTCTACGCGGCGCTCGGAGCCGAGCCGGGCCAGGGGAAGGTGTTCTACCGAACGGGGGTCGAGTGACCGCCTGACGCGAGCGAGCCCGATCGGGAGGCGAGGGCGGGGAGTTCGCTGAGGCTGTCGATGCGGTAGTCCGCGTCGGCGGCTGCGGGCGTGTCGGCCCAGAGGTGCCCCCATGGGCCGTCAGGGTAGGTATCCCCGATGTCGAGCATCCGCGGATCGCGCGGCAGGCACTACGAGCAGATGTACCGAAAGGCCGGCGGCGTCGGGACCCGCGGACGAGTCCACCGGCTCGCCACCCTCGCCGCCACCCGCAGCGCGTCCACGCGCGAGGTGGTCGACCGGATCGACGAAACCCTTCGCATCCCGCTGTAGCCGCCTGTGATCGGATAGTGCGGGTCCCCTGAGGAGAGGCAGCAGCGTGTCAGTGTGGCAGAACCTCGGCGAGCACACCGTGTACGAGAACAGGTGGGTCAAGGTCGCAATGGCAGATGTCGAGCTGCCCGACGGCCGGCACTTGGACCACACCGTCATCCGGCTGCGCCCGGTGGCTGTGGCCACGGTCGTCAACGATGCGAACGAGGTGCTGCTGCTGTGGCGCCACCGCTTCATCACCGATGCGTGGGGGTGGGAACTCCCCTCCGGCGGCACTGGCGAGGGCGAGGACCCCGCGGCTGCAGCAGCACGCGAGTTCGAGGAGGAGACCGGCTGGCGCCCCGGGCCCATGCAACTGCTCCTGGCGGTCGACCCCATGCCGGGAATCTCGACCAGTCACCACCGCGTGTACTGGTCCGACCAGGCCCAGCGAGTCCGCGACGACCCGCGCGACGCATTCGAGTCGGCCCGCCGTGAGTGGGTGCCACTGGACCAGGTCCCCGATCTCATCGCGCGCGGCGATGTCCGGTCGGCCAACGCGGTCGCCGCACTGCTGATGCTCCACCATCGCCGCATCACACAGGCAGACGGCCACTGACCTGAGCATGGCGAATTGCGCGCTAGATCACCTGGAGCGCACTTGGTATGCCATGGGCATGGACCGGGTGCGCGAGGTACGCCGGACGCTGGCTCGGCACCAGCATGAGCAGTGTGTGAGGGAGCTGGACGACCGGCTGTACGGATGGTCCACGACGGTCAGCGCCCTCGCTCGTTGAACTGGCGGATGTGGCCCGACAGCTCCAAGAGGCTCTCGACGCGGAACGTGGGCAGTTTCTGCGCGGCCTCGCTGTTCCATTGGATCGTCGCCCAGGGGCCGCGGCGCACGAGAGCGGTGTGCATTCCGGCCTGGCGTGCGGGGCGGATGTCGTTGTCGACCCGGTCCCCGACATACAGCATCTCGTCGGGCTCGGCCGGGACGATTTCGGCGACGCGATCGAAGAAGGATCTGTCGGGCTTGCTGGCGCCCCAGTCGTCGGAGGTGCCGATCAGGTCCACGTCGGTGCTGAACAGCTCGCGGAGGATCTTCCCCGCGCGGACTGTCTGGTTCCCGGCGATGCCCAGCCAGAGGCCGTCCGCGCGGAGCGTGGCGAGGGTGTCGCGAACATCCGGGTACAGGTCGTCCTCCCCGAAGTGCTCGGGCCGGCCGGCCTCGGCGCGGCGCTCGCGCTCGGCGTAGAGGTCGAAGCCGGGCCGGAACTCCTGGAAAGCCTCGCGGTAGTCGCGGCCCTGGGCGATCACGGCTCCGAACACCGCGGCAAAGGTGTGCCTCGGCGTGCCGAGCCAGTCGGCCCAGGTGCCGTACTCCCGGGTCTCGTCCACGAGGCACTCGCCCACGTCGAAGATCACAGCTCGAATCATGCGGCGAGGGTACCGACCAACTTGGCTACCGGACCTGTCAGGCCGGTCACACTCCAGTTCGGTTGTGCTCGTCTCCCCACGCGGGCGGCGCAGGCGGCTCAATCCCATGCCCCCGCGTGGTGAAGGGTCGGCGATCCGCCGTCGGTTTCCTGGCGGTCAGTTGGAGGGGGCGTGACAGTGGGGCGGGCCGCCCGCGTCGATGCTGTCCTGACCTGTGGGTGGCCGCCGAAGGGGTGCGGTCCGCAGGGAGGGGAAAGACCAAGGGCCGTCCCGGTCGATCGGGACGGCCCTTGGTGGTGAGGGTGAGTGACGGGACTTGAACCCGCGGCCACCTGGACCACAACCAGGTGCTCTACCAACTGAGCTACACCCACCATGACCGGCGGTCGAAACTGCTGTCTCCCCGACCGGCTGAGAAAAAGTGTACAGGGTCCGAAGGGGTGCTCGCGCCCGGCTTTTCCGGGGGCGTCCCGGGGTCTTCCCGGTGGCCCCGGACCCGGCTACTGCGCAGGCAGGACGTGCTTCGCGGCGATGGATCTCGCGGTGTCGGAGTCGGGCCCCGGCTGGGGTACGAAGATCGCCTCGCGGTAGTAGCGCAGCTCGGCGATCGACTCCCTGATGTCCGCCAGCGCGCGATGGTTGCCGTTCTTCTCGGGGCTGTTGAAGTACGCCCTCGGGTACCAGCGGCGGGCCAGTTCCTTGACGCTGGAGACGTCCACGATGCGGTAGTGGAGGTAGCTCTCCAGGGCCGGCATGTCCCGCAGCAGGAAGCCGCGGTCCGTGCCGACGGAGTTGCCGCACAGCGGAGCCTTGCCGGGCTCCTTCACATGTTCGCGGATGTACGCCATGACCCGCTCCTCGGCGTCCGCGAGCGTCGTGCCCTCGGGAAGCTCGGCGAGCAGACCGGACGCGGTGTGCATCTCCCGTACCACCTCCGGCATCGTCTCCAGGGCGGTGTCCGGTGGACGGATGACGATGTCCACGCCCTCCCCGAGCACGTTCAGCTCGGAGTCGGTGACGAGGGCGGCAACCTCGATGAGCGCGTCGTCGGACAGCGAGAGGCCGGTCATCTCGCAGTCGATCCACACCATGCGATCGTTCATGCGACCACCCTACGGCCGACGTCCACGGATGCGGTCCCCGCGGGGGGTCCGGCGTCGCGGCCCGGCGTCGCGGCCCCGTGTCGTGGCCCCGTGCCGTGGTCCGGCGTCGTGGTCCTGCGTCGTGGTCCGGCTCGTTCCTGTCGGGTGGGCCGAAAGCGCCGTGGGCGCGGAAGGTGGTCCTTCCGCGCCCACGGCGTCGATCAGGTCGTCCCGGTCAGCTCACCCGGTCGTCCTCAGGGTCGTCCTCAGAGACGGCCTCATGAACCACTGCGCTGGCCCGGCAGGCTCGCCAGTGGTGCGCCCGCGCCCATCGCGCTCCCCGCGGGGGTGCGGCGGGTCTGGAGCGGGACCGGCGGGTCGGGGTGGAGATGGTGGGGCGGTGGGAGGTGGGACGGGGAGTGGGGCGAGGGTACGCCCTGGTCCGGGTCGATCACCTTGTCCGGCTGCGGTCTGCGGGCGCGGTACGCCGCGCGGTAGGCGGCCGGGGAGGAGCCGAGCTGGCGGCGGAAATGGCCGCGCAGGGCCACCGGGGAGCGGAAGCCGCAGCGGCCCGCCACCTCGTCCACCGAGTAGTCCGACGTCTCCAGCAGCCGCTGTGCCTGGAGCACCCGCTGGGTGATCAGCCACTGGAGCGGCGCGCTCCCGGTCAGCGACCGGAACCGGCGGTCGAACGTACGGCGGCTCATGTACGCGCGAGCCGCCAGGGTCTCCACGTCGAACTGCTCGTGGAGGTGTTCCAGCGCCCAGGCGACGACCTCGGCCAGCGGGTCGGCGCCGATCTCCTCGGGTAAAGAGCGGTCCAGGTAGCGCTCCTGGCCTCCGCTCCGACGCGGTGGGACCACCAGTCTGCGGGCCAGTGCCCCGGCGGCCTCGTTCCCGTGATCCGTGCGCACGATGTGCAGACACAGATCGATTCCGGCGGCGGTGCCCGCCGATGTCAGGACGTCCCCGTCGTCCACGAAGAGTTCCCGTGGATCCACGTGGACCGACGGATAGCGCTTGGCCAGCGTCGGCGCGTACATCCAGTGGGTGGTCGCCGGGCGGCCGTCCAGCAGGCCCGCCGCCGCGAGGACGAAGGCGCCGGTGCACAGCCCGACGATCCTGGCGCCTTCCTCATGGGCCCGGCGCAGTGCGTCGAGCGCCTCCTCCGGTGGCGGTGAAGTGATCGACCGCCAGGCCGGCACGACGACCGTGCCCGCTCGCGAGATCGCTTCCAGGCCATGCGGCGCACTCAGCTCCAGGCCCCCTGTGGTCCGCAGGGGGCCGTCCTCACCGCCGCACACCAACAGTCGGTAGCGCGGTACGCCGGCGTCCTGGCGGTCGATCCCGAACACCGACAGCGGTATGGAACTCTCGAAGATGGGGCCGCCGCTGAACAGCAGCACCGCGACGATCTCCTTGCGCCGTCGCCCGGACAGCTTCCGGGTCGCGGCTTCCGGCGCGGCAGTGGAGTCGTGGCTCATACTGCTAAGCCCCCCTCGGTGGTCGCGGCTCCTCGGTTGTGTCGCTCCTGCACGTTTCCCCTCGGTCCAGCACGAGTCCCCCGCCATACGACATTCAAGATCGAATCTACTGGGTTTCGCCCCGCCGGTGTGACCGGATCGCCACCCCTGCGGATTGTCGACTTGGCAACTTGGCGTAAAGCATTCGATCACGAAGCGTTGCACTCGCGGAGCGTGCAGGGAAGTACGCCTTGTCGCGGTGGCCAATCCGCATAGGGTGCGGAAGTGACCCGGGGCCCTTTCCGTGCAGGTCGAACGGGGGGTAGGGGGGAGGAAGACCAGTGGATGTGCGGCAACCAGAAGTTGGCTGAAAAGATACGGCCCGGTGCGCTGAAACCGGTCAGTCGGACGGGTATTGCACGCCGCCGCCCGCCCGTGTCCCGCCGGGCCTATCGCCCTCCCGGCCCGGCGGCCCCGTCCGGCCCGTCGGACCGCCCGCGGCACCGTCCGCCTGCCCGGCGTCCCATGATCCATACTTCTCGGCCGCGCCACGCTCCGCCGTCACCCCCCGCTCCGCCCGGCGCAGCAGCAGCCGGCACACCGCCGTGACGGCGGCCAGACCGAGCGCCGTGCCCGCCGTTCCGGCCAGCGAGGTGCCGTACCAGAGCAGGACCAGGGGGACGAGTACGCAGCTGAAGACCGCCCACCGGACCACATCCCCGGCCGGGTCCGCCGCCGGGTCCGTCACAGGGTCCGCCGCCGGGTCCACTGCCAGGTCCGGTGCCGGGTCCGGTGCCGGGTCCGCCGCGTCCGGGGCCGGTGGCGCGCCCTCCGGCCGGGCCGAGGTGGGCCCGCCGGGCGCGGGGGCCGCCGCGGTCGGGGCCCGGCGCAGCTCCTCGGGGGCGGTGCGGGGTGCGGACATGGCGTGCTCCCTGTGGAGTGGTTCACGCACTTCAACGTCCGCCCTCCTGCTCGGTCACTGTCAGCGACCAGGTGGCGGATCACCCTCCCGCGTCAGCGAATCCTGTGCAAACCGCCTGTACGGGGCAGCAACCATTGCGTGACGGGCGGGACCTCGTGCATGCTCCGGGGAACCCGCCGGGCAGCCGTGCGGGATCTGGGCGAAGGAGGCGTGCCGCCGTACCCTTGGGGGTATGGGGTTGGGAAGATGATTCCCGGACACAGCTCGGACGACCCTGTCGTCCCTCCTACGAAGGATCACAACGCCGAGACAGCCATGGCCGGTCACGAATTCTCCGAACCCGCGGACCGCAAGCGGCCGGTCGCCGACCCCACGGCGGCCGAGCCCCAGGCGGCGGAAGAACCACGTCATGCGTGTGACCCCGCTTTCAAGCACGGCGTCGTCGTCGGCTTCGACGGCTCCACCTCCAGCGAGCGTGCCCTCGCGTACGCCATCGGCATGGCCTGCCGTTCCCACTCGGGCCTGATCATCGTGCATGTCGCCAACCGGCTGCCCACCACGGTCTGGGCCGGCTGTGAGCCGCCCGTCTTCGTGGACGTGCCGGACCATCGCACCGAGGTGCTGGGCCTCGAACTGGCCTGTGCGGACTACCTCGCCGAGGTGCCCTGGATCCTGGTCGAGCGGGGCGGCGACATCTGTCACGAACTCGAAGAGGTCGGGCGGGAGTACGAGGCGGACGCCATCGTCGTCGGCTCCACCCACGGCATCGTGGGGCGCATCTTCGGCTCGGTCGCGGGACGGCTCGCCAAGCGGGCCAGGCGGCCCGTCGTCGTCATCCCGTGAGGCGTCCGCGGGCCAGGCGGCCCGTCGTCGTCATCCCGTGAGCCGTCCGCCCCGTCCTGCCCGGTCCGCTCCGTCCCTCCGCCGCACCGTCGCCTCGTCACCCCGTCCGCCCGCCGCCCTCGCGGCCCGCGCCCCCCTTCGGCAACTCGCCTTCCCTACCGGCGGGTTCACCGGAATCTACTCACGCGTACGAGTGTTTGTGTTCTTGTGAAGGGCATACAACGGTCACCGCGACGTGCGGCGGCCGGGGTGTGACGGCATCCGGCCGGCCGCGCCGGCCGGGGTGGGCTTCCGCGCCCCGGTGTGTATGACGGACCCCCCGTGCCTGGTGGCAGCACGCGGGGGTTCGTCCTCGCGCCCCTGGAGAGCGGGGCTACTCCACCGTGACCGACTTGGCCAGGTTCCTCGGCTTGTCGATGTCCCGGCCCAGGGCCAGGGCGGTGTGGTAGGCGAGGAGTTGGAGGGGGATGCCCATGAGGATGGGGTCGAGTTCGGGCTCGTTCTTGGGGACCAGGACGGTCTGGTCGGCCTTCTCCTGGGGCTGGTGGGCCACCGCGAGGATCTTGCCGGAGCGGGCCTTGATCTCCTCCATCGCGGCGCGGTTCTTCTCCAGGAGGTCGTCGTCCGGGACGATCGCCACCGTGGGCAGGGCCGGCTCGATCAGGGCCAGCGGACCGTGCTTCAGTTCCGAGGCGGGATACGCCTCGGCGTGGATGTAGGAGACCTCCTTGAGCTTCAGGGACGCCTCCCGGGCCACCGGATAGCCGCGCACCCGGCCGATGAAGAGCATCGAGCGGGCGTCCGCGTAGCTCTTGGCCAGCCGCTCGATCTCCGCCTCCTGGGTCATGATCGAGGCGATCTGGGCAGGCAGCCGCCGCAGCCCCTCGATGATCCGCTTGCCGTCGCGCACCGAGAGGTCACGGACCCGGCCCAGATGCAGGGCGAGCAGCGCGAAGGCGACCGTGGTGTTGGTGAAGCACTTGGTGGAGACCACGCAGACCTCCGGGCCCGCGTGGACGTAGATCCCGCCGTCCGCCTCCCGCGCGATGGCCGAACCGACCACGTTGACCACGCCCAGGACCTTGCCCCCCTTGCGCTTCAACTCCTGGACCGCGGCCAGCACGTCGTACGTCTCACCGGACTGGGAGACCGCGATGTACAGGGTGTCGGGGTCCACGACGGCGTTGCGGTAGCGGAACTCCGAGGCGGGCTCGGCGTCCGCGGGGATCCGGGCCAGCTCCTCGATCATCTGGGCGCCGATCATTCCGGCGTGGTACGAGGTGCCGCAGCCGAGGATCTTCACCCGGCGCACGGCGCGGGCCTCGCGGGCGTCCAGGTTGAGGCCACCGAGGTGGACGGTGGAGAACCGGTCGTCGATCCGGCCGCGCAGCACCCGGTCCACGGCCTCCGCCTGCTCGTGGATCTCCTTGTGCATGTAGGTGTCGTGGCCGCCCATGTCGTAGGAGGCGGCCTCCCACTCGACGGTGGTGGGCTCCGACGTGGTGCGGGTGCCCTCCGTGGTGTAGGTGCGGAAGTCGTCGGCCGTGAGGGTGGCCATCTCGCCGTCGTCCAGGGTCACTATCTGCCGGGTGTGGGTGACCAGCGCGGCGATGTCGGAGGCGACGAACATCTCCTTCTCGCCGATGCCGAGAACGACCGGGGAGCCGTTGCGGGCCACCACGATCCGGTCGGGGAAGTCGGCGTGCAGCACGGCGATGCCGTAGGTGCCCTCGATCAGCCGCAGCGCCTGGCGGACCTTGTCCTCCAGTTTCTCGGCCGGGGAGCGGGCGACGAGGTGGACCAGGACCTCGGTGTCGGTCTCGGAGAGGAAGGTGACCCCGTCCGCCTCCAGCTTGCGGCGCAGATCGGCGGCGTTGTCGATGATCCCGTTATGGACGACGGCGACCTTGCCCTCGGCGTCCAGGTGCGGGTGGGCGTTGGCGTCGGAGGGGGCGCCGTGGGTGGCCCAGCGGGTGTGGGCGATGCCCGTGGTGCCCTTGAAACGGGCCGGCACCTTGGCCTCCAGGTCACGGACCCGGCCCTTGGCCTTGACGGTCCTCAGCCCGGTGGCCTTGGGGGAGGTGACGGCTATGCCCGCCGAGTCGTAGCCGCGGTACTCCAGACGCTGAAGGCCCTCCAGGAGCAGCGGGGCGACATCGCGCCTTCCGATGTATCCAACGATTCCGCACATATGGGACTGTTCCTAGCCGTAGACGATGCGGCGCAGTTGGCGGAGCGACAGCTCCGGGGGTGCGACCGCCCGGTATGTGAGGTCCGCCTCGATCCGTTCGAAGATCGTCGCGTTCACCAGGCCCTGGGCCTGTAGCTCGCGGTGGCGGCGACGGACGTATTCCTCGGTCGTCTCGTCGAAGTAGGCGAGCACGTCCTGGATCACCCGCAGTGCCTCGCCCCGGCTGAGGGGGGTGGAGCGCGTCAGATGATCTACGAGTTCGTCGTGCACCCGGCTGATCCTGGAGGAGTGAGGAGGGCTTTCGCAAGAATTCTGCCCGATTTCGGGCAGGGGTGAGGCGAAAGGAGGGTGAATGGGGTGCGAAAGAGGTACGAAAGGGGTGCGAACGGGGTGCGATCGGGGTGCGATCGGGGTGCGAAAGGGTGACGATCTTGCCCCGAGCGCGTTACCCGCTGCTCGGGGAGGGCCCGCTTGCCCTCTACATCCGCTTAAGGACCGCCTGCTTGGCCAGGGTGAACTCCTCGTCCGTCAGCACCCCCGAGCGATGCAGTTCGCCCAGCTCACGCAGCCGGCGGAGCAGGGCGTCGTGATCGTCCTCCGCTGCGGGGGCGGACGGGGCCGCCGGGGCGGGGAGCGGGGGCGGGGGGTCGGCCGGCTCGACCGCCGGGGCGAGGGTGCCCGCGCCCGCCGCCGGGTGCGGGATACGGGCCTGGACCGCCGCCGCGACCAGCGCCATCAGGGGGTCCCGCTTGAAGCCCCAGAGGTCGACGCAGTTCGGGTCGTAGCGCGGCGGTGTCTTCGTCGGGGCGTTGCGCACGGTGAAGCGGAGGTAGCCGTTCTCCAGGCCCACCGCCGGATGCCATTCCACCCCGGTGATCTCCGCGAGGGGGATGGTCCGCGGGCCGCCCGCCGACTTGGCCTCCTCCGTCTTCCAGTTCCACTCGATCCGCACCTGCTCGCCGTCGAAGCTCGCGGTGCCGTCGCCCGCCGAGAACGACAGCGGCACCGAGGGGCCCGGCAGCAGATACGTGTCCACCGGATCACCCGGCACCTGGTCGAGCAGCAGCGCGTTGCGGACCTCGGCCACGAAGTACTCCGCGACCCCGTACCGGTCCGACTCCACCGCCAGCTGATATGGATCGTGTGACTCGCTCAGCCGGCCGCCGGTGGCGAGCAGCATCGGGTCCGCGCCGTCGCGCAACCGCAGCCGCACCCGGCCCGCCTTGCGCCCCTGCTCGAAGGAGACACCCGCCAACGAGCCCAGCGGGACGACGAGTTCGCCCAGCGTCCTGCGGAGCAGGCTGACGGACTTGTCCCGTCCGGGGGTCAGGCGCAGCGCGTCGCCGTCGAACTCCCAGGTGCCGTCCTTCTGGATGATTTCCGCCATGGGAGGGATTGTTCCACCGGACCCACGACGGCGTGGTCCACACCCGTAGAGCCCGCGTCTGCTGGGCATGACATCTGGTGGCACACCCCGGCCGGCACACCTGAGCCGGGCCGCCTGTCGGGTACCACTGTCGGGTACCACCGCCGGGTACCACCGTCGGACACCAAGGAAGGGACCGGCCCGTGAGACCGCACCGCAGTACCCTCCGCCTCCTGGGATCCCTGCTCCTCGCCACCGCGCTGGGCGCCTCGCTCACCGGCGCGACGGCCCCGCGACCCGGGGCCACCGACACCACCTCCCCGCTCGACCGGATCATCCCGGCGCCCTCCTCGGTCACCCCGGGCGGCACCCCGTACCGCATCACCGACCGCACCCGCATCCACGTCGGTGAGTCGCGTGAGGCCCGCCAGGTCGGCGAGTACCTCGCCGGACTGCTACGCCCCTCCACCGGCTACCGCCTCCCCGTCACCGCCCGGGGCACCGGCGGCATCCGGCTGCGGCTCGCGAAGGGACCGTACGGGGAGGAGGGCTACCGCCTCGACAGCGGACGTGACGGGATCACCATCACCGCCGGGCGCCCGGCCGGCCTCTTCCACGGTGTGCAGACCCTGCGCCAGTTGCTGCCCGCCGCCGTCGAGCACGACACCGTGCAGTCCGGCCCCTGGACCGTGCCCGGCGGCACCGTCGAGGACAGCCCGCGCTACGCCTGGCGCGGCGCTATGCTCGATGTCTCCCGGCACTTCTTCTCCGTCGCCGAGGTCAAGCGGTACATCGACCAGCTCGCCCTGTACAAGCTCAACAAGCTGCATCTGCACCTCAGCGACGACCAGGGCTGGCGGATCGCCATCGACTCCTGGCCGCGGCTGGCCACCTACGGCGGTTCCACCGAGGTCGGCGGCGGTCCCGGCGGCCACTACACCAAGGACGACTACAGGGAGATCGTCCGCTACGCCGCCTCCCGGCATCTGGAGGTCGTCCCCGAGATCGACCTGCCGGGGCACACCAACGCGGCGCTCGCCTCGTACGCCGAACTCAACTGCGACGGGGTGGCCCCGCCGCTGTACACCGGTACCGAGGTCGGCTTCAGCTCGCTGTGCGTACCGAAGGAGATCACGTACGACTTCGTGGAGGACGTCGTCCGCGAGATCGCCGCGCTGACGCCCGGCCGCTATCTGCACATCGGCGGGGACGAGGCGCACTCCACCAGCCACGAGGACTACGTCCGGTTCATGGACCGGGTCCAGCCGGTCGTGGCCGAGTACGGCAAGCAGGTCATCGGCTGGCACCAGCTCACCGGCGCCACCCCGGCCGAGGGCGCGCTCGTGCAGTACTGGGGGCTGGACGGTACCGATGCCGCCGAGAAGGAGCAGGTCGCGGCGGCGGCCCGGAACGGTACGGGGCTGATCCTGTCCCCGGCCGACCGGGTCTATCTCGACATGAAGTACGACGCCTCCACCCCGCTCGGGCTGAACTGGGCCGGGTACGTGGATGTGAGGCGGTCCTACGACTGGGATCCCGCGGGCTATCTGCCGGGGGCGCCGGACTCCGCGGTGCGGGGGGTGGAGGCGCCGCTGTGGTCGGAGACGCTGGAGGACAGCGGGCACATCGAGTACATGGCGTTCCCCCGGCTGCCGGGGGTGGCCGAGGTGGGCTGGTCGGCGCCGGGGGACCGGGGCTGGGAGGGGTATCGCGAGCGGTTGGCTGCGCAGGCTGAGCGGTGGGGGGTGTTGGGGATCGGGTTCCATCGGGCCGCGGGAGTGCCTTGGCCTTCGGCGTAGGGGGGTGGGGTGGGGCGGGGTGGGGCGGGGTGGTGGGGTGGGTGCGGCCCGGTTGTGGCTGGTCGCGCAGTTCCTCGCGCCCCTGAAGGGTGGGGGGTGGCAGGTGTTTCGACTGTGCTGGGGGCGCGGTTGTGGCTGGTCGCGCAGTTCCTCGCGCCCCTGAAGGGTGGGGGGTGGCAGGTGTTTCGACTGTGCTGCGGGCTCGGTTGTGGCTGGTCGCGCAGTTCCCCGCGCCCCTGAAGGGCGGGGGTGGCAGGTGCCCCCGGAGGGGGGGCGGGGGCGCCTGTCTGTTGGTCAGAATTCGGCCAGGGGGTTTTTCAGGGTGCCCACCAGTTGGAGGGCGGCTGAGGGGTCGGCCAGGTCGACCATCTGCTTGTTGTTGCGGAGCTGGAGGCGGTTGAGGCAGGACAGGCTGAACTCGGGGGCGAACATGTCGTACTGGGCGAATTTGTCGGCCAGTTCGGGCCTGCTGTCCTGGTAGGCGCGGGTGACCTCGGCGACCGTGCGCCAGAAGGTGTCCTCCGCCAGGACCCCCTCGGCGGCGAGGTTCGCGGCCAGGAAGCGGAAGAAGCAGTCGAAGACGTCGGTGAAGACGGAGAGGAGTTTCATCTCCTCGGGGACGTCCACGCGCAGCCGCTCCACCGTCGGGGGCAGGACCGCGTCCGGGTCCATGACGGCGATCTCCTCGGCGATGTCCTTGTAGATCGCCCGCTCGACCGCGCCGTCCTTGAGGACCAGGATGACGTTCTCGCCGTGCGGCATGAACACCAGGTCGTAGGCGTAGAAGCTGTGGAGCAGCGGGGTGAAGTAGGCGCGGAGGTAGCCGCGGAGCCACTCCTGGGCGGGGAGCCCGGAGCGTTCGATCAGCGCGGCGGCCATCGAGGTGCCCTCGTGGTCGATGTGCAGCAGGGACGCCATGGTGGCGAGGGACTCGCCGCTCTGGAGGGTCGGCACGGGGCTCTCCCGCCACAGGGCGGCCAGCATCTTGCGGTAGGGGGAATAGCGGTCGGTGGCGCGCTCGTACTCCAGATGCCGGTAGCCGACGGCCGCGCGCTCGCGGATGATCGACAGACCGGTGGACTTGAGGACCTCGTCGTTGTCGATGAGCTGGGCGAGCCAGTCGTTGATGGCGGGGGTGGCCTCCATGTAGGCGGCCGAGAGTCCGCGCATGAAGCCCATGTTGATGACGGACAGGGCCGTCTTGACGTAGTGCTTGTGCGGGGCGGTGGTGTTGAAGAAGGTGCGGATGGATTGCTGGGCGAGGTAGGCGTCGTCGCCCTCGCCCAGACACACCAGGTGGCGGCGGGCCACCTCGGCGGCGAAGGTGACGGAGAGCTTGTTCCACCACTGCCAGGGGTGGACCGGGATGAGGAGGTAGTCGGCCGGGTCCAGGTCCTGGGCGCGCAGGGTGGCGTGGAAGCGGTCGACGGTCTTAGCGCCCAGTTCGTCGCGGAGGAACGGCTCGTACTCGATGCCGGCGCCGGCGGTGAACGCGGCGCGTGAGCGGTGGGCGGCCAGCCAGACCAGGCGGACCGGGCTCGCGGTCTCGGGGGCGTACGACAGGTACTCGTGGACGCCGAAGCCGAGGCGGCCGTTGTTGGCGACGAAGCAGGGATGGCCCTCGGTCATCCCGGTCTCGATCGCCTGGAAGGAGCCCGCCGCCAGCTCGGCCGCCGTGAGCTGCGCTTTGGTGAGCTTGTAGCAGGTGCCGGCGAGGGTGGAGGAGATCTCCTCCAGATAGACCGGCAGAACCTCCTCGCTCAGGCCCAGGGACTGCCGCAGTTCGATGAAGAAGTCCAGTGCGGCCAGGGGGAGTTCACCCTCGGGGCCGTGCCGGGTGATCGAGTCGGCGTCGATCTGCCAGTGGTCCAGGGCGCGGCGGGTGGCGGTGAAGCGGTAGCGGGTGCGGTCGTCGTCGGCGCGGACGACGTACGCTCCCCAGCCGCCTGCGCGTTCGCCCCGTACGGCCTCCTGGTCCGGCTCCGGGGTGATCAGCCGCTCGTGGGCGAACTCGGCGAGGGCTTTGCGGATCAGCAGGCGTTCGGCCCGCGCCCAGCGGTGGGGGGACAGATGCGCCACGGCGTCGGACTGGGTCATACGGCGACTCCTCGGGCGGCCAGGAACTGTTCGCGCGTGCAGAAGCTGAGCAGGGCCCGCTTCTCGGGCTTGTCGATCTCCCGCTCGGGGACGAATCCGACGGCGGCGTTGAGCGCGTGCACCGCCTTGTTGTCCACGTCGGGCTCCACGACGACCCGCCGGGTGGCGGGGTCGGCGAAGAGTTCGGTCATGACCGCGGTGATGACGGCCCGGGTGAAGCCGTGCAGCGGCCGGTCGGTGGGGGCGACCAGGAAGTGCATGCCGACGTCCCCGGGCTCGGGCTCGTACAGCCCGACCAGTTCGACATGGCGGGGGTCGTACCACTCCATCAGGAAGGCGGGTTCGCCGTCGTGCAGTCCGATGGAGGCGTGGTGGTGCTCGTGCGCGGCGATGCGCATGTACTCGCGTTCCACGTCCTGGAGGCGGGCGTCCTGCATCATCCAGAACGCGGCTTTGGGGTGGGTGACCCAGCCGTGCAGCAGCCCGGCGTCCTCCAGCGGGTCGAGGGGGCGCAGGGTGAGGGTGCCGATGCTCATACCGCGAACTCCTGGAAGGCGATGGTCTTCTCCACCGGGTAGTACTCGGTGCCGAGCAGTTCCCGGATGATGTAGCTGTTGCGGTAGGCGCCCATGCCCAGGTCGGGCGAGGTGATGCTGTGGGTGTGGACGCCGGCGTTCTGGAGGAAGACGCCGCGGCCCGTGGTGTCGATGGTGTAGTTGCGGGCCACGTCGAAGTTGCCCTGGGAGTCGCGGACCAGCCGGTCGGTGATCGGGGCCAGGAACTCCGGCTCGACGTACTTGTAGCCGGTGGCCAGGACCAGTCCGTCCGAGGTCAGCTCGAAGTCTTTCTCCTGCTCCTCCTGACGGAAGCCGAGGGTGTAGGTGCCGTCGGTGTACGTCGCGCCGGTGAGGGCGGAGTTGGTGAGCAGCCGGGTGGGGACCGGGCCGCGGAGGTTCTTCTGGTAGAGCAGGTCGAAGATCTCGTTGATCAGATCGCCGTCGATGCCCTTGAACAGGCCCTTCTGCTGGGCGGTGAGCCGGTAGCGGGTGGCCTCGGGCAGTTCGCGGTAGTAGTCGACGTACTCCGGGGAGGTCATCTCCAGGGTAAGTTTGGTGTATTCGAGGGGGAAGAAGCGCGGGGAGCGGGTGACCCAGTTCAGGCGGTAGCCGTGGACGTCGATCTCGCTCAGCAGGTCGTAGTAGATCTCGGCGGCCGACTGGCCGCTGCCGACCAGGGTGATCGACTTCTTGCGCTGGAGTTCCGCCTTGTGCTGGAGGTAGCGGGAGTTGTGCAGGAAGTCGCCGCCGAGGTCCGCGCACGCCTCGGGGAGGTAGGGCGGGGTGCCGGTGCCGAGGACCAGGTGGCGGGCGTGGAAGCGGTCGCCGCGGTCCGTGTGGACGACGTACAGGTCGTTCTCGTACGTCACCTGCGTGACCGTCGTGCCGAAGCGGATGCCGCGGAGTTTGGAGGCGGCCCAGCGGCAGTAGTCGTCGTACTCGACGCGCAGGGGGTAGAAGTTCTCACGTATGTAGAAGGAGTACAGCCGTCCCTGTTCCTTCAGGTAGCTGAGGAACGAGTACGGGCTGGTCGGGTCGGCGAGGGTGACCAGGTCGGACAGGAACGGGGTCTGGAGGTGGGCGCCGTCCAGGAACATGCCCGCGTGCCACTCGAAGTCCGGCTTGGACTCCAGGAAGACGCCGTCCAGTTCCTCGATGGGCTCGGTGAGGCAGGCGAGGCCGAGGTTGAACGGGCCGAGCCCGATGCCCACGAAGTCGTAGGTCCGCTCGGTGGTGGGGGTGGGCTCAGGAAGCGCGGTCAAGGGAGTCTCCCAGGTACTGCTCGGCGTGGCCGGCGATCAGATCGAGGACGGCGGCGATGTCGCCGGTCGTGGTCTCGGGGTTGAGCAGGGTGAACTTCAGATGGTGACGGCCGCCGACCTTGGTGCCCGCGACGATGGCCTCGCCGGAGGCGAACAGGGCCTTGCGGGCGTAGAGGTTGGCGCGGTCGATCTCGGCCGGGTCGGTCACGGCGGCCGGGACATAGCGGAAGACCAGGGTGGACAGGGTGGGCTCGACGACGACGTCGTAGCGCGGGTCGGCGGCCAGCAGCTTCCAGCCCTCCGCCGCGAGATCGCAGACCTCGTCGAAGAGGCCGCCTATGCCGTCGGCGCCCATGGTGCGCAGGGTCATCCACAGCTTGAGCGCGTCGAAGCGGCGGGTGGTCTGGAGGGACTTGTCCACCTGGTTGGGGATACGTTCCTGCACCATCCGGCGCGGGTTGAGGTACTCCGCGTGGTAGGTGGCGTGGCGCAGGGTGGCCGCGTCCCGGACCAGCACGGCGGAGGAACTCACCGGCTGGAAGAAGGACTTGTGGTAGTCGACGGTGACCGAGTCGGCCCGCTCGATACCGGTGAGCAGGGCGCGGCGGCGCGGTGAGGCGAGCAGCCCGCAGCCGTAGGCGGCGTCGACGTGCATCCAGGTGCCGTACTGGGCGCACAGCGCGGCGATCTCGGGCAGCGGGTCGATGGAGCCGAAGTCGGTGGTGCCCGCGGTGGCGACGACGGCCATCGGCACGAGCCCGGCCGCGGTGCAGCGCTCCAGTTCGCGGGCGAGTGCGACGGTCTGCATCCGCTTGTCGTGGTCGACCGGGATGGAGATGACCGCGTCCGGGCCGAGGCCCAGCAGTTTCGCCGACTTCTTGACGCTGAAGTGGCTCGCCTCGGAGGCGAGGATCCGCAGCTTGGCGTACGGGATCGCGTCGGCCCGCTCCTCCTGGCCGGGCTTGGCCTCCTCGCGGGCCAGCAGCAGCGCCTGGAGGTTGGACTGGCTGCCGCCGGAGGTGAAGACCCCGTCGGCGGCCGGGCCGAGCCCGATGCGCTCGGCGGTCCAGTCGATCAGTCTGCGCTCGATCAGGGTGCCGCCGGCCGACTGGTCCCAGGTGTCGAGGGAGGAGTTGACGGCGGACAGGATGGCCTCGCCGAGCACGGCCGGGATGACGACCGGGCAGTTGAGGTGGGCGAGATAGCGGGGGTGGTGGAAGTAGACGGCGTCCTGGAGGTAGACGTCCTCCAGTTCGTCCAGGACCGCTGTGGTGTCGTGCAGCGGTCGGTCCAGGTCGATCTGCTCGATGCGAGGGGCGAGGGCGTCGGCCGTGACGCCGGTGAACGGGCGGCCGGTGGTGGCGAGTCGGGCGGCCACCCGCTCCACTCCCTCGGTCACGGAGCGGCGGTACCGCTCCGCGGTCGTGTCATTGAGCAGGTGCGAGCGCATGTGGGGGTCCTCCGGTGGGACGGTCCTTGGTTTCGCGGGGGTGGCGCGGGGGACGGGCCGGGGCAGAACGGAACCCCGACTTCAACTTAGGTTAGCCTAACCTAATCTAGTTTGATCTACGCCGGGCCCGGCCGTAACGTCCGTCACACCGAACGGAGTTGGGGGATCACGCGGAGTGCGGGAAGCGGGTGCGGCTGCGCCGCGTGTGCGCCGGGTACGGGCGATTCACTCGCCCTGCTCCCGCATCTGGTCCTCGGAGAGCCCCTGACGCCAGTACCCCACGAAGGTCACCCGGCGTCTGTCGATCCCGCGCTCACCGACGAAATGCCGCCGCAGCCGCTTCACACAGCCCGACTCGCCCGCGATCCAGACGTACGGGTGCGCGGCGGACGGCAGCCGGGTCCCGCGCAGGACGTCGAGCGCCAGGGGGGACCCCTCGCCGCCGCGCTGGACCAGCCACTCGACCTCCGCGTCGGCGCGGGTCGTGAGCCTCTGGACGTCCCCCGGGTCGCGCACCTCCAGCCACACCCGGGCCGGGAGCCCGGCGGGCAGCGTCTCCAGGATCGCGGCGACGGCGGGCAACGCGGTCTCGTCGCCCCACAGCACCACCAGGTCGGTGTCGGCGGGCGGCCGGAACCGGATCGCCCGGTTGTCCGCGACCGCCGGACCGAGGACCAGCACCCGGTCCCCGGCGGTGGCCCGCGCGGCCCAGCGCGAGGCGGGACCGGCGGGGCCGGCGGCGACCGGCTCGACGCCGTGCAGCACGAAGTCGATGTCGATCTCGTCGGGGTCCCGGCGCAGCGCCCGCAGGGTGTACGACCGCATCACGGCCTGTACGTCGTCCGGCAGTTCGCGCCACCCCTGCCACCAGCCGTCCCCGAGGTCCAGCCGTGCCTGCGGCTCGCTCTGCCCCGGTCGCGGCAGGAACAGCGACAGCGACTGGTCCCGCCCGTCGG
The DNA here is from genome assembly GCF_044757045.1 of Streptomyces sp. NPDC091377. Classification (NCBI taxonomy): domain Bacteria; kingdom Bacillati; phylum Actinomycetota; class Actinomycetes; order Kitasatosporales; family Streptomycetaceae; genus Streptomyces; species Streptomyces sp. NPDC091377. The sequence continues at coordinate 562,462 of NZ_JBIVUE010000002.1, read as the reverse complement.
AGTGGAACCGGGCGAGTTCCTCGCCGCCGAAGGTGACCCGCACGAGCGAGGGCCCGAGCCGCAGGCTCCGTACGACGTGGAGCGGGAAGAACCGGAAGGGGTTGTCGACGGCGGTGGACACGGGTGGAGCGGCTCCTTCGGCTGCGGCGGCTGGGGTGGTAGGGGGCGGCTGCGACGACTGTGGCGACTGGGGATGTTGTGGCGGCTGGGGTGGCTGTGACGACGGGGGAGGCTGTGACGACGGGGGCGGCTACGGCGGCTGTGACGACTGGGGTGGCTGTGAGGCATGGCGGGCATGCCTCTGGTGGGACCTCGGACGAACCCACGTGAAGGCATGGCGGGCATGCCTCCGGTGGGGCCTCGGACGAGCCCACGCGGAGAAAGGTTAGCCTAACCTCACCTGATGTCCAGGGGGTCTGAGGGGCCCAGGGGACCCAAGGGGCGCCGGCGGGGCCGGGAGGCCGCGGTGGGAGGAGGGCCCCGGGAGGCCCGGCCGACCCGCACGGACGCCCCCCGGTCCCTCGACCGAAGGGCGTCCGCCGTCCCCGCTCGCTCAGCCGGTCAGCCCCAACTCCCGTGCGATCAGCATGCGTTGCACCTCGCTCGTGCCCTCGCCGATCTCCAGGATCTTGGAATCCCGCCACATCCGGGCGACCGGGTACTCGTTCATGAAGCCGTAACCGCCGTGGATCTGGGTGGCGTCCCGGGCGTTGTCGACGGCGATGGTGGAGGAGTGCAGCTTGGCCAGGGCCGCCTCCTTCTTGAACGGCTCGCCCGCCACCAGCCGGTAGGCCGCGTCCCGCCAGGCGAGGCGGGCGGTGTGGGCCCGCACCTCCATGTCGGCGATCTTGAACTGGATGGCCTGGTACTCGCCGATCGCCCGGCCGAAGGCGTGCCGCTGCTTCGCGTACCGCACCGACTCGTCCACACACCCCTGCGCCAGCCCGGTCGCGAGCGCCGCGATGGCGATCCGGCCCTCGTCCAGGATCCGCAGGAACTGGGCGTACCCTCGGCCCTGCTCGCCCAGGAGGTTGGCCCGGGGCACCCGGACGTCCGCGAAGGACAGCTCACGGGTGTCCGAGGCGTTCCAGCCGACCTTCGAGTACGGCGCCGCCACCGTGAAGCCGGGGGTGCCCGACGGGACGATGATGGCGGAGATCAGCGGCCGGCCGTCCGGCTTGCGCCCGGTGACCGCGGTGACCGTCACCAGACCGGTGATGTCCGTACCGGAGTTGGTGATGAAGCACTTGGTGCCGTTGATCACCCATTCGTCGGTCGCCTCGTCCAGCCGGGCCGTGGTGCGGGTCGCGCCCGCGTCCGAACCGCCGTCCGGCTCGGTCAGCCCGAACGCGCCCAGGATCTCGCCGGAGCATAGCCGGGGCAGCCACTCCCGCTTCTGCTCGGGGCTGCCGAAGAGGTGGACCGGCATCGCGCCCAGCGAGACCCCGGCCTCCAGGGTGATGGCGACCGAGGAGTCCACCCGGGCCAGTTCCTCCAGCGCCACGCCCAGCGCGAGGTAGTCGCCGCCCATCCCGCCGTACTCCTCCGGGAACGGCAGCCCGAACAGGCCCATCCGGCCCATCTCGCGGACGATCTCGTACGGGAACTCGTGCCGCTCGTAGTGGTCGCCTATCTTCGGCGCGACCACGTCGTGCGCGAACTCCTCCACCGTGCGGCGGAGTTCTTCCAGTTCGGGGGAGAGACGGTGATTCATCTGCTGCCTCACTGCTCCTGCTGGTCCGTGTCCTTGTGGGACAGGGCTCTGACGGTGCGGGACGGGCTGGGACGGCCCAGCCGTTCGGCCAGCCACACGCTGGTGGCGGTGAGCCGGCCGAGGTCGACGCCGGTCTCGACCCCGAGACCGCGCAGCATCCACACCAGGTCCTCGGTGGCGAGATTGCCGGTGGCGGACCGGGCGTACGGGCAGCCGCCGAGGCCGCCCGCCGAGGCGTCCACGGTGGTGACGCCGTGCTGGAGGGCGGCCAGGGTGTTGGCGAGGGCCTGGCCGTAGGTGTCGTGGAAGTGCACACCGATCGCGGAGGTCGGCACGCCCTCCTCGTTCAGCTCGGCCAGCAGGGCCTGGACATGGGCGGGGGTGGCCACACCGATGGTGTCGCCGAGGCTCAGCTCGTCACAGCCCAGGTCCATCAGGGCCTTGCTGACCCTGACCACCTGATGGATCGGGACCGGCCCCTCCCAGGGGTCGCCGAAGCACATGGAGAGATAGCCGCGGACCCACACCCGGTCCGCCTTGGCCCGCCGCACCACCGGCTCGAACATGCCGAGGGCCTCGTCCACCGAGCGGTTGAGGTTGGCCCTGGCGAAGGACTCCGTGGCGCTGGCGAAGACGGCGACCCGGCGGGCGCCGAGGGCCAGCGCGCGGTCCAGGCCCCGCTCGTTCGGCACCAGCACCGGCAGTTCCACGCCGGTCAGGTCGCCGACCATCGGATAGAGCCGCTCGGCGTCCGCGAGCTGCGGCACCCACGCGGGGTGGACGAAGCTGGTGGCCTCGATCGTGGTCAGCCCGGCGTCGGCGAGGCGGTGGATGAACTCCGCCTTGATCTCCGTGGGGACGGTGGCCCGCTCGTTCTGGAGCCCGTCACGCGGGCCGACCTCGTGGATCCGGACCCGGGCGGGGAGGTCCGGGGCGGGGACGACCATGGGCAGGGAGGGCTCGGGCGCCGCGCTCATGCCGACACCCCCTCGGCGGCGGGCGGCTCGCCGGACCCGGCGGAGGTGTCCCGGGGGGTGGTGGACGTTGCTTCGGCGGGGGTGTCCCGGGGGGTGGTGGACGTTGCTTCGGCGGGGGTGTCCCGGGGGGTGGTGGACGTCGCTTCGGCGGAGGTGTCCCCGGGGGCGGTGGACGTCGCTTCGGCGGCGGGTGTCCCGTCCGGTGCGACGACCGCGAGGACCTGGTCCATGGCGACCGTCGCCCCCGCGGTGACGTCCAGTTCGGTGACCGTCCCCGCGTGCGGCGCGGAGATGACGTGCTCCATCTTCATCGCCTCCACCACCAGCAGACTCTGACCCGCGCCCACCCGGTCCCCGACGGCGACCTTCACCACCGTCACCGTGCCAGGCATCGGCGCGGTCAGCGAGTCGGCGCCCGAGCGGGCGGCACCGGTCAAGGACGCCGCGACCGGGTCGTGGTCCCGTACGTGCCAGGCGTCGCCGTCGCGGCCCAGCCACTCACCGGCACGGTCGAAGGTGTGCCGGACCCCGTCGAGGGTGACGCTGACCCGGTCGTCGGTGACCGTGTGGGCGCCGCGCGGCGTGTACTCCACCGGCTCGCCCCCCACCCGCAGCGGGAAGACGACCGGCCGGGCCGTGCCGCCCAGCCGCCAGCCGCTCGGCACCGAGAACGGGTCCGTCCAGCCGGCGCCGTCGCCGGCGGGCCGCAGCGCGTCCAGCCGTACGGCCGCCGCCGCCTCGTAGACCTCCTCCGGTACGCCGGTGGGGACCAGGGCGTCCGCCTCGCGCTCCACCAGACCGGTGTCCAGTTCGCCCGCGACCACCGCCGGATGGGCCAGCAGCCTGCGCAGGAACCCGGCGTTGGTGGGCACGCCCAGCGTCACCGTCGCGGCGAGCGCCGCCCGCAGCCGGCGCAGGGCGCTCGCGCGGTCGGGGCCGTACGCGATGACCTTGGACAGCATCGGGTCGTAGAGACTGCCGACCTCCGTGCCCTCGCTCAGACCGGAGTCGGTGCGCACCCCGTCGCCCTCGGGCTCGCGCAGCCGCAGCACCGTGCCGCCGGACGGCAGGAAGCCGCGGGCCGGGTCCTCGGCGCAGATCCGGGCCTCGACCGCGTGCCCGGTGAGGGTGATGTCGTCCTGGGCGAAGGGCAGCGGCTCCCCGGCGGCCACCCGCACCTGCCACTCCACCAGGTCGAGGCCGGTGATCAGCTCGGTGACCGGGTGCTCCACCTGGAGCCGGGTGTTCATCTCCATGAAGGAGTACGCCGACGGGTCGTCGCCCGGGACGATGAACTCCACCGTGCCCGCGCCGACGTACCCGCAGGAGCGGGCCGCCTGCACGGCCGCCTCGCCCATCGCCGCGCGGGTCGCCTCGTCCAGGAGGACGCTCGGCGCCTCCTCGATGATCTTCTGGTGGCGGCGCTGGAGGGAACACTCGCGCTCGCCGAGGTGGACGACGCTGCCGTGGGCGTCGGCCAGTACCTGGATCTCGATGTGCCGGGGCCGGTCGATCCAGCGCTCCACCAGCAGGGTGTCGTCACCGAAGGAGGCGGCGGCCTCGCGGCGCGCGGCGGCGATCTCGTCGTCCAGCGCCGCCAGGTCGCGGACCAGACGCATGCCCTTGCCGCCGCCGCCCGCGCTGGGCTTGAGCAGCACCGGGGCGCCGAGCGCGCGGGCCGCCCCGGCGAGGTCGGGGTCCCGGCCGCCGGGCACCACCGGCACCCCGGCCGCCGTCACCGTCTCCTTGGCGCGGATCTTGTCGCCCATGAGGGAGATGGCGTCGGCGGGCGGCCCGATGAAGACCAGCCCGGCGTCGGCGCAGGCCCGCGCGAAGGCGGCGTTCTCGGCGAGGAAGCCGTAGCCGGGGTGGATCGCCTGGGCGCCGGTGCGGGCGGCGGCGGCGAGGATCCGCTCGGTCGACAGATAGCTCTCGACCGCGGGCGCGGGACCGATCCGTACGGCCGTGTCCGCCTCCCGCACATGCCGGGCGTCCGCGTCGGCGTCGGAGAACACGGCGACCGAGCGGATCCCGAGGGCGCGGAGCGTACGGATCACGCGGACGGCGATCTCACCGCGGTTGGCGACGAGGACGGTGTCGAACATGGCCGTCCGGCGGGGAGGCCGGGGGCGCTGCGGGGCCTCGGGGTGCTGTCCGGTCCCGGGGCGCTTCCCGGCATCGGAGTTCCGTCCTGTGTTCTGTCCTTCCCCAGGGTGCTGCGAGGGCCTCGCGCTCCGGGGTGTCGCCGGGTTCTGCTGTGTCTCGGGCATCTGAGTGGGGTCCCCTCACATCCGGAAGACGCCGAACTGGGGGTCACCCAGGGGCGCGTTGGCGCACGCGGTCAGGGCCAGGCCCAGCACCTGGCGGGTCTCCAGCGGGTCGATGACCCCGTCGTCCCAGAGCCGGGCGGTGGCGTAGTAGGCGTTCCCCTGGCGCTCGTACTGCGCGCGGACCGGGGCCTTGAACGCGGCCTCGTCCTCGGCGGCCCAGGACTCGCCGCGCCCTTCGAGCTGATCCCGCTTGACGGTCGCGAGGACGGAGGCGGCCTGCTCACCGCCCATGACGGAGATCTTGGCGCCGGGCCACATCCACAGGAAGCGGGGGGAGTAGGCCCGCCCGCACATCGAGTAGTTCCCGGCGCCGTACGAGCCGCCCACCACCACCGTCAGCTTGGGTACCCGGGTGGTGGCGACGGCGGTGACCATCTTTGCCCCGTGCTTGGCGATGCCCCCGGCCTCGTAGTCCTTGCCGACCATGAACCCGGAGATGTTCTGGAGGAACAGGAGCGGGATGCCGCGCTGGTCGCACAGCTCGATGAAGTGCGCGCCCTTCTGGGCGGACTCGGAGAACAGGATCCCGTTGTTGGCGACGACGCCGACCGGGTGGCCGTGGATCCGGGCGAACCCGGTGACGAGGGTCTGCCCGAACTCCGCCTTGAACTCGGCGAACCGCGAGCCGTCCACGACCCGGGCGATGATCTCGCGCACGTCGTAGGGCGTACGGGGGTCGGCCGGCACGGCGCCGTAGAGCCCGTAGGGGTCGACCTTGGGCTCGGCGACCGGCGCCACGTCCCAGGGGAGCGGGCCGCGCGCGGGGACGGTGGCGACGATGTCCCGGACGATGCGCAGCGCGTGGGCGTCGTTCTCGGCGAGATGGTCGGTGACCCCGGAGACCCGGGAGTGGACGTCGCCGCCGCCCAGTTCCTCGGCGGTGACCACCTCACCGGTGGCGGCCTTCACCAGCGGGGGCCCGCCGAGGAAGATCGTGCCCTGGTTCCGGACGATGACGGCCTCGTCGCTCATGGCGGGCACATACGCGCCACCGGCGGTGCAGGACCCCAGCACGGCGGCGATCTGCGGGATCCCGGCGGCCGACATCCGGGCCTGGTTGAAGAAGATCCGCCCGAAGTGGTCACGGTCGGGGAAGACCTCGTCCTGGAGCGGCAGGAAGGCGCCGCCGGAGTCGACGAGGTAGACACAGGGAAGCCGGTTGTCGAGCGCGACCTCCTGCGCCCGCAGATGCTTCTTCACCGTCATGGGGTAGTACGTCCCCCCTTTGACGGTGGCGTCATTGGCGACCACGACACACTCGCGCCCGCTGACCCGCCCGATCCCGGCGATGACCCCGGCGGCCGGGGCCTGTCCCTCGTACATCCCGTCGGCCGCGAGCGGGGCCAGTTCCAGGAAGGGCGAGCCGGGGTCGAGCAGGGTGTCGACCCGGTCGCGCGGGAGCAGCTTGCCGCGCGCGGTGTGCCGGGCCCGCGCCTTCTCGCCGCCGCCGAGCCGGGCCCCGGCGAGCTTGCCGTGCAGCTCCTCGACCAGCGCGCGCTGGGCGGCCTCGTTGGCGCGAAAGCCTTCCGACGCGGGGTCTGCCGCGCTGGTCAGCTCGGGTGCCTGGTCCATCCCGCGAGCCCCCTCATCTGGTTAATAAGCGTTAACGCGTCCCCTTCAGGTTAACGACCGCTAACCTCCCTGTCTAGAATTGGCGCCATGGCCATCAGAACCGACGCCCCCACCCGCCGCGAGCAGATCCTCAAGCAGGCGGCCCGGCTCTTCGCCGAACGCGGTTTCCACGGCGTGGGCGTGGACGAGATAGGCGCGGCCGTCGGCATCAGCGGTCCGGGCCTCTACCGACACTTCCCCGGCAAGGACGCGATGCTCGCGGAACTGCTGGTCGGCATCAGCGGCCGGCTCCTGACGGGCGCGAAGCGCCGGGTGGCGGAAGCGGGCGCGGGCTGCGGGCCGGGCGGGATCCTGGACTCCCTCATCGAGGGCCATATCGACTTCGCCCTGGACGACCGCCCGCTGATCACCCTCCACGACCGTGAGCTGGACCGGCTCCGCGACACCGACCGCAAGCTGGTGCGTCAGCTCCAGCGCCAGTACGTCGAGCTGTGGGTGGGGGTGGTGCGGGACCTGTATCCCGCCCTCCCGGAACCGACGGCCCGCTCCGCCGTCCACTCCGTCTTCGGGCTGCTCAACTCCACGCCCCACCTGGGCCGCCGGGGCACCCTCCCGGGCCGGGGGGCGACGGCGGAGCTGTTGCACGGGATGGCGCGGGGGGCGTTCGCCGCCGCCGCGGCGGCGGACGGGGCCGATGGGACCGATGGGATCAACAGGGCTGTCGGGACCGATGGGGCCGACGGGACCAGCAGGGCTGTCGGGACCAACAGGGCTGTCGGGGCCGAGGGGGTCGACGGGGGCGTTTAGCGGGTTATCGCCACCCACAGGCGATTATCAGCCAGTACTTAGGTTAGGCTAAGCATAGTTGCACATTCATGCAGCCGCTTCGCCCTGCGCCGACGGCTGCCCCGCCCGTCCCAGGAGTCAGCCGCCGTGCGTTCTCACCGCTTCCGCAAGCCCCTCGTCGTGACCGGTTCGGTCCTGTGTGCGGGGCTGGTGCTGAGCGCCTGCGGCGCCTCCGACGACAAGAAGGACACGGCCGGATCCAAGGGCGGCGGCACCGTCACCATCACCACCGCCCAGGGCGAGATGGACGTCCCCGTGAAGCCCGCCCGGGTCGCCGCGCTCGACAACACCTCGTTCGCGACGCTCAAGGCGTTCGGTGTGAAGCCCGTCGCGGTGCCCAAGGCGCTGCTGCCGACCGAGGGCTTCGAGGACTGGCAGAACGACGCCTCGATCAAGGACGTCGGCACCCACCGCGAGCCCCGGTTCGAGGAGCTGAACGCCGCCGAGCCGGACCTGATCATCGGCGGCTACCGCTTCACCGACCACCACGACAAGCTGTCCAAGATCGCCAAGACGGTGGACGTGGCCCCCTCCGACGAGGCCGCGGACGGCTACGTCGCCTCCCTGAAGACGCAGACCGAGACCCTCGGGAAGGTCTTCGGCCAGGAGGCCGATGCCAAGGAGATCGTCGGCGCCCTGGACCAGGCCGAGAAGGACGCCGCCGGAGCCACCCGGGGCGAGAGCGTGTTCCTCGCCGTCGCCAGCGCCGGGAAGGTCGACAACGGGGCCAGCCGCATCGGCCGGCTCGCCGAGCCGCTGAACCTGAAGAACGTGCTCAGCGCCGAGGGCGAGGACAGCACCTCCGTGCACAACGACTCGGGCCTCGCCCCCGAGACGGTCGCCGAGCTGAACCCCGACTGGGTCATCATGCTGGACCGGGACGCGGCCGTGGGCACCGAGGACGGCTCCGAGGCCATCGCCGCGAAGAAGATCGTGGACGGCATGGAAGCCTGGGACAAGACGACCTTCCGCCAGCAGGACCAGGTCATCTACCTCGACGACGACTTCTACCTCTCCGAGGGCATCCAGGCGTACACCGACGCCTTCGACCAGGTGGCGACCGCGTTCGACGCGGCCGGCTGACACCCCACCTGACCCGTCGACGCGGCCCCGCACCGGTGCGGGGCCGCGTCGTCCTCCCTCGCCCCGGAAGCCCCATGCGCCGACTTCCCCTGCCGCTCGCCGCCCTCACCGTGCTGGCCCTGATCGTCGTCTCGCTCTTCGTCGGCGGGTACGACATCGACCTGCACGCGCTGTTCACCGACCCCGAGGCCCGGCGGATGTTCCTGATCTCCCGGGTACCGCGCACCCTCGCCCTGATCCTCGCCGCCGCCGCGATGGCCGTGTCCGGTGTGGTCCTGCAGATGCTGGTGCAGAACCGGTTCGTGGAGCCGACCACCACCGGCACCAGCGAGTGGGCGGCCCTGGGCGTCCTGCTGCTGACCCTTCTCGCACCGGCCTCCTCGCCCCTGGTGAAGATGGGGGCCGCGAGCGCCTTCGCGTTCGTCGGCGCGCTGGTCTTCCTGTTCGTGCTCGGCAGGATCGCGCTCAAGTCCCAGGTCATCGTGCCGATCGTCGGCATCATGCTGGGCGCGCTGGTCAGTGCGGTCACCCTGTACATCGCGTCCTCCACCAACCTCCTTCAGATGCTCGCCACCTGGCGCTCGGGCGGCTTCAGCTCCGTGGTGCGCGGCACCTACGAACCGCTGTGGGTGGTGGGGGCCATCGTCGTCGGGCTGTATCTCGCGGCCGACCGCTTCACCATCGCCGGGCTCGGCCGTGACACGGCCGTCAGCCTCGGGCTGCCCTACCGGCGCATCCTGTTCATCGGGCTCACCATGGTCGCCCTGGCCACCGGTGTGACCACGGTCGTGGTCGGGTTCATCCCGTTCCTCGGTCTGATCGTGCCGAACCTCGTCTCCATGGCCCGCGGCGACGACGTCCGCAAGAACCTGCCCTGGGTGGTGCTCAGCAGCGTCGCCCTGATGATCGTCTGCGACCTCGTCGGCCGGCTCCTCGTCTTCCCGCTGGAGATCCCGGCGACGGTGGTGCTGGGCGCGGTCGGCGCGTTCGTGTTCGTCGCGATGATCCTGCGTCAGCGAGGGAAGGCCCATGTCTGAACGTCACCTGCCGACCGCCGCGCCCACCGAGGGGAAGCCCGCGCCGGCCGATCACGGGAAGTCCACACCGGCCGATCACGGGAAGTCCACACCGGCCGATCACGGGAAGCCCGCGCCGGCCGATCACGAGAAGTCCACACCGGCCGAGGGCGGGAAGCCCGCGCCGGCCGAGGGCGGGACGTCCGCGCCCGGGATCCCCGGGGGACCGGGCGTCGGCGTCCGACGCGGGCTGCCCGCCGCCGCCCGGCTCGCCGTGGCCGCCGGGCTCGCCGCCGCCTCCGTGTGCGCCTTCCTCTTCCTGTTCATCGAGGGCTCCTTCGCGTTCGCCTTCGAGCGGCGGCTGACCATGTTCGGCACCATGGCCGTGGTCGCGTTCGCGCAGGCGATGGCGACGGTCGTGTTCCAGACCATCACCCACAACCGGCTGCTCACCCCGTCGATCATGGGCTTCGACGCCGTCTACATCCTGATGCAGACCCTGCTGGTCTCCGTGTTCGGCGGCAGCGTCCTCGCCGTGACCGACGGGATGCCGAAGCTCATCACCCAGACGCTGCTCATGGCCGGCTTCACCATGCTGCTGTTCGGCTGGCTGTTCTCCGGCCGCAAGGGCAGCCTCCATGTGCTGCTCCTGGTCGGCGTGGTGCTGGGGCTCGCCTTCCGCAGCCTGTCGGACTTCCTGCAACGACTGCTGTCGCCCGCCGAGTACGACGTCCTGTCGACCCGTCTGTTCGGACGGCTCAGCACCGCCGAGGCCGAGCATCTGCCGCTGGCCGGCGCGGTGTGCCTGATCGTCGGCGTCGTGATCTGGCAGCGCCGCTACCGGCTCGACACCCTGCTGCTCGGCCGGGACACCGCGACCAACCTGGGCATCGCGCACAAGCGTGAGCTGATGGTCATGCTGCTGCTGATCTCCGTGCTCATCGCGATGTCCACCGCGCTCGCCGGCCCCATGACCTTCTTCGGATTCGTCACCGCGATGCTCGCCTACCAGCTCGCGGGCACCCACCGGCATGTCGTCGTCCTGCCGATGGCGTTCCTCATCGGGCTGATCACCCTGGCGGGCGGACAGTTCCTCATGGAGCACGTCTTCTACGCCTCCGGCATGCTCACCGTCGTCATCGAGTTCCTCGGCGGGGCGGTCTTCCTCATCCATCTCCTCAGGAAGGGCACCCTGTGATCGAGTTCACCGACATCCGCAAGAGCTACGGCGACGACACCGTGCTCGGCCCCGTCTCCGGGCAGATCCCCGCGGGCGGCGTCACCTCGCTGGTCGGTCCCAACGGTGCCGGGAAGTCCACCCTGCTGACCATCATCGGCCGGCTCGCCGAGCCGACCTCCGGCACGGTCACCGTCGACGGCCTCGACATCCACCGGGCCAAGTCCCAGGAGGTGGCCAGGACCCTGTCCATCCTGCGCCAGGAGAACCACTTCACCGCCCGGGTGACCGTACGCGAACTGGTCTCCTTCGGACGCTTCCCGCACAGCCGCGGGCGGCTGACCCCGCAGTGCGTGGCGCAGGTGGACGACGCGCTCGACTTCCTCCACCTCGGCGACCTCCAGCACCGCTACCTCGACCAGCTCTCCGGCGGTCAGCGCCAGCGGGCCTACGTCGCGATGGTGCTGGCCCAGGACACCCGGTACGTCCTGCTGGACGAGCCGCTCAACAACCTCGACATGAAGCACTCGGTGCGGATGATGGGCCAGTTGCGCCGGGCCGCCGACGAACTCGGCAAGACCGTCGTCCTGATCGTCCACGACATCAACTTCGCCGCGGCCTACTCCGACCGGATCATCGCCCTGCGCGACGGCCGGATAGCCGCCGCCGACACGGTCGACGCGATGATGCGCGCCGACGTCCTCACCGAGGTGTTCGACACCCCGGTGAGGATCCACGAGATCGACGGCAAGCGGACGGCCGTGTACTACCAGTGACCCGGCGCACCCGAAGGGGCGTTCAGCCCAGGTGCGTCGGCGCGAACATCCGCAGCAGCGCCGGGAGGACCACCACCGACGGGCCCGGTGTCGCCAGGGCCTTGGTGAGGTCCGACTCCAGGGTCTCCGGGGTCGTGCGGACGCCCGGGACGCCGAAGGACTCGGCGAGGGCCACGAAGTCGGGGCGGGTCAGCTCCGTCGCCGTGGGCTCGCCGAAGGCGTCGGTCATGTACTCGCGCAGGATGCCGTAGCCGCCGTCGTCCACGATCAGCCAGGTGACCGGCAGCCCGTACTGCTGGGCCGTGGCCAGTTCGGCGAGGGAGTACAGGGCGCCGCCGTCGCCGGAGACCGCGAGGACCGGGCGGGTCGGGTCGGCCGCCGCCGCGCCGAGGGCGGCGGGGAAGCCGTAGCCGAGGCCGCCCGCGCCCTGCCCGGAGTGCATGGCGTTGGGGCGTCCGGCGTCGAACGCGGACCACGCCCAGTACGCCAGGATCGTCATGTCCCAGAAGGACGGCGAGTCGGTCGGGAGGGCGGCCCGGATCGAGGCCAGGAGCCGCTGCTCCAGGGAGAGGTCCTGGGACGCGATCCGCGCCCGCACCTTCTCCAGCACCGTCCGCACCCGCTCCGGCGCCGTCGGGTCCGTGCGCTCCTCCACCGTCTCCAGCAGGGCCTGGAGCGCCGGGCGGGCGTCCGCGTGGATGCCGAGGGCGGGGTGGTTGGACTCCAGTTTGCCGAGGTCGGCCTCGATCTGGACGACCCGGCCGCGCGGCTTGAAGGTGTGGTAGTTCGAGGAGAGTTCACCGAGGCCCGAGCCGACGACGAGGAGGACGTCCGCGTCCTCCAGGAAGTCGGTCGTGTGCCGGTCCTCCAGCCAGGACTGGAGGGACAGCGGGTGGTCCCAGGGGAAGGCGCCCTTGCCGCCGAACGTCGTCACGACCGGCGCGTCCAGCCGCTCCGCCAGCGCCAGCAGCTTGCCGGAGGCGTCCGCCCGGACGACCCCGCCGCCCGCGATGACCGCCGGGCGGTCGGCACGGGACAGCAGGTCCGCCGCCACCGCCGTCAGCTCCACCCGGGGGACCAGGTCCTCCGGGTGCGCGTCCACCCCGGTCACCACCGGCAGCGGCGTCGGCGCCAGCAGCACGTCCTGCGGGATCTCCACCCACACCGGGCCGTGCGGGGCGGTCAGCGCCGAACGCCACGCCTCCGCGAGCGCCGACGGTATCTGGGACTGCGTACGGACCTGGTGGACGGACTTGACCACGCCCCGGAACGAGGCCGCCTGGTCGGGGAGTTCATGGAGGTAGCCGTGCCGCCCGCCGCCGAGGCCCGCCGTCGGGACCTGGCTGCTGATCGCCACCACCGGCGCGGAGGCGGCCCGCGCCTCCTGGAGCGCGGGCAGCGCCGTCAGCGCCCCCGGCCCGGTCGACAGCAGCAGCGGGGCCGCCTCACCGGTGACCCTGCCGTAGGCGTCCGCCGCGAAGCCCGCGTTGTTCTCGACCCGCAGCCCCACGTACCGCAGGGCGCTGCGGCGCAGCGCGTCGAACATGCCGAGGGCGTGCTGGCCGGGCAGCCCGAAGACGGTCGTCGCGCCGAGCCCGGCCAGGGTCTCCACGACCAGGTCCCCGCCGTTGCGGCCGGTCGGCGGATTCAGGGCCTGCTCGGTCTGGGCCCGGGTGGGGCGGAGCACCAGATCGTGGTCGTGCGTCACTTGGTCTCGGTGCCCTTCCGCGCCGCGGCGATCTGCCGGGACATGATGGTGGTCAGTTCGTACGCCGTGTGGGACGCGGCGACCGAGGTGATCTCGGCGTGGTCGTACGCGGGCGCCACCTCCACCACATCGGCGGAGACGAGCCGGCAGGAGGCCAGTCCGCGCAGGATCTCCAGCAGCTCGCGGGAGGTCATGCCGCCCGCCTCGGGGGTGCCGGTGCCGGGCGCGTGGGCCGGGTCGAGGCAGTCGATGTCGATGGAGATGTACAGGGGGCGGTCGCCGATGCGCTGCCGGAGCTGGTCGGCCACCTCGTCGGCGCCGCGCCGGTACACATCGGCCGAGGTGACGATGCCGAAGCCCATCTTCTCGTCGTCCGTGAGGTCCTGCTTGCCGTAGAGCGGGCCGCGGGTGCCGACGTGGGAGAGGGCGGAGGTGTCGAGGATGCCCTCCTCCACCGCGCGCCGGAACGGGGTGCCGTGGGTGTACTCGGCGCCGAAGTAGGTGTCCCAGGTGTCGAGGTGGGCGTCGAAGTGCAGCAGGGCGACCGGGCCGTGCCTCTTCGCCACCGAGCGCAGCAGCGGCAGCGCGATGGTGTGGTCGCCGCCCAGCGTCATCAGCCGGGCGCCGGTGCCGAGGAGGTCGTCGGCGGCGGCCTCGATCGTGTCGACGGCCTCGTGGATGTCGAACGGGTTGACCGCGATGTCCCCGCCGTCGGCGACCTGCGCGAGCGCGAAGGGGGAGGCGTCCTGGGCGGGGTTGTACGGCCGCAGCAGCCGGGACGCCTCACGGATGGCGTTGCCGCCGAAGCGGGCGCCCGGCCGGTACGAGACCCCCGAGTCGAACGGCACGCCCACCACGGCGACATCGGCGGCGGGCACCTCGTCGAGGCGGGGCAGCCGGGCGAAGGTCGCGGGCCCGGCGTACCGCGGGACGCGGGAGGAGTCGACGGGACCGCGGGGCGTCTCGGCGCTGCTCATTCTGGTGTGCCTTCCTTCTCACGCTTCAGCTGTGATGCGTGACTTGTCAATCTATGCGCGACTTGTGAATCGTCATACGACTCTACTGGCAGCCGGTCAGTGGTGTGCCGGGGCCGGCTCCTCGGTCGGTTCGGCGCCCCGGCCCGCCAGCCGCTCCCGCCAGGCGGCCAGCACGGCGGCGTCGGTGGGCGGGGTGGCGAGGGAGACGAGCACGTAGGCGGCGAGGGCGGCCAGCAGACCGTAGTAGATCGGCTCGTTGGCGAGGATGCCGTACGTCGCCATCAGGACGACCACCGACAGACCGCCGACCGTGACACCCGCGAGCGCGCCCTGGACCGTGCCGCGCTTCCACAGCAGCCCGCCGAGGATCGGCACGAGGAGCCCGCCGACGAGCAGGTTGTACGCCACCGTCAGCGCCTCGATGACATTGTTGAGCACGATCGCGGTGAGGACCACGGCGATGCCCATGAGCAGGATGAAGACCCGGTTGCCCTTCACCTCGTCGTGCGCCTCGTCGGGCTGCCGGCCGCCGGCCGTGACCAGTCCGCGCAGCCGCGACCAGATGTCGTTGTTGGCGACCGTGGCGCAGGCGATCAGCGCGCCGGAGGAGGTGGACATCACGGCCGCGAGCGCGGCGGCGAGCACCAGGCCGCGCACGCCCATGGGGAGTTCCTCCTTGACGATCGTGGCGAAGGCGTCGTCCGGGCTGGCCAGGTCGGGGTACATCACCTTGGCGGCGGTGCCGATGACGGCACCGGCGAGCGCGTAGGCCAGACAGTAGGTACCGGCCACCGTGCCGCCCCACTTGGCCGTACCGTCACTGCGGGCGGTGAACACCCGCTGCCAGATGTCCTGCCCGATGAGCATGCCGAAGGTATAGATCAGGACGTACGTGAAGATGGTCTCGCCGCCGATGCCCAGCGGGTCGAAGTACTCGGTCGGCAGCTGGGCCTTCATCTCGGCGAAGCCGCCCGCCTTGACGACGGCGATGGGCAGCAGGAGCAGCAGCACCCCGATGGTCTTCACCACGAACTGCACCATGTCGGTCAGGGTGATCGACCACATGCCGCCGAGGGTGGAGTAGGCCACCACGATCGAGCCGCCCAGCACGATCGCGAGCGTGCGGTTCATGTCGAAGATGACATCGAAGATGGTGGCGTACGCGATGGTCGAGGTGACCGCGAGCATCAGGGTGTACGCCCACATCACCACGCCGGAGATCACCCCCGCCCGGCCGCCGTAGCGCAGGTCGAGCATCTCCGAGACCGTGTACACCTTCAGCCGGGCGATGCGCGCCGAGAAGAAGATGGACAGGGCGAGCAGGCCGAGGCCGATGGTGAACACCATCCAGGCGCCGGAGAGGCCGTACTGGTAGCCGAGGCCGACACCGCCGATGGTGGACGCGCCGCCGAGCACGATCGCGGCCATGGTGCCGGAGTACATGGCGGGGCCGAGCCGGCGGCCCGCGACCAGGAACTCGCTCTTGGACCTGGCGCGGCGCATGCCCCACCAGCCCATGGCGAGCATGCCGGCCAGATAGACGAGGATCACGAGATAGTCGACGGCCATGACAGGGCCTCCTTCACACAGGGCGCCCAGAGGGGGCCGCCGGTACGGACAGACCCTAGGTGGCCGAAAAGCAGCTGCGAAGTGTACGTTTCATCCATTCTGGAGAAGCGGAATGGAGGATAGGCACACCATGACGGACACCCCGCCGCGGGCCCCGGTCCCCTCCGCCGCCCGGGCCCCCGCGATGCCGCCCACCCCTTCCGTGCCGCTCTCCGCGCTGCTGGCCCGGGAGGATCTCGCCCTGCGGCAGCTGGCGGGACCCGCCGCCTCCGGAGTGGTCCTGCACGGGGCGCACACCTCGGAGATGGCCGACCCGTACCCCTATCTGCTCGGCGGTGAGCTGCTGCTGACCGCGGGCGTACACATTCCGGCCACCGAGGCGGGCTCGGGCAGCGGGGCCGGGGCGGGAACGGGGCCGGGATCGGGGCTGGGGTCGGAGCCGGGACCGGGGCCGGGATCGGGACTGGGATCGGGGCTGGGATCGGGGCCGGGATCGGGACTGGGATCGGGGCCGGGATCGGGGCTGGGACCGGAGCCGGGACCGGGGGCCGACCTCGACGCCTACGCCGCCCGGGTCGTCGCCGCCGGCGGGGCCGCGCTCGGCTTCGGCCTGGCACCCGTCCACGACATCGTGCCGCGGGCCCTGGTCGCGGCCTGCACGGCACACGGACTGCCCCTGATCGAGGTGCCGCCGCGGACCACCTTCGCCGCCGTCGCCCGAGCCGTCTGGCAACTGGTCGCGCAGGCCAGGAACGCCGAACTGCGCCGGGTCACCGAGGCCCAGCAGAGCCTCGCCGCCGCCGCGGCCCGCCCCGACCCCGTCCCGGCCGTACTACGTCAGCTCGCCCGGCGGGTCGGCGGCGCCCGGGCCGTGCTGTACGGGCCGCAGGGCACGGAGATCGCGGGCGCGGGACGGCCCCCCGCGGCGCCGGTCGCCGAGGCGCTCGCCCGGCTGACCCGGGTCGTCACCGGCCGCTCCTCCAGCACCACCGCCACCGACACCGTGAGCGGCGTCCAGCTCACCGCGTACGCCCTCGGCGCCGGACAGGGCTTCGTGCTCGGCGTGGCCGCGCCGCGCCGGGACCCCGGGGACCACACCGTCGCCTCGGTCGCCGCCGTCCTGCTGTCCCTGCTGACCGGCGAGCACCAGAGCGCCACCGAGGCGGCCCGCTCGTCGGCGCTGGTACGGCTGCTGCTCGGCGCGGAACCGGCGGCGGTGGCGCCGCTGCTGCGCGGGGACCCGGCCGGGGCCGCCGGACCCTGGCTCGTCGTGCACGCCCGCCCCCTCGCCCGCCCCGCCGACCAGGTCGCCGCCGCCGGGCTCGGGGCCGCGCTCGGCTCGGCGCTGGTCGACCTGGTGGACCGGGGCGCCGGAGCCGACGGGGTCGTCCGGGTGCTGATGCCCGCCGTGCGGGAACCGGGGCCGCAGCCGGGATGGAGGCTCGGGGTCAGCGCGCCCGTGGGGCCCGGCGAGTGGCCCGCCGCCGACACCCAGGCGGCCCGCGCGCTGACCCGCGCCCGCGCCTCCCGCGCCCTCCTGGTACGGCACGGCCCGCGGCCCGCGCTCACCGACCTCGTCCCGCCGGACCAGGCCGAGGCCCACGCGCGGGCCCTGCTCGCGCCGGTCGCGGACACCCCGGCGCTGGCCGACACCCTGCGGGCCTGGCTCTCCCTGCACGGCAGCTGGGACCGGACCGCCGTCGCCCTGTCGGTGCACCGCAACACCGTGCGCCAGCGCATCGCCCGCTGCGCCGCGCTGCTGGAGACGGACCTGGACGATCCGGACGTACGGATGGAGCTGTGGTTCGCGCTGCGGCGCTGCTGACCCAGGTCGCGGGCCGGCGGCCCCCGTCGGGTGTCACGGTTCAGTGCCGTGCCGTCACAGTTCGGTGACCCATGTCCCAGCGTCCGGGACGTCAAGGACGGACACGGGGATCTGGACCACAATGGGAGCCATGCCGATACCCGGGACGCCCAGCCGCGCCGAACTCGTCGACCACCTCGTCAGCACCCGTATCGCGGGCCAGGTCGCCACCCCGCGCGAGAACAACCTCTCCCACTACCGTCAGCTCGCCAACGGCGTACGCAACTTCTGGCTCGGTCTGGAACTGGGCGACCGCTGGACCGACGAGCAGGACGTGCTCGCGGTGATGGCGGAGCGGGTCGGCGTCAACGACGACCCCGAGTACCGGCACGGCCAGGACACCATCGACCCCGAGCTGACCGTGGCCGGCCTCGACCGGATGGCGGCCCGGCTGCGCAAGGCGGCGGCGGGCGGGCAGCGGGTGCTGTTCGCGACCGGGCACCCCGGCGGGCTGCTGGACGTGCACCGGTCGACGGCCGCCGCGCTGCGCGCCGCCGGCTGCGAGATCGTGGTCATCCCCGAGGGCCTGCGCACCGAGGAGGGCTACGTCATGCAGTTCGCGGACGTGGCCATGCTGGAGCACGGGGCCACGCTCTGGCACACCCACTCCGGCGAGCCGATGAGGGCCATCCTCACCGCCCTGGAGCACGAGGGCCGCCCGCTGCCCGACCTGGTGGTCGCCGACCACGGCTGGGCGGGGTACGCGGGCCACCACGGCGTCGACTCCGTCGGCTACGCCGACTGCAACGACCCGGCGCTGTTCATCGCGGAGGCCGAGGGGACCGTACAGGTGGCGGTGCCGCTGGACGACCATGTGATCAGCCCGCGCTCCTACGACCCGATGGTCGCCTACCTGCTGTCGGAGGCGGGACTGGCCTGACCGTCGGGGACGTCGGGGCGGTCGGGGCTGTCGGGGGCGTCGGGACCAGGGGCCGGGCCTTCCCCGCGGCGCTGCCCGGGTCCCGGCGTCGGGTCCAGATACACGCGGCCGATCGCCGGGAACGCCGCCCTGAGCCGCTGTTCGGCGGTCTCGCAGGCCCACTCGACCTGCGCGGCCGTGGCGATGTCCCGGAAGTCCACCTTGGCGGCGACCAGCGCCTGCCGGGGCCCCTGCACCAGGGTCGTCAGCTCCAGTACGGCCTCCACGTGCTCCACCGCGAGCAGTTCGGCCCGGATCCGCTCCCGCACCGGCCGGGGCAGCGCCCGCCCGATCAGCAGCACGGCGTTGGACCGGCCCAGCTCCCAGGCGACGTGCAGCAGGAGCAGGCCGATGAGGAGGGAGGCGACGCCGTCCCAGACGCCGGTGCCGGTGAGCTGGCCGCCGAGCAGTCCGCCGGCGGCGAGGACCAGTCCGACGAGGGCGGCGGTGTCCTCGAAGACGACGGCCTTCACGGCGGTGTCCGGGGTGTGCCGCAGATAGCGCCGGAAGGGTGCCTTGAGCCGGGCGGCCTCGCCGCGGGCCTGGCGCAGGCCGGTCCGGAGGGAGTAGCCCTCCAGGAGGAAGGCGACGCCGAGGACGAGGTACGAGACGACGGGGTCGCCGGGTTCCTCGCCGTGGGTGAGGGTGTGGACGCCGTCGTAGATCGCGAAGACGGCGCCGCCGACGAAGGTGGCGACGGCGGCGAGCAGCGCCCAGATGTAGCGTTCGGCGCCGTGGCCGAGGGGGTGGTCCTCGTCGGCGGGTTTCGCGCCGCGCTTGAGGGCGACGAGCAGCATCAGCTCGGTGACGGTGTCGGCGACCGAGTGCGCGGCCTCGGAGAGCATCGCGCTGGAGCCGCTGACGACACCGGCCACGGTCTTGGCGGCGGCGATCCCCAGATTGGCCGCGGCGGCGACGAGCACGGTGGTGGTGCTCTCGCCGCCGGTCGCGTCCCGCGGTCCGGGTGGGGGTTCGGGTCCGGCCATGTCCCTCAGTCTCACCGAGGGACGCGGACCACGCCTTCCTGGACGACCGAGACCGCCAGCCGGCCGTCCTGGGTGTAGATACGGGCCTGGCCCAGGCCCCGGCCGCCGTGGGCCGCGGGGGACTCCTGGTCGTAGAGCAGCCATTCGTCGGCGCGGAAGGGTCGGTGGAACCACATGGCGTGGTCGAGCGAGGCCCCCACGACGTCCCCCACGGCCCAGCCGCCGCGGCCGTGCGCGAGCAGCACCGAGTCGAGCAGGGTCATGTCGGAGACGTAGGTGGCGAGGACGACATGGAGGAGGGGGTCGTCGGCGAGCTTGCCTTCGGTGCGGAACCAGACCTGGGAGCGGGGGGCGCGCGGGGTGCCGTAGCGGCCGTGCGGGGGGTCGTCCACGTACCGCAGGTCGACGGCGTCCCGGGCCTCCAGGAACCTCTCCACGACCCCGGGGTCCAGATGGCCGTAGTCGCGCAGCCGTTCCCGGGAGGTGGGCAGGGTGACCGGGTCGGGGGCGGGCGGCATGGGGGCCTGGTGGTCGAGCCCTTCCTCGTACGTCTGGAAGGACGCGGACAGCGCGAAGATCGGCCGGCCGTGCTGGACGGCGACGACCCGGCGGGTGGTGAAGGAGCGGCCGTCCCGCATCCGGTCGACGGTGTAGACGATGGGGGCGCCCGGGTCGCCGGGGCGCAGGAAGTAGGCGTGCAGGGAGTGCGCGGGCCGCCCGGCGGGGACGGTGCGGCCCGCCGCGACCATCGCCTGGGCGGCGACCTGTCCGCCGAAGACCCGGGGGACGACGGCGGAGCGGGACCGCCCGCGGAAGATGTCCTCCTCGATCTGCTCCAGGTCGAGCAGATCGAGGAGGGACCGGAGTGCCTCGCTCATGGCGTCGGGCTACAGGCCCATGTCCTTGGCGATGATCGTCTTCATGATCTCGCTGGTGCCGCCGTAGATGCGGTTGACGCGGTTGTCGGCGTAGAGGCGGGCGATCGGGTACTCGTTCATGTAGCCGTAGCCGCCGTGGAGCTGGAGGCAGCGGTCGATCACCCGGTGGGCGACCTCGGTACAGAACAGCTTGGCGCCGGCGGCCTCGGCGGGGGTCAGCTCACCGGCGTCCAGGGCTTCGAGGGCGCGGTCGGCGACCGCCTCGGCGGCGTCCACCTCGGCCTTGCAGGCGGCCAGCTCGAACTTGGTGTTCTGGAAGTGGGCGACGGGCTTGCCGAAGACCACGCGCTCCTGGACGTACCGCTGGGCGAAGCGTACGGCGGCGGCGGCCTGCGCGTACGCGCCGAACGCGATGCCCCAGCGCTCGGAGGGGAGGTTCGCGCCGAGGTAGGAGAAGCCCTTGTTCTCCTCGCCGAGCAGGTCCTCCACGGGGACCTTGACGTCGGCGAAGGCCAGTTCGGCGGTGTCGGAGGTCTTCAGGCCGAGCTTGTCGAGCTTGCGGCCGACGCTGTAGCCCTCGGAGCGGGTGTCCACGGCGAACAGGGAGATGCCGTGGCGGCGGTCCTCGGCGCCGGCCGGGGCGGTGCGGGCGCAGACGATGACGCGGTCGGCGTGGACACCGCCGGTGATGAAGGTCTTGGCGCCGTTGAGGACGTAGTGGGTGCCGTCCTCGGAGCGCTTGGCGGTGGTCTTCATGCCGGCGAGGTCGGAGCCGGTGCCGGGCTCGGTCATCGCGATGGCCCACATCTCCTCGGCGGAGACGAACTTCGGCAGGTACCGCTTCTTCTGCTCGTCGGTGGCGAGCATCTTGATGTACGGGAGGGCGAGCAGCACATGCACCCCGGACCCGCCGAAGGTGACGCCCGCGCGGGCGGTCTCCTCGTACTGGACGGCCTCGAACTTGTGGGTGTCCAGGCCCGCGCCGCCGTACTCCTCCGGGACGTTGATGCCGAAGAGGCCCAGCTCGGCGAGCTTGTGGTAGAACTCGCGCGGCGTCTGGCCGGCGGCGAACCACGCGTCGTACTCCGGGACGACCTCGGCCTCGATGAAGGCGCGCAGGGTCTCCCGGAACGCCTCGTGATCCTCGTTGAACACCGTACGGCGCACGCCGCCTCCTCCTTGCCGATGTCTAAGCGCTTGCTCACCCCAAGATACCGGCGAGTACGGAGGTCCGTCCAGCCTGGGTTTGCCTACCCGGGGTGGGGTAGGGGGCCCCTGCTCCACGGGGCTTTGCCCCGGACCCCATCCCTTCGCCCACCCGCCCACCCGTGGCGGGTCGGCCGAGCGGCACCCTCACGGGGCTCCGCCCCGGACCCCGGTCCTTCGCCCACCCGCCCGCCCGTGGCGGGTCGGTCGAGCGGCACCCTCACGGGGCTCCGCCCCGGACCCCGTCCTTCGCCCACCCGCCCGCCCGTGGCGGGTCGGTCGAGTGGCACCCTCACGGGGCTCCGCCCCGGACCTCGTCCTTCGCCCACCCGCCCGCCCGTGGCGGGTCAGTCAGCGGCTCGCCCCCGCGGGGCTCCGCCCCGGACCCCGGGTTCCGGCGGGGCAGCCCCCCCAGCGATCGGACAGGGTCTCGGAATTGCCCGCATGGGATGAGCAGCCGGGGATCAGGGCGTCAGGCCAAGTGCCAGCGCATCGCCGCCGAGCGGCTCGCGGGATCGCGGTGGGGTGCTGGGGCCGGCGGAGGGCGAGCGGGTCTGTGTCCGCCGCCGGCGCTACACCCTCGACGGCACACCCGTCCGCCTCGCCACCTCGTACCTCCCCGCCGGTCTCGTCGCCGGTACCCCGGTCACCCGGCCGGACACCGGTCCCGGCGGGGTCTACGCCAGGCTCGCGGAACTGGGCCGCGCCCCCGTGCGGTTCCGTGAGGAGATCCGCTCGCGGATGCCGGGCGGCGAGGAGGCGGACGCGCTGGAGTTGCCGGCGGGTGTCCCCGTCGTGCTCGTCGTCCGGACCGCCTTCGACGCCTGAGCCGCGGCGCCCGTCCGTTGGGTTCCCGCTCTGCTACCAGATCGCCTCGACCCACTCCGGGTGGTCGATGAACGGGTTCCGGTTGCCCTGGTAGTCGCTGTGGATCAGTTCGTTGCGGCGCTGTTCGCCGGCGTCCGGCGGGTCCTCGTCGTTCCACTGCTTCAGGACCGAGAGCCGGCCGTGGTACGGGACGCTGCCGTTGCTGACGGAGTTGTTGGGCTCCAGGTCGGGCCAGCTGTCGCCGCCCTCGTAGCGGACGGCCATGTAGAGGATCATGCGGGCCACATCGCCCTTGACGGCGTCGCGCGGCTCGAAGGAGTCGGAGTCGGTGAGGCTGCCGCCGCCGTTGGTGACGGGGCTGCCGCCGTTGTCGAAGTCCTTGTTGCCGCGGACCGAGTTGAGCTGGACGTCCTCGGGGCGAAGGTGGTGCAGGTCGGTGCCGGGGCCGGCGGAGGTGCCGAAGCCGCCGTGGGACTGGGCCCACACGTGCTCGCGGTTCCAGTTGCCGGAGTTGCCGCCGTTGAGCGTCTTGCTGCGGGAGAGACCGGAGTACAGGAGGACCACGTTTCCGCTGTTGCGGGGGTCCTGGTCGGTGACCTTCAGCGCCTCCCAGACCGCCGAGTAGGAGAGCTTGGTCTGGTCGCTGATGATCGTGTGCAGGGCGCTCTTCAGCGCCGGGCCGGTCTTGCCGGTCGCGTCCGCGTAGTAGTCGGCGGCGGGGGCGGGGGTGGTGGCGTCGGCGGTGGCGGAGGCGGGCCGAGGGGCGGGGGGTGTCGCCGTGGCCGGGGTGGTCGTCAGGGCCGGGAGGGTCAGGGCGAGGAGGACGGCCGAGGCGGCCAGGGCCACGGGGCGGCGGTGGCGCGGGTGCGTCACGGGCATGGGGTGTCCGTTCTACGCGGGTTGAGGGTGGGCCCTTCGAGCGTGACATGGACATGTATGCCGGTGGGTGAAGGTCAGGTGACCTTCGCGTGTGAACTGTCTCCCCGTGGTAACGGATCCGTCAGCTTTGGCCAGGCATACAACCCTTCACGCCGGCTCATACGTCGTGCTTGGCATGACCATTGGGATATCCAGGAAAGCGCGCTGGGTCGCGGGCGGAGTGCTGGTCGCGAGCGTGACCGCGCTCACCCCGACCGCTGCCGCCGCCACCCCGACCGTCGCCTGCACCTCCGCCAAGGCGGGACTCGCGACCAAGCTGAAGAAGGACATCACCGCCGCCCTCGCCAACCGCAAGGGCACGGTCGCCGTCGGCGTCCACGACCGCACCACCCACACCACCTGCACGCTGCGCGGCTCCACCTCCTACGACTCCGCCAGCGTCGTCAAGGTCACCGTGCTCGCCGCACTGCTGTGGGACGCGAAGAAGACCGACCGGTACCTCACCGACCGCGAGACCAAGCTCGCCGAGGCCATGATCACCAAGTCGGACAACGCCGCGACCTCCACCCTGTGGAAGCAGCTCGGCATGACGAAGATCAAGGGCTTCCTCACCGCCGCCAAGATGACCAGGACCAAGCCGGGCGCCGACGGCTACTGGGGTCTGACCCAGATCAACGTCACCGACGAGCAGAAGCTGCTCAAGCTGGTCCACGCCAAGAACAGCGTCCTCAGCGACAACTCCCGCGCCTACATCCGCCGGCTCATGGGCAAGGTCGTCTCCTCCCAGCGCTGGGGCACCCCGTACGGCGCCCCCTCCGGTGTCAGCGTCGCCGTCAAGAACGGCTGGCTCCAGCGCTCCACCCACGGCTGGCGCGTCCACAGCGTCGGCGTCTTCAAGGGCGGGGGCCACGACTACACCGTCACCGTGCTCACCCACGGCAACAGCACCATGAACTACGGCATCTCCACCATCCAGGGCGTCGCCAAGGCCGTCCACAAGGACCTCGCCGCGAGCTGACCCGGCCCCGTCGCCGGCCGTTCCCGGCCACGCCCCCGGTGATCCGGCCAACCCTTCACGGGGTGGCCCACCCCCGGTC
>NZ_JBIVUE010000002.1:537670-537962 GCF_044757045.1 Streptomyces sp. NPDC091377 | reverse complement strand
TCACCCGGTCACCCGGTCACCCGGTCACCCGGTCACCCGGTCACCCGGTCACCCGGTCACCCGGTCACCCGGTCACCCGGTCACCCGGTCACCCGGTCACCCGGCCGCCCTACCGTGCCGGAACGCGCCCGAGCCCCGTACGCCCCGCCGTCACCGCCCTCACCGCCGCGCTGACGGCCGCCACCTGCCTGACCGCCGCCGGACCGGCCGCCGCCACGTCCACCGGCCGCGGTCCGGCCGCCGCCACGTCCACCGGCCGCGGTCCGGGCGGCGCCACGTCCACCGGCCGCGG
>NZ_JBIVUE010000002.1:375256-537571 GCF_044757045.1 Streptomyces sp. NPDC091377 | reverse complement strand
GTCCGGCCGCCGCCACGTCCACCGGCCGCGGTCCGGCCGCCGCCACGTCCACCGGCCGCGGTCCGGCCGCCGCCACGTCCACCGGCCGCGGTCCGGCCGCCGCCACGTCCACCGGCCGCGGTCCGGGCGGCGCCTGCTCCCCGTCCGTCCACCTCGCGGGCTACTCCGACGATGACCCTCACCGGCACCCGAGCGGGCCGCCTGAAGCTCCTCCCGGCCAGCGACGACAACGAGAACCCGAACCGGATCACTCGCCTCTACGACCTCCGCCTCCTGCCGGAGTGACCCCCGCCCCCACCCCCACCCCCACCCCCGTCAGGTCGCCGGAATCACGTCCGTCCACAGCAGCACCAGGATCACCACACCCACCACCACCCGGTACCAGATGAACACGCTGTACGTGTGCCGGGCGATGAAGCGCAGGAGCCAGGCCACCGCCGCGTAGCCGACCAGGAAGCTGACCACGGTCGCGGTGATCGTGGCGGGCCAGCCGACGCCGTTCGAGATCGCGTCGTACTCGTCGACGACCTGGAGCAGGCCCGCCCCCGTCAGCGCGGGGATGGAGAGCATGAACGACAGCCGGGTCACCGTCACGCGGTCCAGGCCGCGCAGCAGCCCGGCCGAGCCGGTCGCGCCCGAGCGGGAGACGCCCGGGATCAGGGCCAGGCACTGCACGAGGCCGATGATCAGGGTGTCCTTCCAGGTGACGTCCCGCTCGCCCCGGGTCTGGGTGGCCCTGCGGTCCGCGAACCACAGCACCCCGCTCCACAGGATCAACGCGATGGCGACGACGTACAGGCTCCTCAGGGTCGTCTCGATGTGGTCCTTGAAGACCAGGCCCACGATCCCGATGGGGATCGAGCCGATGATCACCGCCCAGGCGAACCGGTAGTCCGGGTCGCGCCGCTCCTCACGGCGCGCGACGCCCCGGAAGAACGCCCGCAGCAGGCGGGCTATGTCCTTGCGCAGGTACAGGATGGTCGCCAGGACCGCGCCCACCTGGATGATCGCCGTGAACGCCGTGATGTCGGGGTCGTCGGTGGAATGACCGAGGAGTCTCTCCAGAAGGGTGAGGTGACCGGTGCTGGACACCGGAAGGAATTCGGTCAGTCCCTCCACGGCCCCCAGAAACGCTGCCTCGACGATGTTCACCCGGTCCTCTTCCTGTTCCCGTTGCCGTGTCCGTTGCCGTTCACGCTGACGTCCTGCTCCCTGTGCGGTCTCTCGCGTACCGGGGGAGCGTAGGAAGCCGGACCGGGCCGGCGTATCCGCCGATCGTCAGGGAACGGACCTGACCCTCGTCAGGGGGGAGGGCCCGGCCCCCGCCGCGGCCGGGGGATCGCGGCCGAACGGTGCCGGGTGTCCGCGGCCGTACGCGCCCGGTGTCCGCGGCCGTACGCGGCCAGTGACCGCGGCCGAACGGAGATGAGCGATCGCGGCCGGACGGAGACGAGCGATCGCGGCCGGACGGAGACGAGCGATCGCGGCCGAACCGTGCCGGGTGTCCGCGGCCGAATGTTGCGGAGGGATGAAATCCGGTTGGTTTCGTGTTGCCGCCCACTGGAGGAGCGGGTGTATGACGGACGACGAAAGAGGCGGCGGCGTGGCAGCAGGACAGGGGTGGGTACGACGGCTCGCCGGGTACGCCTGGCGGCATCCCAAGGACGTGATCCTCGCCCTCGGCTCCTCCCTGGCGGGCATGGCGGTCATGGCCCTGGTCCCGCTGATCACCAAGGTGATCATCGATGACGTGATCGGCGACAAGAGCCGCGCCATGGGCGTCTGGGCCGGTCTGCTGATCGCCGCCGCCCTCGTCGTCTACGCCCTCACCTACATCCGCCGCTACTACGGCGGACGCCTCGCCCTCGACGTCCAGCACGACCTGCGCACGGACATGTACGACACGATCACCCGGCTCGACGGGCGGCGTCAGGACGAGCTGTCCACCGGCCAGGTCGTCGGCCGGGCCACCAGCGACCTCCAGCTGATCCAGGGCCTGCTCTTCATGCTCCCGATGACCATCGGGAACGTCCTGCTGTTCGTGATCTCCCTGGCGATCATGGCCTGGCTGTCACCGCCGCTGACCCTGGTCGCGGTCGCCGTCGCCCCCGCCCTGTGGTGGATCGCCAAGCGCTCCCGCTCCCGGCTGCACCCCGCCACCTGGTACGCCCAGGCCCAGGCCGCCGCCGTCGCGGGCGTCGTCGACGGCGC
Source organism: Streptomyces sp. NPDC091377 (assembly GCF_044757045.1). NCBI lineage: Bacteria > Bacillati > Actinomycetota > Actinomycetes > Kitasatosporales > Streptomycetaceae > Streptomyces > Streptomyces sp. NPDC091377. Next base: position 535,360 of record NZ_JBIVUE010000002.1, on the reverse strand, counting down.
CGTCAGCGGCGTCCGCGTCGTCAAGGGCTTCGGACAGGAGGAGCAGGAGACCGGCAAGCTGCGCGAGGTCGGCCGCAAGCTGTTCGCCGGACGCCTGCGCACCATCCGCCTGAACTCCCGCTACACCCCCGCCCTCCAGGCCGTCCCCGCCATCGGCCAGGTCGCCATGCTCGCCCTCGGCGGCTACCTCGCCGTCCGCGGCGACATCACCCTCGGCACCTTCGTCGCCTTCTCCACCTACCTCGCCCAGCTCGTCGGCCCCGTCCGCATGCTCGCCATGGTCCTCACCGTCGGCCAGCAGGCCCGCGCCGGCACCGAACGCGTCCTGGAGCTGATCGACACCGAGCCCTCCCTGGCCGACGGGACGAAGGAACTGCCCGCCGACGCCCCCGCCACCGTCGAGTTCGACGACGTCTCCTTCGCCTACGACGACTCCACCCCCGTCCTGCGCGGCCTCAGCTTCGAGATCCGCCCCGGCGAGACCCTCGCCGTCGTCGGCGCCTCCGGCTCCGGCAAGTCCACCGTCTCCCTCCTCCTGCCGCGCTTCTACGACGTCACCCACGGCGCCGTCCTCATCGGCGGCCACGACGTGCGCGAACTGACCCAGGAGTCGCTGCGCGCCGCCATCGGACTGGTCCCCGAGGACTCTTTCCTCTTCTCCGACACCGTCCGCGCCAACCTCGCCTACGGCCGCCCCGACGCCACCGACGAGGAGATATCCGCCGCCGCCCGCGCCGCCCAGGCCGACCGGTTCATCACCGAACTCCCCGACGGCTACGCCACCACCGTCGGCGAGCAGGGACTGACCCTCTCCGGCGGCCAGCGCCAGCGCATCGCCCTCGCCCGCGCCCTGCTCACCGACCCCCGGCTGCTGGTCCTGGACGACGCCACCTCCGCCGTGGACGCCCGCGTCGAGCACGAGATCCACGAGGCGCTCAAGGAGGTCATGCGCGACCGGACCACCCTGCTCATCGCCCACCGCCGCTCCACCCTCGGCCTCGCCGACCGCATCGCCGTCCTGGACTCCGGCCGCCTCGCCGACCTCGGCACCCACGACGAACTCCAGGAACGCTCCCCGCTCTACCGCCGGCTGCTCACCGACCCCGACGAACTGGGCGGGGTCTCCCCGGGCCACGCCCTGCCCGCCGCCCCGCCCGAGGACACCTCCGTCCGCGCCGAACTGGACGCCGAGTTCGACGCCGAGCGCGGCATCACCCCCACCCTGTGGACCGGTGACCGCGCGCCCAAGGACCTCGCCCTGGCCGGCAGCCCCGCCACCCCCGAACTCCTCGCCCAGGTCGACGCCCTGCCCCCGGCCACCGACGTCCCCGGCGTGGACGAGGCCCGCGCGGTCCGCCCCGAGGCCCACTACGGCCTCAAACGCCTGCTGCGCGGCTTCGGCGCCCCGCTCCTCATCAGCCTCGGCCTGGTCGCCGTGGACGCCGGCATGGGCCTGCTGCTGCCGGTGATGATCCGGCACGGCATCGACAGCGGCGTCACCGAGGCCGCCCTCGGCGCGGTCTGGGCCGCCTCGCTGCTGGCGCTGATCGCCGTACTCGTCCAGTGGGTCGCGCAGACCGGCGAGATCCGGATGACCGGCCGCACTGGCGAACGCGTCCTCTACTCCCTGCGTCTGAAGATCTTCGCCCAGCTCCAGCGGCTCGGTCTCGACTACTACGAGCGCGAGCTGACCGGCCGCATCATGACCCGGATGACGACGGACGTGGACGCCCTGTCCACCTTCCTCCAGACCGGCCTGGTCACCGCGTTCGTCTCGATCGTCACCTTCTTCGGCATCATGGGCGCCCTCCTCGTCATCGACCTCCAGCTCGCCCTCGTCGTCTTCGCCACCCTGCCCCCGCTGATCGTCGCCACCTACTTCTTCCGCAAGGCGAGCGTGAAGGCGTACGAACTCGCCCGTGAGCGGGTGTCGACGGTCAACGCCGACCTCCAGGAGTCGGTGGCCGGACTGCGGATCGTGCAGGCGTTCGGCCGCGAGCGGGACGGCGGCCGGCGGTTCGCCGCGCACAGCGACAGCTACCGCCGGGCCCGTATCCGCGGCCAGTGGCTGATATCGGTCTACTTCCCGTTCGTGCAGTTCCTCTCCTCGGCCGCCGCCGCGTCCGTGCTGATCGTGGGCGCCGGCCGGATCGAGGCGGCGACCCTCACCACCGGCGCCCTGGTCGCCTACCTCCTCTACATCGACCTGTTCTTCGCCCCCGTGCAACAGCTCTCCCAGGTCTTCGACGGCTACCAGCAGGCGTCCGTCTCCCTCGGCCGGATCCAGGAACTGCTGCGCGAGCCGACCTCCACCCGCTCCGCCCGCACCCCCCGCGAGGTCGGCTCCCTGCGCGGCGAGATCGCCTTCGAGGACCTGCACTTCGCCTACGGCCCCGCCGACGGTGCCGACCGGGCGGAGCCGGCCCTCACCGGGATCGACCTGCGCGTCCCCGCCGGGCAGACCGTCGCCTTCGTCGGCGAGACCGGCGCCGGCAAGTCCACCCTGGTCAAGCTGGTGGCCCGGTTCTACGACCCCACCTCCGGCCGGGTCACCGTCGACGGCGCGGACCTCAGGGACCTGGACATGACGTCGTACCGGCACCGCCTCGGCGTCGTCCCGCAGGAGGCGTACCTCTTCCAGGGCACCGTCCGCGACGCCATCGCCTACGGCCGCCCGGCCGCCACCGACGCCGAGGTGGAGGCGGCGGCCCGCGCGGTCGGCGCGCACGAGATGATCGCCCGCCTGGAGGGCGGCTACCTGCACGAGGTCGCCGAACGCGGACGCAACCTCTCCGCCGGGCAGCGCCAGCTGATCGCCCTGGCCCGCGCCGAACTCGTGGACCCGGACGTCCTGTTGCTCGACGAGGCGACGGCCGCCCTCGACCTGGCCACCGAGGCACAGGTCAACCAGGCCACCGACCGGCTCGCGGGCCGCCGTACCACCCTGGTGGTGGCGCACCGGCTGACCACGGCCGCCCGCGCCGACCGGGTGGTGGTGATGGACCACGGCCGGGTCGCCGAGGACGGCACCCACGAGGAACTCCTCGCCCTCGACGGCCATTACGCCCGTCTGTGGCGCACCTTCATCGGCCACCCCGAAGGACCGGAGGAGCCGGAGGGCGAGCAGTCGGTGGCGGCACTCCGCTAGGGCCTGTCGTGGGGATCATCCCGGCGTCGCGGGGTCTGGCCGGGCGATGGGGGAGACAACGGCCGGAAAACATACGAGAAGGGGCAGAATCTCGTCACATCGCATGGGCTGGCCGCATATTTCATCGGACGTCTTTGCCGTGCCGACCTGCCCCGGAAGAGGAATACGGCAGCCAAACGTGACCTCGGTCACGTTGCATTGGTCAATCTGATTTGCCTTATTCCGCCTACAATGGAAACAGGATTCCGTGGCAATGACCGATGCGGGCCTCGAAGTGAGCTGCCTGGAACGGTTGTTGAGACGCGGTATGAGAGTGGCCTTTGGTAAAAGGTTTGACTCCGGTTGACTGTGGTCTTTCCTGTGGCTTTTGAAATTCAGGGCACAGGTGCGTCGGTGTATTCCGGGGTATTCGGGTGTCGGCTGCTGCACTTCCATCCAGGACGTCGCCGTGAAAATTCTCGTCACCATTTCCGACCGTGTCTGGGGCGGAAAGCATCAATTCATGCTCGACACGCTCTTCGCGCTGCGGCGACTCGGTCACGAGGTCCGGCCCGTCATGGAGGGCGAGGGGATGGCGGCGGCCCGTTTCACGGAGCACGGCTTCCCGCTCCTGGCCGTGCCCCCGTTCGCCACCCACCCCGCGCAGGCCGCGGCCGTCGTCGCCCGGGAGGTGGCGGCGGCCGAACCGCACATCCTGTGCGCGACGGGACGCCATGACGCCGCCGTGGTGAACCGGGCGCTGAAGGGCGCGCGGACGACACCGATGACGGTCCTGTACCGGCTGTCGGCCTTCCCGCTGGAGGAGAAGGGCGACGCCAGGGAATTCGCCGACGGGGCCCACCTCACCATCGCCACCTCCATCGAGCAGCGCGAGCGCCTTTTCCCCCACAAGGAGGAGGACCGAGACCTCGTCATCGTCACCAGCGGCGTGCGGCGGGAGTTCGTGGAACGGTTGACCGCGCTCGAATCCAGCACCGCCCGCCGGGAGTTGGGCATCCCGGAGGGGTCCTTCGTCTTCACCGTCTCCTCTCGGCTGTCGTGGGAAAAGGGAATCGACCGGGTCATCCGCGCGATGAAACCGGTGAGCGAGTCCTGCCCCTCCGCACTGCTGCTGCTGACCGGAGACGGTGCGGAACGCGAGGCCCTGAGCACGCTGGTGCGCGAATCGGGCCTGACCGAACGCGTGCTCTTCACCGGCCATCTCCCCGACGTGGCGCCCGCCCTGGTCGCGACGGACGTGGCCGTACTCGCGACCGTCGTGCCGGAGCCGCAGCCACTCGCCCTCAAGGAGGCCATGGCGATCGGACGTCCGGTCATCGCCTCACGGACCGGCGGCATTCCCGAGTTCGTCACGGACGAGGAGAACGGCTTGCTCGTCTCCGACGACGACGAACTGACGCGGGCCATGCTGCGCCTCGCGGCCGAGCCCGCGCTGGCGGCCGAACTCGGACGGCGCGCACGGCGGACCGTCCTCGGCGGACATCTCTTCGAGCAGAAGGCCCGGCACCTCTCGCACTGCCTGGACCGGCACGCCATCCGCCATCTCCCGCTGGACACCGTCCTCGGTGAACTCGCCTTCGCCGAGATGTCCTGGCCGGACGATCCGGACCGGGGCGTCGACTCCGGCCCCCGAATACCCGCCCTCACCGGGCTGCCGCGCGATGTCCTCGCCGTCCTGCGGGACGCCGTGCGGCACCGCGATCCGCGACGCCTCCTCGGCCTGCCCGCGGGCGCCGCCCCGTACGTCGAGACGTTCCACGCCCTGGGCGTCCTCGTACGGCCGGCCGCGCTCGGCTAGAGACGCCGGGACGGACGTAGCCGCAGGGGCGTCGACGCCGGTGTCCGGCGTCCGGGTCGGCCCGTGGGAGGGCCCGGACGCCGACGCCGGGGCGGTCGCGCCGACGCGATCACCCGGGCGCGCGCCGGACCGCGCCTGACACCCGGTCCGCCGCCCGGCGGCACCGGGTCCGGCGAGGCGGATTCCCTCCCCCTCACGCCCTCCCTGTCCCTTCCACGTCCCCTCATGCCCTCACGCCCCTCATGCCCTCATGTGCTCACGCCTTCATGCCTTCACGCCTTCATGTCCCTATGCCCTAGAGGAGCGCCAGTGTCTCTTTCCAGTTGGGCCGGCCGCAGCGTTCTGGTGACCGGCGCGGAAGGGTTCATCGGGTCGACGCTCGTCGATCTGCTGGTGGAACGGGGTGCCCGGGTGCGGGCCCTCACGCACTACAAGCCCTACGCCGAGAAGGGCCACCTCGCCCACTATCCGGACGGCTCCGACACCGTCGAGATCATCGCCGGGGACGTGCGGGACGCCGGACGGGTCATGGACGCCGTGGCGGGCTGCGACACGGTGTTCCATCTGGCGGCGCTGGTCGGCGTGCCGTACAGCTATGTGTCCCCCGGTGCCTACGTCCAGACGAACGTCGGCGGCACGGAGAACGTCGCCGAGGCGTGCCGCCGGCACTCCGTGCGCCGCCTTCTGCACACCTCCACGAGCGAGGTGTACGGAACGGCGCGCTCCGTGCCCATCGCCGAGGACCATCCGCTTCAGCCGCAGTCGCCGTACGCGGCCTCGAAGATCGGCGCGGACATGATGGCGCTGTCCCACTGGCACGCGTTCCAGCTGCCCGTCACGGTCGTGCGGCCCTTCAACACCTACGGACCCCGGCAGTCCGCGCGGGCGGTGATCCCGACGATCCTCGCCCAACTGCACGCGGGAGCACGGCAGATCAAGCTCGGCTCACTCACCACGAGCCGTGACTTCACCTACGTCACGGACACCGCCGCGGGGTTCCTGGCGCTGGCCGAGTGCGATCACGCCGTCGGCGAGGTCGTCAACCTCGGCACGGGTCACTCCCTGACGATCGGCCGTCTCGCCCAGGCGCTGATCGCCGCGTCGGGGAAGGACGCGGAGGTCGTCGTGGACCCCGGCCGTGTCAGGCCCGGGGGAAGCGAGGTGGAGCGCCTGCGCTCGGACAACGCCCGGGCACGTTCCCTGGCCTCGTGGAAGCCGCTGGTCCCCCTCGAAGAGGGGCTCAGGCTGACCTCCCGCTGGGTCGCCGAGAACCTTCACCGGTTCGACGCCCGGCGCTACCAGGTCTGAGCCTCGGCCGCCGCACGCGAGCGGCTCCCGGCGGGGTCCCCCCGCCCGTCCCGTCCTCTCACCGGCCCGGAGCGTCAGCCGGGCGGACCACGAAGAAGGGTGCGTCGATGCCGACATGAAGGCCGTCATCATGGCGGGAGGAGAGGGGAGCCGGCTGCGTCCGGTCACCACCGCCACCCCCAAACCCCTGATCGAGTTCGGCGGGACACCGCTGCTGCACCATGTGCTGCGGCGGCTGCGCGCGGCGGGATTCACCCAGGTGACGCTCGCCCTCCGCCACCAGGCCGACCTCATCAGAAGGACCTGCGAGAACACCGACTGGGGCCGGCTGGACCTCCGGTTCGTGGTGGAACGGCAACGGATGGGCACGGCCGGCGCGCTCTCCCTGATCCCGGCCTCCCCCACACCGGCCCTGGTCATGAACGCCGACCTGCTCACCAGCCTCGACTTCGCGCGGCTGATGCGCCACCACGACCGGTCCGGCGCCGACGCCACCGTCGTCGTCACTCCTCGGGACACCGAGATCGAGCACGGCGTGGTGGAGATCGACGAACAGCACCGCGTCCTCGGCCTCACCGAGAGACCCCGCCTCACCCACCTCGTCAACTGCGGGATGTACGTCCTCGATCCGGTGATCCTCGACCACCTGCCGCGGGGCGAACCGTACGACATGCCCGCCCTGCTCGAAACGGCGCGCGCGGCCGGCCGCAGTGTCCTCGCCCACCTCTTCGAAGGCGAGTGGCGTGACATCGGCACACCTCGGCGACTGGAGGAGGCGCGGCTGGCCTTCGAGGCCGACGCGGCGCTCTTCGCACCGCGGATGCAGACCGCCGACTCATGACCACGCGCCGTGCTCCACAACCGACCCAGCAGAGAAAGCCAGCAGAGAAAGGGGGTACTCCATGCCCGGCAACCTGGCGAGCGGGGGAGTCCTCATCACCGGCGGTGCGGGATTCATCGGCGGTCATCTCGCCCGACACCTCGCCGCGAAGCACACCAAGGTGCTGGTCGTCGACGACCTGCGGGTCGAGCCGATGATCAGCCCCGAGGGCACCGGGAAGTTCCGGGAGAAGGCCGTACTGGACCTGACCGCCGCGGACCTCGACGGCATCGACCTCGTCTACCACCTGGCCTCCCACAAGAACGTGCCCCGGTCGTTCCGGCAGCCCCTCGACTACCTCGACAACGTCGACTCCGGGCGCCACCTCCTGGCGCTGTGCGCGATCACCGGCGTGAGACGCGTGATCGTCGGCAGCACCTGCGAGGTCTACGGACAGGCGACGCTCCCCACCGTGGAAAGCACGCCCCTGTCGCCGCGCTCACCGTACGCCGCGAGCAAGGTCGCCCTGGAGATGCTCGCCCGCGCCCACCAGCGCAGCGCCGGCGGCACCGAGGTCGGCATCGTGCGGTTCTTCAATGTGTACGGGCCGGGTGAACGGCCCGACGCCCTCGTCCCCAGACTCTGCGCCAACCTCCTGCTCAGGAACGAGCTGCCGGTCGAGGGCACCGGTGAGCAACGCCGCGACCTCACCTACATCACCGATGTCGTCCGCAAGCTGGACGGCCTCGCCGGCAGCGACTTCGCCCCGGTCGTCAACCTCGGCTCCGGCCGCTCCTACTCGGTCAACGAGATCGTCGAGATCCTGCGGACCGTGACCCCGAAGGCCGAGGTGGCCCACAAGAGCGGGCGCACCAACGAGATCAGCGAGTTCCGGGCCGCGACCGCCGTGCAGGAGCGCCTGCTGGGCGACACCGCACCGACCGTCGACATCACCGAGGGAGTCGGCAAGACCCTCGCCTGGTGGGCGACCCGCGACCTCGACGACATCACCCGACGTCTCCTGACAGAGGAAGAATCCGACTGATGGCTGGCTACACCGCTCCGGTCCGCGCGAGCATCGACGTCACCTACGCCTGTGACCTGCGCTGCATCCACTGCCGGACCAACACCGGGGAGATCCCGGCACACATCCGGCGAAAGATGCTCTCCATCGCGCAGCTACGGCAGGTGATGCTCGACCTCGACCGTATGGGCACCTTCGAGATCACCCTCACCGGTGGCGAGCCCACCCTCCGCAAAGGATTCTGGGACCTCCTGGACGTGGTGCCCGCACTGCGGCACGCCACCGTCACCCTGATCACCAACGCCGCCCGTCACACCCGCGAACAGCTCGACCGGATCGTGGACAGCGGAATCCCGTCCGTGCGGGTCAGCATGGACGGCACGCGGGAGACCTTCGCCGCGGTCCGTCTGAAAGACGTCTTCGACACCGTCGTGGAGAACTCGGTCTACCTCCGCGACAGGGTGCCGAGCTTCAAAGTCCTCACGACCGTGATGAAGACCAACCAGCACAACGTGTTCGACCTGACGCGCCTCCTGCGCGCCGAGGGCTTCCGCCGCCAGGACCTCATCCTGGTCCGCGCCCACGGCCGCGGCGGACGCAATCGGCTGCTGCTCACCGAGGCCGAGACCATGGCCGTCCACGACCAGGTCCGCGCATTCAAACGGGTCGTCCCCGCCAAGGACTTCGACCTGAACCTCAACGCCCCCTACCTGGTGCCCGGCGAGCAACTGCGCCCCTACCAGGACGTGGTGATGTTCCCCTACCTCGTCCGCGACAGCAGTATCGCGGTCTCCGCGACGGGCGATGTGACCATGAGCCGCCTCTACAGCGCCGAGCCCCTCGGCAACACCAAGACGGCACCGGTGGACCGCATCTGGGCCGAGGGTCAGCAGCAACTGGCCGTGGAACAGGAGGAGTTCACCGAGGACCGGCTGCGGGAGATCTTCTGGGACTTCGCGGCCGAGGACGGCCGGGAGGTCATTCCGCTGACCTCGCTCCTCGACCGGCAGATCTTCGAGGGAGCCGAGGTGAAGTGACCATGCCGGAAGCACTCGTCCGTCTCTACGACCTCCCTGCCTGCACCGCCGGGGACAGCGCCCTCACCGCGGGACGTCAGGTGGTCCACCTCCCCGGCGCGGGGGCCAGGAGCCCGGCCCACGTCGAACTGTGGCACGGGGACACCCGGCTCGGCCGGTGCACCCTCAACGCGCGAGGCCCCGGCACCGTCGGCCCCGCGCGGTGCGAGGCCGCCCCCGAGCTGGACTGGACGCTGACCCGACTCGCCCTGGAGCGCCTGCGATGGCTCGGCTACGCCTACGGCCTCGTCGACGTCCCCGACAGCGCCCCGGTGCCGCCGCAGGCCGCCGCCGCCCTGTGGTGGCTGCCCGACGCCGAGGAACCGGTGCCCGCCGCCGAGCGGGACGTACCCGAACTGGAATGGGGCGACTTCTTCATCGACCTGCGCCGCTGGACGCCTCCCCCGCCCGCGCCCACGCTGGAGGCGGCCGGGCGCACCCTGCAGATCCGCAGACCGGAGACCAGCGAACACCTGCTGCTCACCGGGTGGATCCGGACCACCTTCGGCGGCGGCTGGGCCAGCGAGGTGCACCGGTCCTTCGCCCGTGACCCGGTCTCCTCGGTGATCGTCGTGGACGCCGACAAGGAACTGCCCGCCGAGGACCGGCTCCTCGGCTTCATCTCCTACGACACCGCCCGCCTCGGCATGCTGTCGTCCATCGCCCTCGCCCCCGCCGCGCGCGGGCTCGCGCTCACGGTCGCGGGGACCCTCATCGAGCAGTGCCTGAGCGAGGCACACGCGTCCGGGATGCCGTACGCGGTGCTCGGCGGGGTCAGTCACCGGCGGCAGGCACTGCGCTACCTCGACTCGTTGTGGACCATCCCCGGCTCCTGCCCGGGGATCTTCGGAAAGGGGGTGCGGAACTAGTGCGCATCGTCATCACCACCGCCGACCGGACCTGGAGCGACACCCAGCGTCATCTGCTCGACCAGGCCCGTGGACTGGTGGCGGCCGGACACGCCGTCACCGTGCTCGCCGAGGAAGGCGGCGCCCTGCTCACCCGGTGCGGCCCCGCCGGGATCCCCGCCGTCGCCGTACCCGCGTTCGCGGCCCCCTCCCCGCGGACGCTGGAGATCGCCGCCCGCACACTCGACGGGACCGGCGCCCGCATCGTGTGGGCCACCGGCGTCCCCGACGCGCTGGTCATGCGGCGGACACTGCGGCACGGCGGGGGAGAGCGGGCCCTCGTCCTCGCCCACCACGGCGCCCACCCCCTCGGCACCGCCGACCGGCTGCGCGGCCTCCTGGCCGATGTCGCACTCGTGCTCGCCGGGTCCGAGGAACAGCGGGAACGGCAGTTCGCGCCGCTCGTCACCGCCGGCGTGCTGCCCGAGGACCGGATCGAGGTCGTCACCACGGGCGTCGGCCAGGACTTCCTCGACCGGCTCGCCGACGCCGACCGCACAGCCCTCCGCGCCGAACTGGGCGTGCCCGACGACGACTTCCTGTTCCTGCTGCTCGGCGCCCTCACCTGGGAGGACGGCGTCGACCGGGCCCTCGACGCGCTCGACGCGATGGAGGCCGGACCACGCTCACGCACCCGCGTCGTCGTCCCCGGGGACGGCCCGCTCGCCGACGAACTGCGCGACCACGCGACCGCGTCACGGATCGGCGAACGGGTCCTCTTCCTCGACGGGCGGTACGCCATGGCCGACCTGGTCGCCGCGGGCGACGCCGCCGTACTGGCCACCACCCTCCCGGAGACCGGACCGCTCGCCCTCAAACAGGCCATGGCCGGAGGTCTCCCGGTCGTGGCCGCCGCCCAGGGCGGCATCCCCGAGTTCGTCGAGGACGAACGGCACGGCCGTCTCGTCGTCGACGACGAGGACCTGCGCGACGCGCTGGAACACCTCGTCCGCGACCCCGCCGCCGCCCGCGCACAGGGCGAGGCGGCCCGGGACGACATCCTCGCCGGGCACCGCCTGGAACGGAGAGTCGAGTACCTCGTGCACCGGCTCGACCTGCTCGCCCTGGGGGAGCTGTCCCTCGACGCGATCCTGCCCGAGCTGACCTGGGACGACGTACGCCTGCGCAGCGAGAGCGACGGCGGGTTCGTGTTCGTACCGCGCACCTCGCAGCTCATGGAGCTGCCGTCCGACACCTTCCCCGTCGTCCGCGACGCCGTCACCGCGGGCGACCCGGCGTCGCTCCTCGGCCCCGGCCCGGGCGCGCCCCGCCCGCTGGTCCGCGAGCTGTACGCCATGGGCGCGCTGGTACGCCCCCGGGTCACCGCGGCGGCGACATGAGGGCGCTCGTCGTCGCCGCCCACCCCGACGACGAAGTCCTCGGCGCGGGGGCCACCGTGGCCCTGCTCGCCGCCCAAGGAGCCCGGGTGCACCTGCACCTCCTGGCCGAGGGAGTGTCGCTGCGGCACCCCGGTGTCTCCCTCGCCGAGGCCCGCTCACGCTGCGAAGCCGCCGCCGCGGAACTCGGCGCGGACGACGTGTCGTTCGGCGCCCTCGCGCCCGACGCGAGACTCCTGTGCGAGCTGCCGCAACGGCTGACCGTCGAAGCGATCGGCGACCGACTCCGCGCCCACCGGCCCGAGACCGTCTTCACCCATCATCCCGGCGACATCCACGCCGACCACCGGCTCGTCGCCCACGCGGTCACCTATCAGACCCGGTCGCTCGGCACCGGATCCGTCCGGCAGGTCCTGCACTTCGAGGTGCTGTCCTCCACGGAACAGCAGACCCACCTGGTCGCCCCGTTCACCCCGCACGTCTTCTACGACGTGACCGGCCACGTCGACGCCAAATGCCGGGCCCTCGCCGTCTACGACCACGAGGTCCACGCGCCCCCGCACCCCCGCTCGGCCGAAGCCGTCCGCGCCCAGGCCACCCTGCGCGGGGTGCAGGCGGGCGTCCACGCGGCGGAGGCGTTCGTCCTCGGCCGGGAACTGCGCGGCACACCCCCGGCCCGCCCCGCACCGAAAGGCACCCCCACATGAGAGTCCTGGTCACCGGAGGCGCCGGCTACGTCGGCTCCTTCACCGTCCGCGATCTCCTCGCGGCGGGACACGAACCCCTCGTCGTCGACAACCTCAGCAGCGGACGCCGCGAAGCCGTCGCCGACGTGCCGCTCACCGTCGCCGACGTACGCGACAAGGACGGACTCCGCGAGGTCTTCCGGCGCTTCAGGCCCCGCGCCGTCCTCCACTTCGCCGGACTCAAATCGTCCCAGGAGTCCCTCACCGACATCACCACCTACTACGACGTCAATGTCGTCGGCACCCACCACGTCCTCGCCGCCTGCGCCGACACCGGCGTGGAACGCTTCGTCTTCTCCTCCTCCTGCGCCGTGTACGGCACCCCGCCGGCCTGCCCCGTCGACGAGTCCGCCCCGATCCGCCCGGAGAGCCCCTACGGGGAGACCAAATACCTGGGCGAACGGATGATCGCCTCCTACGCGGACGTCACCGGCATGCGCCACGCCAGCCTGCGCTACTTCAACGCGGCGGGCGCGGACCCCGACCGCGCCCTCGGGGAGTACACCGGCGCCTCGTCCGGGCAACTCCTGCCCGCGGCGGTCCGCGCCGCACTCGGCCGCACCCCCGGGATCGAGGTCTTCGGACAGGACCACCCCACGCCGGACGGCACGGCACTGCGCGACTACGTCCACGTCGTGGACCTCGCCCGCGCCCACGTCCGGGTCCTCGACCACCTGGACACCACGCCCTGGTCGGGCGTGGTGAACCTCGGCGCGGGCCGTCCGGTCAGCGTCCGCGAGCTGCTCGACACCGTACGGTCCGTCTCCGGCCGCGACTTCGACATCCGGCCGGCGCCGCGCCGCCCCGGGGACCCCGGCGCGTCCTGGGCGGACCCGACACTCGCCCGGGAGCGGTTCGGCTGGAAACCCGAACACGGTCTCGACGCCGTCGTCCGCACGGCCTGGGCCTGGCACACCTCCGTCCCCACCTCCCTGGGGTGACATGCACCTCTACCTGATGCGCCACGCCCAGGACCGCTCCCGGCCCGCCCCGGGCGGCGGCGACCGGCGCCGCCTCACCCCGACGGGACGGCGGCAGGCCGCTGCCGCGGCCCGCTGGCTCGCCCGCCACGAAGTGACCGAGATCCGGACGAGCTGCCTGCCGCGGGCCCGGGAGACCGCCGCCGTCGTCGCCGAGGGCACCCGCCTCGCGTGCCACGAGGACGCGCGGCTCGACGAGATCCGCACCGGTCCCGGCGGCGCCGGGCTGCCCCCGCCCAGGGAACGGCGGGACGCCGTACACCCGCCGGACACCGAGGCGTGGCCGGACTTCCTCGGCCGGGTCCGGGACTGCGTCGCCGACCTGTGCCGCAGACCGGACCCCGGACACCGGATCGTCCTGGTCACCCACAGCGGCTTCTTCGACGCACTGCACGAACTCGTCGCCGGCGGGGGAGACAGGATGGAACTCCAGGTGGACCACGCCGCGATCACCCAGTGGCAGTACCGCCCCGGCTGCCCGGCCGGAGCCTGGCTGCTGCACCGCCACAACCACACCCCCTGCCCCGACGGGACCGTCCCCGCCCGCGGCCCCGGAGGAGCGGCATGAGCGGCCCCCGCCCCCGCCTGGTGATCATCTGCGTCGACGGCGGTCTTCCCGACCTGATCCGCCGCCATGACTTCTTCAACCTCACCCGCGTCCTGCCCGGCCTGACCGACACCGGGGTCCGCACGATGCGCAGCGTCTTCCCGTCGTCGACCGCGCCCGCGCACGCCTCCTTCCTCACCGGCCGCACCCCGGCGGGCCACGGCATCGTCGGCAACCGGTTCTGGGAGACCCAGAGCGTCGCCGAGATCCGTACGCGCGCCGACGACCCGCTGTCCGCGTTCCACCCCTACGAGCGCGGCTCGCTCACCGCACCGGACCTCCTCGACCGGTTCGCCGAGCACGGGGCGTCGGCCGTCGCGGTGCACTTCCCGCACACGTTCGCCCGCCGGGACGGCACCCCCGATGTCCCCAGCTGCTACTGCCTCTACGCCCCGGCCCGCGACCTCACCGTTCCCCTCACCGACCGTGCTTCGGGCACCCGCACCGGGACCCGCCCCGTCACCTACCTCGGCCACCCCGTACACCTCACCACCACCCTCGACCCGTCCGGCGACCTCGTCCACGTCACCCTTGCCGGAGCGGCCCCCCGGGCGCTGCGGCCCGCACACCCCGTCCGGCTCGACGCGCCCACGGCCGTGGGCGAGGTGTCGGTCGCGGCGACCCTCCTCGACACGGACCCGGCGGCCGTCACCCTGCGCCTGGGCACGGCGGTGATCGTCCGCGCCCACGGCGGCCTGACCGTCACCGCCGAACCCCCCGGCAGCGGACCGGCGTCCCTGCACCCCACGTACACCGCCGGCCCCGGCCACCGCTTCCACGAGGCACCCCGTACGGCATGGATCGAGCACACCGCGCTCACCGCACTGCGCACCCACGACCCGGACGTGCTGCTCGTCCGCTTCAACCAGGCCGACCACGCCCAGGAGTTCCTCTACTGGCACGCCGAACGGGGCTTCGGCACCGAGCGGCGGCACGCCTGGCAGCAGATCCTCGACGTGTACGCCGAGATCGACGCCGCCGCCGCCCGCCTCGCCCAGGAGGCCGGACCGGGCGCGGAGATCGTGTTCTTCTCCGACCACGGCATCGACTACGTCGAGACCCATCTGCGCCCCAACCGGCTCCTCGCCGACGCCGGAGCCCTGGACCGCATGGTCTTCCAGGGCGACAGCAACTGCGCCTACCTCTACGCCGACGCCCCCCTCGCCGCCGACGAGGAACAGCGTCTGATCCGCGGGCTGCGCGCCCTGGACCCGACCGTCTCCGTCCTCGGCCGCGACGAGCGGGGGCGGCTCGGCCTGCCCACGGACAGCCCGCGCACCGGCCGCCTCACGATCTCCTGCGGCCCGCACATCGAGTTCCAGTACGGGCAGGACGCGGCCCGGGAGCACGTCGCGTCCGCGTCCCACGGCTATCTGCCCACCGCGCCCACCATGAGCGGCTTCCTGCGCCGGTTCGGCCGGACGGTCCGCCCCCAGGAGGAAGCCCCGGACATCACCGTGGCCGCCGCGCTGATCCGGGCGACCTGGCGGCGCATGACAGAAGGGACCCACCCCGGATGACCGGCACCCCGTACGCCTACGAGGTCCAGAACGTCAGCAAGCGGTACGAGAAATCATCGGCCCCGGTGACCGAGGACGTCACCTTCCGCATCCGCGAAGGCGCCTTCTTCGGCCTCCTCGGCGGCAACGGCGCCGGAAAGACCACCCTCATCAAGCAGATGCTCGGCCTCGTCCGACCCGACCGGGGGAGGATCCTGCTCTTCGGCCGGTCCGTCCTCACCCACCCCCGCTTCACCACCCGCACCGTCGGCTACATGCCGCAGTCCGCGTTCGCGCTGAACAGCCTGACGGTCCGTGAGTCGCTCTACTACACCGCCCATCTGCGCGGTCTGCCCGCCCGGGCCGCCCGCCTCGAACGCGACCGCCTGCTCGACCTGCTCGACCTGGGCCACCTCGCGAGGAAAGCGGCACGGCAACTGTCCGGCGGCGAACGGCGGCTGCTCCAGCTCGCCGTCACCCTCACCGGCTCCCCGCCCGTGCTCGTCCTCGACGAACCGACCAACGAACTCGACCCCGCCCGCCGCCGCCAGGTCTGGGACCTGCTGCGAGCCCTGCACCGGACCGACGGCCGCACCATCGTCCTCATCACCCACAACGCCGTGGAGGCGGAGCAGGTCATCGAGCAGGTCGGCATCCTCCGCGACGGCGTGCTCGCCGCGGTCGGACCGCCCGCCGAACTGAAGATCCCGCTGCGCTCCCACGTACGGCTCACCTTCTCCCACCCGCAGGACCGGCCCCCGGAACTGCCGGACTACGTGCGGGTGCGGTCCCATCACGGGGGCAGGGTGGTCGCCCATCTGGCGTCGGCGGACCTGGCCCGGCTCGCCGTCGACATGGACCTGGCCGCCCTGCCGGAATTCGCCCTGCACACCGCCACGCTGGAGGACGTGTACCTCCGCCATGCGTGACGCACCACGGGGCCTCTGCTTCGCCGGCCAGGTATGGGACCTGTTCCGGGTCCAGCTCACCAACTGGCGCTGGTCCTGGCCGCAGATGGTCCTCACCGGAATGCTCGCCCCCCTGGTCGGACTGGCCGGCCTCGGCCTCTTCGCCCGGCACTCCGGCGGCGAGGCCGGCGCCTATGTGATGACCGGCAGCGTGACGATGGCCATCCTCTTCGAGACCCAGAACAAGATCGCCAGCAATTTCTCCTTCCTGCGGAACACCGGGGCGTTCGAGTTCTACGCGGCCCTGCCGGTGCGCCGCGAGGCACTCGTCCTCGCCACCCTCGCCGCCTTCTTCCTCCTGTCGCTCCCCGCGGTGCTCCTCACCGTCGCCGCCGGAACACTTCTGCTCGACGTACCCCTGCGACCGTCCCCGCTGCTGCCCGTGTGCCTCGCCCTGGCCCTGCTGCCCTCGGCCGGACTCGGCGCGCTCATCGGCAGCCGGTCGGCCTCCATCGAACAGGCCACCTCCGTCAGCCTCGCCACCACCCTGCTGATGCTGGCCCTGGGCCCCGTCGCCGTCCCGCCCGCGCTGCTCCCCGAGACCCTGGTGTGGATCGGCCACCTCAACCCCGCCGTCCACGCCTCCGCCGCCCTGCGGTCCGCGCTCACCGGCACGGGCGAACCGGCCGGGCACCTCACCGTCCTCGCCGTCTTCTCCGTCGCCGCCTGGGGCCTCACCACCGTCCGGATGCGCTGGCGCGCCCGCGCCCCCCGCGCCCCCCATGGCCCCCGCGGCACGCGCGGCACGCGCCGAACGAGAGCCGAAAGAGTCCCGTCCCCACCCCCTGAGGAGAAACACTCATGACCGAGCAGGAATTCATCGCCATCCTCAACCCGCTCATGGAGGACATCACCGGTGACCCCCTCGGCGAGAGCGCACTCGACGCCACCTTCGCCGAGCTCGGGCTCGACTCCCTCAGCCAACTGGAGATCATCAACCGGGTCGAGGAGAACTTCGACTGCCGGCTCGACGACGCCGTGCTGCGGTCGATCGGCTCGCCGCGCGCGCTGATGACGGCCATCAAGGGGACCGTCACCGCCCCGTGAACCGCCTCCGTCCGCCGGGCCCGACGCCGTACGGTGCGACCCTGCTCGCCACCTGGCTCGCCCTGCACTGCGCCGCGCTCCTCGCGGTGGCGGTGTCCGGCGGCGACGTCGGGCTCAGCAACGCCCTGTGCGTCTGGACGGCGGACCACCCGGCCGCGCAGGCGCTGCTGAGGCCGCTCACCGCCTGGGGCGATCCCGGGCCGGTGACCCTGCTGGCGGTCGGCACCGCCCTGTCGGCCCTGGTCCGCCGGGACTTCGTCGCCGCGGCCGTCCTCCTCGCCGTCCCGTACGCGGCGACGGTCAGCTGCGGCCTCCTCAAAGGGTGGACGGGCCGGGAACGCCCCGGGTTCGCCTGTGCGTCGATCGCCGCCGACGGCCTCTCGTTCCCCAGCGGCCACGCCGTCGGTGTGAGCACCGGGTACGTGCTGGCCGCGATCGCCCTGAACGAAGTCCTCGGCGCCCGCCGTCCCACGGCACTCCTCGTCCCGGCGGTGGCCCTCGCCGACCTCGTGTCGTTCAGCCGGGTCCTGCTGGGCGTGCACCATGTCGTCGACGTACTCGCGGGACAGCTCCTCGCGGTCGCCTGGCTCGGCCTGGCGGCCCTCCCGCTCACCCGGCGCCGGCGGACCGGGGCCGTCCCGGGCCGACCCGTCGGGACCGCGGACCCGGACCCTCCCGTGCCATGATGCGCGGGTGCCCTTCGACCACAACGACCACTATCATCCCCTTCTGCTCCGCGAGGTTCCGGCCGGCGGCGGACGGGCACTGGACGTGGGCTGCGGCACCGGCCGGTTCGCCGCGGCCCTCGCCCGCCGCGGCCTGGACGTGGACGCCGTCGACCGCGACGCGGAGACGGTCGCCGCGGCACGGCGCCTCCACGGGGGCGGCCCCGGTCCAGGCCGCCTGAGCTTCCGCCACGCGGACATCACCCGCGTCCCGCCGCCGCCCGCCACCTACGACGTCATCTCCTGTGTCGCGAGCCTGCACCACATACCGTTCGCCACCCTCGCCGCACTGCGGGACGCGCTGCGCCCCGGCGGGGTCCTCCTGGTCCTCGGCTGCTACCGCGAACAGAGCCTCACCGACCACCTGACCAGCGTGGCCGCGGTCGCGGTGAACACCGGGTACAGAACGGCGACGGCCGTCCGGGAGGCCCTCACCCGCCCCTCGCCTCCCCGACGCCCCGCCGCACCGACGACGGCACCCGCCATGTCCCTCGAAGAGATCACCGAGGGCGCCCGGGACCTGCTGCCCGGCAGCGAGATCCGCCGTCTCCTGCTGTGGCGCTACCTCCTCATCCACCGCACACCCCCCGGCCCACCGTCCCGAAGGTGACGGGACACCGGGGCGAGACACCGGGACGGGACACCCGGACGAGGCACCGGGGCGAGACACCCGGGCGAAACACCCGGGCAAGGCGCCCGGACGAGACACCCACCGGAACCGCCACCCGGAACCGCCACCCGGAACACCCACCCGGAACACCCACCCGGAACACCCACCCGGAACCGCCACCCGGAACACCCATCCGGAACACCCACCCGGAACGCCCACCCCGAACACCCACCCCGAACACCCGGTGGGCACGGAGCGAAGACCGACAAGGACCGCCATGCCAGACCACGCTGCCTACCGACTGGGAGCGACCTGCGTCACCTTCGACCCCGCCGGGCAGGTCCTCATCACCCGGCGCCGCAGCCCCGAGCGCTGGGAACTCCCCGGCGGTCTCGTCGACCCCGGTGAGAGCCTGCACGCCGCCGCGGCCCGCGAGACTCTTGAGGAGACCGGCGTGACGGTCGCGGTGCGCGGCCTGGTCGGTGTCTACCAGCACCCCCAACGGGGCATCCTCGCCGCGCTGTTCCTCGCCGCCCCGGTCGCCGGCACCCCCCGCCCCACGGAGGAGTCCAGCGAGGCCCGCTGGGCCGACGTGCCCGACGCTCTGGAACTCCTCCACCCCTTGTACCGGCCCCGTCTCGAAGACACGCTCAGCACCCGGCACACGGTGCCCCTGCGGGTCCACGAGGGAGCCATCACCCTGGACGTGCTCGCGGTGCGGGAAGTGGCGGCACGGACCTGACCGGTTGCCGGACTCCGCGCAACCATCCGGCGCCCTCGCGGCGTCCGTACACCCGTACGGCCGGTTGTCTTGGATGCCGCGGAAGGGGCGACAGCAGTGGACTGGGGCGCGCTGAACCGCTGGCTCTCGCTCACCATGGCCCTGTTCACCGCCTGCGGACTGCTCACCCTGACGGCACCTCAGGCCGAGGCCGCGTCGACGGGGTTCTGCGCGGGCCGCAAAATGCGGACCCTGCCCTTCTCCACCGGCTCCGTGCAGATGTTCAAGCGCGGCGGCTACGTCTGCGCCGTCGCCCTCCCGAGGACCGTCGGCAGCCGGAAGTGGATGTCGGTCTCCGTGCAGGCGCGCGGCAACCGCCCGGTCACGGACAAGGGCCGCTTCGTCCGGCGGGCCGGACCGGTCACCGTCCACGCGGGCCAGCGGTGCGTACGGGTGAGGGGGACCGTGGGCGGAGGCTCCGTCAGCTCCGGCTGGATCCTGTGCTGACTCCTGTGGTTGGCCCAGGTGGGCGGAATCGGTCAGTCCGCTGAGGGAATCCCCTAGGGTTCGTCAGCACCCCCTGGTGCGGAACGTGTTGCTCCGATAGCTTCCGGCGACGCACATCGGTTTCACAGGGGAGGGTGCATGCGCAAGGCGCTCAGATGGCTGCTCGCGCTCACGGTGCTCATAGGCACACTGAGCACGGCAGGGGCGGCCACCGCCGCTCAGCAGTCGGAGGCCACGGACATCAAGGACCGGCTGCTCGCCGTACCCGGCATGAGCCTGGTCCAGGAGAAGCCGTACCCGGGCTACCGCTTCTTCGTGTTCCACTACACCCAGCCGGTCGACCACCGCAGGCCGTCCAAGGGCACGTTCGAGCAGCGCATCACCGTGCTGCACAAGGACGTCTCGCGCCCGACGGTCTTCTACACCGGCGGCTACAACGTCTCCACGACCCCGAGTCGCCGCGAGCCGACCCAGATCGTGGACGGCAACCAGGTCTCCATGGAGTACCGCTACTTCACACCGTCGCGCCCCAGCCCCGCCGACTGGAGCAAGCTGGACATCTGGCAGGCCGCCAGCGACCAGCACCGCATCTTCGAGGCGCTGAAGCCGATCTACTCGGAGAACTGGATCTCCACCGGCGGCTCCAAGGGCGGCATGACCGCCACCTACTACGAGCGTTTCTACCCGCGTGACATGGACGGCGTCGTCGCGTACGTCGCCCCCAACGACGTGGTGAACAAGGAGGACTCGGCCTACGACCGCTTCTTCGCCACCGTCGGCACCAAGGAGTGCCGCGACCGGCTGAACGGGGTGCAGCGCGAGGCGCTGGTGCGCCGCGAGGTGCTGAAGGAGCGCTACGCGGCCTACGCCGCGGAGAACGGGTACACCTTCACCACCGTCGGCAGCCTGGACAAGGCGTACGAGTCCACCGTCCTCGACTACGTCTGGGGCTTCTGGCAGTACAGCGTGGTCGCCGACTGCGCCACCGTCCCGGCCGACGCCAAGAACGCCACGGACGACGAGATCTGGAACTCCGTCGACACCATCGCGGGCTTCTCGTTCTACACCGACCAGGGCCTGTCCCCGTACACGCCGTACTACTACCAGGCGGGCACCCAGCTCGGCGCCCCCACCATCCACTTCCCGCACATCGAGAAGAAGTACATCCGCTACGGCTACCTCCCGCCGCGCTCCTACGTCCCGCGGGACATCGAGATGCGGTTCCAGCCGCACGCCATGCGGGACATCGACAGCTGGGTCAAGCGCAACGCCCGCCAGATGCTGTTCGTCTACGGCGAGAACGACCCCTGGGGTGCCGAGCCCTTCCGCCTCGGCAAGGGCGCCCGTGACTCGTACGTCATGACCGCGCCCGGCGCCAACCACGGGGCGAACGTGGCCGGTCTGGTCGCCGACGAGAAGGCCCTCGCGACCGCGAAGATCCTCAAGTGGGCGGACGTGGCTCCGGCGGCGGTCCGGCAGGACGCGTCCGAAGCGAAGCCGCTGGCCCGCTTCGACCGCAAGCTCGACGTCCGTGACGTGGAGCGGGAGCCGGCACTGCGCCCGTGAGGCAGTGGCTGTAGGGCTCGACAGGCTCGACGCAGGACCGAGGGGCCGGCTCGTCAGGGGGCCGGCCCCTTTCCCGTGCCCGCGGCGGACCCGCCGTACCGAGCCGCTTGCAGCCGCCGTCGATGGCTGTACGAACCTCATACGGACGCCATACGCAACTGTGAAGGGGCTGTGACACAGGAGGCGCGGTCCGGTTGTTAGCCTGACGGGCGTACGCGATCAAGCGGATGAGCAGATGAGATGAACGGACGCCGAACGAGCGGACGGGGGACGACGTGACGGACTTTGGATCCAGCCCGGAGCAGAAGAAGGCCGCGGCGAACGCTCTGGAACAGCACATCGAGCCCGACACCAAGAAGGCGGGCGAGCACGCGGACGACCGGACCGGGGCGGCGGTGACGGCGTTCGGCGCGAAGGACGGCGACGGCTGGGTCACCTCGGCGGCGCTGAAGAAGGCCCACACGACGTGGGGCGAGAAGGTGGGGCGCCTCGGCAACCGCCTCGGTTCCGACAAGCAGGCGCTGCGGGCCACCAACACCCTGTTCCGGGGGACGGACTTCGGGGTCGGGCTGACCGCCCGCCAGTCGTCGAACCTGGACGGCTACTGAGCCGCACCGGGCTCACGCCCCACCCGCTCCGCGGCTCTGCGCCTCCCTGTTCACTCCGTTCACTCGTTCCCTTCCGCGCACGACGAGGACCGACACCACATGCCGACGTACCACGAAGCCATGACCACCGACCTCACCGCGCTCACCACCGCGGCCGAGGGCTGGGACGCCATGGCCAAGGAGTTCAACAAGCAGGAACGGGCCTACAAGCGGGATGTGCACGGCATCACCCTGGGTGGCCCTTGGCTGGGCCTGGGTCAGCAGGCCGCCGGTGGCCGCTTCGACGTCACGCTCAAGGAGTTCCAGAACGCCCAGCAGGAGGCGAAGTCGATCGCCTCGCTGCTGCGGGACGCGCACACCCAGTTCACCCGGCTGCGCGGCGAACTCAAGGACGCCCGCGACGGGGCGGTGGAAGCCGGGATGAAGGTGACCGACAAGGGCGAGGTCTCCTTCGACATGGCCCGTCTGGACGAGGGCGCGCGCAACGCCTACCGCCACGACCCTGACTACCAGGAGAGCGTCCGCAAGGCCGTCACCTCCTGGCAGAACCGGATCGACGCCCTCGTCAAGGCCGTCACCGACGCGGACAAGGGCGTGGAGGTCGCCTTCAAGGCCGTGGTCATCGACAGCGACCCCTCCGACGGCACGCTCAACGGCTTCAACGGGCAGGCGCAGGGCGACATCGAGGTGTACGAGGCGCGGGAGGCGGAGGAGATAGCGAACCGTCTCAAGGACGGCGACAAGATCTCCGACGCCGAGATGGCGGCGCTCCAGCGTGCCTTCCGGGACAACTCCGACGACCGGGCCTTCAGCCAGACCCTGCTCACCGCGCTCGGCACCGACGGCACCATCAAGCTGACGGACCGGCTCAACGAGTTCGCCCACGACGACGACAAGGGCCGCAAGGACCAGTACCTGCAACTCCAGGGCGGCCTGGCGGACACCGTCGCCAAGGCCACCCAGGTCCCCGGCTCGGTGACGGACGCGCCGCCCGGATCCCCGAGGTTCAACCAGTGGCTGGCCAGCGACGACGGCCGTTTCTACCGCCAGTGGACGGAGAGCCTGGAGAAGAACGGCACCAAGAACTACGGCTCGAACACCAGCCCCCGCTACGGCTACCAGTCCTTCGCGGGCCTCATGTCCCACGCCGACGCCACGTACGACGACCAGTTCCTCCACGAGGTGGCCGGCGACATGATCGCGGCGGAGAAGAAGCAGGAGGGTCTGTTCACCGAGTGGGGCGCCGGCAACAAGGGCATCCGCGGGGACGGCCTCGACGTGGTCCTCGGCGTCATGAGCAAGAACCCCGACGCGGCCACCGCCTTCTTCGACCCGGCGGGCAACGGCACGGGGGCCGACCATGTGAAGAACGATCACCTCACGTACCTCTTGAACGAGCGTGATTGGCCGCAGAGGGTGGTCACGGGCTACGGGGTGACGGAGTTCGACGATCCCCTGAGTCGAGTCGGCCTGGGCGCTGCCCTGGAGGCCGCTGCCACCGGGCAGCCTCCGCTCGAGGACGGGCAAGACCCGTGGCCGGAGGTGCCGCACACGGACAGCCAGGCCCGTGTCATGCACGGCATCATCGAGCAGCTCAAGCCGAGCGAGGGCACGGACGCGCCCGTACCGGACAACCTGCGGCAGCCTTTGGCGAACGCGCTGGCTCAGTACACGAATGACACGCACGAGATCCTCGGTGGCGAGGACGCGGACTATGTGAGAGCCCTTGATGAGGGTTACTTCCGCGAGGGCGACTCCGCGCACCTCGCCGTGTCGCAGAAGGACCTGATCCAAGTGATGCGGGGGCTGTCCGAGGACCCGGAGGCTTACGCCACTCTCCACAAGGCGGAGTCCCGCTACATCGACACCCAGTTGTACGGGCTGCCCGAAGGCGCGAGTGCATCCGAGCAGGAAGCCACGGTGCGCAGGTCCGGCTCCGCATTGGGAACGTACACCGCGATCAGGGAAGATGTGATCAATGACGGCCGGATGGCCGAGTACAGCGAGGCCGACTGGAAGGCCAAGGTCGCGTACCACGTCATCGGAGGGGTGGTCACTCCGATGGCCATTCCCACCGCAGGAGGCTCGATCGTGGTCGGTGACGCCCTTCAGCGTGGAGTGGACACCTGGGCCTGGCAGTGGGGCAACGCCATGAAGGCCGACGCGGATGCATCGGCCAATGCCGACGTCGCCGACAGGTACCTTGAGGCCAACAACCAGATGACGACCATGGTCGACACCTGGGCAGGTCAACGGGGTGATATCGACATCACCACGCGTGAGGGCGAGCTTCGTACGGGTGAACTCATCAAGGCCATGAAGGACGACCACCACTTGGGCTCCGACATGGCACAGAAGTACCTGACGGACACGACGAACTGATCCCGACCGTCCGCCTCGCATCCCGCAGCAAGGAAGATCATGTCTGAAGCATTGCCTCCCTCCACCTCTCGACGGCCCCCGCGCCTCGCGTTGATCTCCGCTGCGTGTGGTGTGGCGGTGGCCGGGGGAGTGGCCGCGTGGCTGCTTCTCGGTTCCGACGGGCGGTCTGGGGGGTGTGAGGCGTTGCTGAAGGACCAGCGTGTGCGGGAGGCGTTGGGCGACGGCTACGCGGAGGGTATGGACTGTGGGGAGTTGGGGTCGGCGATCCAGAAGGTGACCGTGGGCAGCGCTCCGGGTGAGCATTCACTCCGGCAGGCGCAGGCCATGAAGGATGTGCTGCTGGCCGTCGAGGACAGCCTGGGGGACACGGAGGGCCGGCTCGACCCGGGGCTTCGGGAGCCGCTCGCGGTGGCGCTGGCCGACTACGCCGCCGATACTCACATGGTCCTGGGCATCGAGAACACGGAGTACACCCGTAAGGGCTCCCCGTCCGAGCCTGCCTGGAAGGATGCCGACGGGGTCCATCTGGCGGTGTCCCGCGACTCCTTGCTGCGCACCGTCCGTGCCGTCTCGGCTGACCCCAGCGCATACGTCACCGTGCGCACGGCCGCGACCCGCACCGCGGCCGAGGAGCTGGCAGAAATACGGCAGGGGACCACGGGAGACGAACTCACCGCACCGCCGGTGTGGAACGCCCATGTGCTCGGCAGCCTGGACGCCATCGCAGCCGATGTCCGCCGGGACCTCGGCGGCGGGGAAGCGACCGCGTGGTCGCGCGCCGTGTTCACCGGCCTGACCGACGGGACGCCCGAGAGCCCGCCCACCTACTCCGAGGACCCGGTCGCACACCTGGTCGACTCATGGCGCGAGCTGCTGCGCACGGCCGACCCCGCAGACGACCCCGATTTCATCGAGAAGGAGAACGTCGTCGTCATCGATGTCTGGGGCACAGCACTGGAACTCGGGGAGACCACGACCAAGGCGATCGCCCGGGACGGCCTCGGCAGCGCGCACGACGCCGGCACCTATGTGCTCAAGACGCTGGACTGAGGTTCGGCGCTGCGCCCTGGCCCCCGCCGCAGCCCACCCAGCGGCCCGCGTTTCGTAGGAAGCTGTCGAAGAGGTCGTGCAGGGGCGGGGTCAGGGGCTGGCCTATGGCCTCCGTGTAGCCCTGTTCGACGCGGAGGGAGAAGTACGTGGGGGTGCCGTCGCAGTCGGCGGTCACTTGGGTGGGGGCGAATCCCGAGAGCTTGAGGCCGGCCACGTCCGGTTGTTTCGTGTAGCCGGGGGAGGATTCGATGGCGGTCACGAGGGCTGGGTTCTGGGTGATGGCGTAGATGGCGTGGCCGGTCACTTCGCAGGACCAGGTGGGGCCTGTTTCGCCCTGGACGCGTTCGGTCACGTCGGCTTGTCCGGGTGGGCCGGGGAAGGCCAGGCCGGGTAGCCCGCACACGGAGACCGGTTCGGTGGGACGGGGGTCGGGGGGTACCGGGAGGGTCTCAGGGGGTGTGAGGGGACGGTCGGCCGCGCAGTCGGCGCGTTCGGCCGCCCTGTTCGCCACCTCGGTCAGCAGCCGGGTGAACCGCAGCGGGTCCGTGCCTTCCGGGGCGTAGCCCTCGACCGCCACCGGGCCGTCCTGCGTCGTGCACCCGGCGGGGAGCAGGACCCAGCCGTGATCGTCGCTGCCCAGCGCGCCTGTCGCACCACCCTCCACGGGCGGGAAGAAGGACACGGCCGCGGGACTGGGCCAGCGGCCCTCCTCCACGAACGCGAAATCGCCCCGCTCACGAGCAGCGGAGATCCGTAGCTCCCCGCCGCCCGCCCCGGGCAGGAACGAGGTGGATTCCAGGGTGCAGGAGAAGACCAAGGGGTCCTCCGGTTCGGTGTCCAGGCCCTCCCCGTCACTCACCCGGCCGGGACCGTCCAGGACCGAACCCGCCATACCCGTGGACACCAGACCACCGCACATCTCCTCACCGGTGAACACATCCGTGTTCAGCCACAGATGCGCGCCCGCCGCCACGACCACCACCGCCAGCAGCGGAGTCGCGATCCTCGCTCCGAGCCACGCCCGGCCACCCACACTCGTCATGGCACCCCTGGCACGAGAGCCTACTGACCGCCCGCCGGGCTTCCGGAAGCCCGCTTGAACTTCCGGAAGTCCGGGGAGTGCGGGGAGGGCACCTCAGTAGGACAGGCCGTGGCCCATGGGGTAGAGCACCTGTCCCGGGGTGTCCGCCCGCTGCACCGGTACCGGCAGTCTGCCCCGGGGGCGTACCCGCCCCGCGATGACGCGGGCCGCGGCGCGTAGTTCCACGTCGGTCCAGGAGTAGGTGGCCACGTAGGCGGGGACGGAGGGGAGTTGGGCCACGTCGTAGGGGTTGCGGATGGCCAGGGCCACCACGGGGGTGCCGGTGGCCAGGAGGCGGTTCACGAGGGTGCGCTGGGAACTGGTCGCCGAGACGTTGTACGTGCCGATGACCACCGCGTCCGCGTCCTCCGCCGCAGCCACCGCGCGGTCGATCGTGGCGGCGTTCGGAGCCGTCCCGGTGGACAGGGCGGTGGCGGTGAAGCCCAGTTCGGTGAGGGCCTGCGCGAGGACGGTGGTGGGTGGGCCGGTGGTGCCGGAGGGCGAGGCCGGGTCGGCGCCCAGCACCAGCACGTTCCGGTGGGTGCCACGGTCCAGCGGGAGGAGCCCGTCCTCGTTGACCAGCAGGGTGGTCGTGCGCTCGGCGATCCGGTCGGCCGCGGCGAGGTGCGCCCCGGTGCCGACCGACCGGTCCACCCCGGACCGGCTGACGTACGGCTCGTCGAACAGATCCAGCTTGGCCTTCAGCCGCAACACCCGCAGGATCGACTCCTCCAGCCGCGCCTCGGTCAGCTCACCGTCCTGTACGGCCTTGAGCACGGCGTTCCAGGCCACCTCCAGCTTCGGCGCGTTCAGCAGTACGTCCACCCCGGCCTTCAGCGCCAGCACCGGCACCCGGTCGTCGCCGTACTTCTGCCGTACGCCCGCCATGTCGAGCGCGTCCGTCACCACCAGCCCGTCGTAGCCCAGTTCCTCGCGGAGCAGTCCGGTGAGGATCCTGGGGGAGAGGGTGGCGGGGTCGCCGGAGTCGTCCAGCGCCGGGACCAGGAGGTGGGCGGTCATGATGGAGTCGATGCCGGCCGCGATCGCCGCGCGGAACGGCGGGGCGTCCAGCCGCTCCCACTCCTCCCGGGTGTGGGTGATCACCGGGAAGCCGTAGTGGCTGTCGACCTCGGTGTCCCCATGGCCCGGGAAGTGCTTGGCGGTCGCCGCCACGTCCGACGACTGGTAGCCGCGGACCTCGGCGGTCACCAGCCCGGCCACCGCCTCCGGGTCGGCGCCGAAGGAGCGGACGCCGATGACCGGGTTGGCCGGATTCACATTGACGTCGGCCACCGGGGTGTAGTCCTGGCGGATCCCCATCGCCCGGAGTTCCTTGCCCGCGATCCGCCCGAGCAGCCGGGCGTCCCCCCGCGAGCCGCCCGCGCCGATGGCCATGGCGCCGGGGAAGAGCGTGGCGGGCCGGCCGACCCGGGCCACGATGCCGTGCTCCTGGTCGGTGGAGATCAGCAGCGGCAGTCCGCGCGGCTGGGCGAGGGACGCCTTCTGGAGACCGTTGGAGAGGCTCGCGATCTGGTGCGGGTCGCGGGTGTTGTGAGCCCAGGCGAAGTAGATGACCCCGCCGAGCTTGTACGTGGCGACCAGTTCGGCCGCCGTCCGCACGCCCAGCTCACGCAGGTTGGCGTCGATGTCCGCCTGGTCGGGCGCGGTGGCGGAGTGGCCGTAGACCCGGGAGACGAAGACTTGGCCGACCTTCTCCTCAAGGGTCATCCGGGAGATGAGGGCGCGCAGTTTACGGTCGTCAGGGCGGCCGGCACCGGTGACGGCACCGGCACTGGCGGCACCGGCACCCACACCGGTGGCGCGGGCGTCGGCGCCGATCGCCAGGGACGCGGTGACACCCGCGGTGGCGGCGAGAACGGTACGTCTGGAGGGCACGTGCGCTCCTTCCGGAGGTGATCCACTGAAGGAAACTTCCGAGGAATCACCAATATCCTGGAAGTTTCTTCCGGTCAAGGGAGTGCACGGTAACCGCTGGGACGGGTGAGAACGGGCAGGCAGGGTGACGCGCCGCGGCGCGGCCGGGCCGGGCCTCCGCACCGGCGGCGGACGTGCCGCGCCTCAACGGTCCGCGTCCCCCGCCACCTTGGGCCACAGCTCCCGCAGGGTCCGTACCGTCTCCGTGATCGCCGGACGGCGCGACGCGCCCTCGCGCCACAGCGCGTACAGCCGCCGCACCGGCATCGGCTCCAGCGGCAGCTCCACCACCCCCGGCGGCAGCTGCCCCCGTCCCAGCCGCGGGATGACGGAGATGCCGAGCCCGGCGGCGACCAGCGCGACGAGGGTGGGGTTCTCGTCGGCCTGGTGGACGATCTCCGGCTCGTGCCCGATCGCGCGCAACGTCCGGACCAGCCAGTCGTGGCAGACCCGCCCCGGCGGCTGGCACACCCACCGCTGCCCGCCGAGTTCCTCGCGCCGCACCGACGCCCGGTCCGCGAACGGATGCCCCTCCGGCACCAGCAGAGTGCAGTGGTCGTCGCCGATCACCGCCCGCTCCACCCCGGGCGGCATCCGCAGCGGGGCCACGTCCCAGTCGTGCGCCACGACCAGATCGACCGCGCCCTTCGCGACCATCCCCACCGACAGATGCGGGTCGATCTCGCTGAGCCGCACATCCAGCGCGGGATGCCGGGCGGCGAGGTCGGCCAGCACGGACGGCATCAGACCGCGGGCCGCCGACGCGAACGCCGCCATCGTCAGCCGCCCCGACGGCTCCCCGCGCCGCCGCTCCAGCTCCGTTTCGGTCCGCTCGACGATCGCCAGCAACTCCTGTGCCGCGTCGACCAGTTGCTCGGCGTCCGCGGTGAGTCTGACGCCCCGCCCCTCCCGTTCGAGCAGTACGGTCCGGGTCTCCCGCTCCAGCTTGGCGATCTGCTGGGACACGGCGGAGGGGGTGTACCCGAGGGCGGAGGCGGCGGCGCCGACGGTGCCGTGCACGGAGACGGCGTGCAGGGCCCGCAGCCGCTGGAGGTCGAGCACGGGGACATCACTTCCCTTCTCTTCTTTCTCTTCTTCTCTTCTTCGCTTGCTTCGCTACTCTTCGCTTCTCTGTGCATTCTTCAGCTCTGCTAAATCCAAGCATGCATGAATCGTCGCTGGTGCTTCATGCCCGTCCCGGCCATCCTCGACCTCATGCGCCCCTCCCATCTGCTCCTCGCCGTGCTCGTCGCCGCCGTGTGGGGCGTGAACTTCGTGGTCATCGAGATCGGCCTCGACCACTTCCCGCCCCTGCTCTTCTCCGCCCTGCGCTTCCTCGCGGCGGCGCTCCCGGCCGTCTTCCTCGTGGGCCGCCCGAAGGTCGCCTGGAAGTGGATCCTGGCCGTGGGGCTGTTCCTCGGGGTCGCCAAGTTCGGTCTGCTGTTCGTCGGCATGGACGTGGGCATGCCGGCCGGACTGTCCTCCCTGGTGCTCCAGATCCAGGCGGTGTTCACGGCGCTCATCGCGTACGTGGTCCTGGGCGAGCGTCCCAACCGGATCGGCGCGATCGGCATGACGGTCGCCCTGGGCGGCATCGCGGTGGCGGCGGTGAGCGAGGGACAGTCCGGCCCGCTCACCGGGTTCGCGCTGGTCATCGCGGCGGCGGCGTGCTGGGGTGTGTCCAACGTGGTGACCCGCAAGGCGGCGGCCCCCGACGCGCTCAACTTCATGGTCTGGGTCAGCACCGTCCCCGTCCTCCCCCTCCTCGCGCTCTCCCTCCTCACCGAGGGCTGGGACCGGGACGTGGCGGCCCTGCGTTCCCTGGACTGGCAGGGCGTGGGTGCGGTCGTCTTCGTCGCCTGGATCGCCACGGTCTTCGGCTTCGGCGCCTGGGGCTGGCTGCTGCGCCGCCACCCCGCCTCCACGGTCGCCCCCTTCTCCCTTCTGGTCCCCGTCTTCGGGATGTCCGCGGCGGCCCTGTTCCTCGGCGAGTCGATCACCCCGCTCCAGGGGTGCGCGGCGGTGCTGCTGGTGGGGGGCGTGACCCTGACGTCCCTGAGCGGCCGGCTCGGCAAGCCACCGACGCCGCCGACGCCCACGCCGCCGCCCACGCCGGTCCCCCCGTCGGCCCCCGCGTGGGCGGCGACGGACCCTGACCTTGCCCCTCATCACCCTCACCCTGATCCCCTCGACCAGCCCCCGCCCCGCCCGGAACCCTCCCCGGCGTGAGAACGAAAGCGTCAGAACGACAGCGTGAGGCTGAAAAGCGTGAGAACGACAGCGTGAGGACGAAAGCCGTGGCCCCCGCCCTGGAACTCGCCCGCCGCCACTACGCCGTCTCCGTACGGCCCCTGCTGGAGCGGGCGCTCCCCGGTACGCCCCACTCGGCCGCCCGGCTCGCCCCGGCGGACGGCGGCCCGGGAAGCCCCGAAGAACCCCTGCTCCTGCTTCTGCTCCCCACCCCGGACGCGGTCGCCCGCACCGATCGACTGTTCGCGCACCGGCCGCAGACCGCCGCCCCGGGCCACGCCGGGTGGGACATCACCGACCCCGACACCTGGTTCACCCGGCACCTGGGCTTCGACCCGCACCAGGGAGTGACCCTCGCGCACTGGCTGACCACCCCCACCGCGGCGCTGGCCGAGGTGACCGGGAGCGACGTCCTCCACGACGGCCTGGACCGGCTGACCCTGGCCCGCACCGCCCTCGCCTGGTACCCGCACGACCTCTGGCTCCACATGCTGGCCCGCCAGTGGCAGCGGATCGCACGGGAAGAGGCCCTCGCCGCCCGCTGCGCCGAGGCCGGTGACACCCTGGGGGCCGATGTGGCGGTCGGCCGGACCGTCCGCGAGCTGATGCGGCTCGGTCTGCTGATGGACCGCCGCTACCCGCCCCACGAGCACCGGCTCGGCGCCGCCTTCGCCCGCACCCCGTACGCGCCCGTCCTCCTCCCGCGCCTCGCGGCGACGCTGGCCGCGACCGACCGGCACATTCAGGAGTCCTGGCTGGCCCGCACCTACGAGACGGTGGCGCGGGCACACGACGCGCTGGGCGTCACCGCCCCGCTGAGCGCGGCCCGCGACCGGCGCCCCGAGCGTTTCACCGCCGCCCTGGTCGCCCGGGTGACGGACCCGGAGATCCGCGCCCTGCCGCTGACGGGCACGCCGCAGCCGTACGCCGGTCCGCTCAGGCGGAGTCGTTGAGCAGCCGCCCCAGATGCCTACGGCCGTCCGCGAGCAGTCCGGGCAATGGCGCGGCGGCCTCGTACCACCGCTTCTCGTACTCCCAGCACAGCCAGCCGTCCCAGCCGCGCCGCGAGAGGAGTTCCACGCACTCGGCGAGCGGCAGGATGCCGGTGCCGAGCGGGAGCGGAGTGGTGTCGTCGGCGGAGGCGATGTCCTTCACCTGCACATAGCCGAGGTGCGGGGCGAGCGCGGCGAGGCTCTCCGAGGGCTGTTCGCCGCCGAGCCAGGTGTGCATGACGTCCCACAGCGCGCCGACGTTCGCATGCCCGACGGGGCCGAGGACGCGGATGGCGGCGGCGCCGGTACGGTGCGAGTCATGGGTCTCCAGCAGGATCCGTACGGCGGAGTCGGCGGCGAACTCGGCACCCACCCCCAGCCGCCGTGCCGCGACGGCGTCCGCCTCGGCCGGATCCTGACCGGGCTCGGCCCCGGGGAACACCCGTACGTAGGGGGCGCCCAAGTCCCTTGCGAGCCACACCAGTTCACGCAGCTCGTCGAGGACGGGGCCGTCGTCGCCGGGCGCAGCCACCCGCACATACCCGGCGAGCCCCAGCAGCTTGACCCCGGCCGCCTTGAACCGGGCCGCCACGTCCGCCCGCTCGGTGTCCCCGATCCCCGGATGCACCGGTTCCTCGGGGTGGGCCCGCAGTTCGAGCCCGTGATAGCCGTGCTCGTTCGCGAGCCCCAGGACATCGGACAGCGCAAGGCCGGGAACCCCCAGCGTGGAGAAGGCCAGCTTCATACGACGGGACCCTACTCGCGATCGTCCCGGGACCACATGCCTTGCGCCATGTCGGCCGCCCCGGCTACCGGAGTCGCAGCCGCCAGTCCTGACCCACCAGGTCATGGCCGAAGGAGTGGTGGGGTTCCTCGGCGACCAGGGTGAAACCGTGGCGTCGGTAGAGGTGGCGGGCCGCGGAGAGGATGTCGTTGGTCCAGAGCACCAGCTCCCGGTAGCCGACCGCACGGGCGAAGCCGACCACCTCGCCGACCAGCCGGTTGCCGATGCCGAGGCCACGGGTGTCCGGCTCGACCAGCAGCAGCCGCAGCCGGGCCGTGGCGGGCGCGTCGTCCCGTACGCACATCACGCTCCCCACCGGCCGTCCGTCCAGCTCCGCGATCCACACCCGTTCCAGGCGCGGGTCGTGGTCCTGGGCGAAGTCGGCGACGATCCTCGCGACGAGCCCCTCGTAGTCGGCGTTCCAGCCGTACTCCGCGGTGTACAGCGCCGCGTTGCGCTGCACGATCCAGCCCAGGTCGCCGGGGCCCGGCCCACGCAGGACGACGTCCTCGGGGCCGGGGGCGCGGCCGTCGCCGAGGAGCGTACGGACCGTCCGCATCGCCTCCGCCAGCCGCGGCCGGTCCGCCGAGGCCACGGTCGCGAGCAGGGACCCCACCGTCTCGCGCGCCCGCTCCTCCAGCAGATCGGCGGCGGAACGCCCGGCCGCGGTCAGGGTGACGCGGCGGCGGCGCGGGTCCCGCTCGGAGGGGGCGCGCTCGACCAGCCCGTCGTGCTCGAACTTGTTCAGGATCCGGCTGAGATACCCGGCGTCCAGGTGGAGCTGGGCCCGCAGGTCCGCCGCGTCCGTCCGGGGCGCGTGCGCCAGCTCGTACAGCACCCGCGCCTCGGTGAGCGTGTAGGGCGTGTACACGTGCCGGCCGTAGTCGAGGGCGCCGATGACGTTCGTGTAGAAGCGGTTGAAGGAACGGATGTCCTGGACGGTCATGATCGGCCCCATGGATGGCTCGACGGAATCTCTGACTCAGTCAGAGAAATCCTAGGCCGACCTCACCGCACCCGTCCACACCCGCACCTGTCCGCCCGCCCCTGCCCGCGCCCACCGGTGGTCGTCCCGCCCGCCACCCTGCCTCACCGGAGCCCCCCCTGGGGGCAGGCGCGGGCCTCACTTCTTCGCGGTGGGCAGGGCGTGCGCCCCTTTGCGGCGCAGGTAGTTCCCGGAGAACTGCCCGATGATTTCCCAGAAACAGACCAACGCGGTAATCGGCGGGAATCCGAACATCACGAATGACAGCGGTGAATGGGAAGCATGGCTCACGCTCAACGCCGCCGCGGCGGCCGAGGCGGCGAGCAGAACACCCCAGGAACGGCGGGCCCGTCGGCGCTGAACGGTGGCGTGCAGAATGGACAGCGCCGCCACGAACCAGGGACCGTACACCGTGAGTGGCCACCAGCGCGCGAGTTCCGGCGGCAGAACTCCTTCGGCGGTGTCCAGGAGTTGCCGATAGGTGTAGAGGACGGACCAGGCCAGCATGGACACCGCGACGCATACCGAGATCACGGCGATCAGAACCGTGCTGCAACGCCGGCCGTCGGGCAGGAACGTACGCTTCTTGCGCACATGCCGACCGTCGCCCCGCCGGGGCGGTTGATCCGGGCCCGCGGGCGGTTCGGGGGAGGCGGGAGCCCGTTTCTGGGCCGCCTCCTCGGACAGCAGGGTGATCAGTTCCTGTTCCGGGTCCCAGTCGTTCAGGGTCCCGGTGGCCGTCGAGGGGTCCCTCATCTGCTGGGCCGGGATCGGAATGTGGTCGGCCTGCGGTTCCGGCGCATGCGGAATGGTGTAGGGATATTGCGCCTCTCGGTACCTGCCCACATGGAAATCGTCCAGCAGATCCCTGGACATTCCGAGATGCACACCGCCGTCGGCCGGCATGGCCCCATGGACGCCGGGTGGGGTAATCCACTCCTCATACCGTTCGTTCCGTGTCACGCACACTTAACGACTGCCCGGAGGGTAGGGCGTACTGCGATCGAGTGATGGGATATACCGAACGAGTCGTCGGACATATACAAACTGAGTGTATGGGTGACGGAAGTGAAAAGCGGCTACAGGATCAGTTCATCGGAATTCCGACCCGACCCGACCCGACCCGCATCGCACCGCACCGGCGCACCGGCGCACCGGCGCACCGGACCCGCTCCCGCTCCCACCCGCTCCCGCCCGCTCCCGCCCCTTTCTCCCCTTCCGTCGCCCCGGCCGTCCCTCTTCGCATCCGGGACTCCCGGCCCCTGCGACGGCGCCGGAGCGCACCCGGTCCCGTGCCGTGCCTCGCGCCTCCGGTCCCTTCCTCAGGGCGGTTTCGCGGGGCGTGCCGTTTTCCCCGCCACGCTGAGGTGATTCCCCCTGCTGGGAGCCGTCCGGCCCCGGACCCCATGGGATGGAGAAACCCAGATGCGTCTGCAAGGAGTACGCGGCTCGCTCGCCGTCTGTGCCGTCACCCTCGCGCTGGCGGGCACCGCCGCCGCCGTGTCCGCCGCGCAGCCCAGCGGGCCCAAGGCGGCACGGTACGCCGTCGAGTACGCGGTCGGGTTCGAGAACCCGGGTGAGTCCGGTGACCTCCAGCCCTACGGGCGGGTCTACCTGCGCACCAAGGACGGTGTCGAGTTCACCCTCTGGTACGAGCAGCGCCAGGGCGGCGGCACCCCCGCCGGCGCCCGCTACCCCGTCCAGGGCCACGCCACCAAGAACCTCTTCTTCCCCAAGGACGACATCGACCAGGTCTGCGCCTTCGTGGACGAGTACGACACCGGCGACCCCGACGACAGCCTCGCCGCCGCCTGCCTCACCTACACCGGCCCCTCCGACACCCCGTACACCGTCCGGGGCGCCGACGCGGACAGCGCCGTCCAGGTGACCGTCAAACGGGTCTACTGACCCCGGACCCGGCGTCTACTGACCCCCGCCCGACGTCTGCCGACCCCCGCCCGGCGTCTATCGACCCCGGACCCGGCCGGAAGACCCCCGCACCACCAACTCCCCCCGCACCAGGGCGACTCCGCCTCCCGGCGTCTCCTCCCGGCCCATCGCGATCCGTCCCGCCCGCGCCCCCGCCTCCGTCAGCGGCAGCGCCACCGTCGTCAGCGCCGGTACCGCGTCCCCACTGAACGGCAGATCGTCGAAGCCCACCACCGACACCTCCTCCGGCACCCGCAGCCCCGCGTCCCGCAGCGCCGCGCACGCGCCCAGCGCGATCGAGTCGTTCGCGGCGACGACCGCCGTCAACCCGCCTGCCACGGACAGGAGTTCGCGCGTGGCCTCGTACCCGGACCGGCGGTCGTAGTCGCCGTGGACCGTCCAGCGGGCGTCCTCCGCCACCCCGGCCGCGTCCAGCGCCGCGTGATGGCCCTCCAGACGGTGTCTGGTCGTCGTACGGTCCGGTGGCCCGGCGATGTAGCCGAGGCGGCGGTGGCCCAGCGACAGGAGGTGGTCGGTGAGTTCCCGCGCCCCGCCCCGGTTGTCGAAGGGCAGGGCCACCGCGTCCGTGTCCGGCATCGCCGGGCGCCCGCACAGCACCACCCGGGTTCCCGCCTCCGCCAGCCTGCGGAGCTTGCCGGCCACCGCAGCCCCGTGCTCCGGGTCCTCCACCGCGCCGCCCGTCAGGACCACCGCCGCGGCGCGCTGCCGCTGGAGAAGGGTGAGATAGGTGAGTTCACGCTCCGGGGAGCCGCCGGTGTTGCAGACCACCGCCAGTCGCTCGCCGCCCGCGCGCCCGCCGGGACCCCCGATCTCCGACTGGATCGCGCTCGCCATGATCCCGAAGAACGGGTCGGCGATGTCGTGGACGAGGATGCCCACCAGATCGGAGGTGGCGGCGGCCAGCGCGCTCGCGGGGCCGTTGAGGACGTAGTCCAGGTCGTCCACCGCCTTCAGCACCCGCTCCCGCGTCGCCGCCGCCACCGGATAGTTGCCGTTCAGCACGCGCGACACCGTCGCGGGCGAGACCTGGGCGCGGGCCGCCACGTCCGCCAGGGTCACCGTCATGTCGTCGTCCTCCGGTCGCGCTCACGTCTCATGGCTGTCCAGGACGGTCCTTGGGGCATTCATGGCCCGTTCGTGGCCCGTTCATGGCCGTGCCCGTCGACACCCTTGTCCGGCACTGTGCGGAGAGGTTAGCTTCTCCGCAGTCGCAGAAAGCGCTTACTGTCTTCCTCTCCACCAACCCGTCCACCAACCCGTCCACCAACCCGTCCACCATCCCGTCCACCATCTCGTCCACCATCCCGTCCACCGTTCCAGGAAGGGAACGACGTGACACGCAAGACGGTGCGGATCGCGATGAACGGCGTCACCGGGCGCATGGGCCACCGCCAGCATCTCGTCCGCTCGATCCTCGCACTGCGCGAACAGGGCGGGCTCGACCTCGGCGACGGCACGGTGCTGTGGCCGGAGCCGATCCTGGTCGGCCGCCGCGCACCCGCCCTGGAGGCGCTCGCCGAACGCCATGGCCTGGAGGCGGTCTCCACCGACCTCGACGCCGTGCTCGCCGACGACTCCGTCGACGTCTACTTCGACGCCCAGGTCACCTCCGCGCGCGAAGCGGCCCTCAGGAAGGCCATCGCGGCGGGCAAGCACCTCTACACCGAGAAGCCCACCGCCACCGGCCTCGCGGGCGCCCTCGAACTGGCCCGGCTCGCCCGGGACGCGGGCGTCAGACACGGCGTCGTCCAGGACAAGATCTTCCTGCCGGGGCTGCTCAAGCTGAAACGGCTGGTCGACGGCGGCTTCTTCGGCCGGATCCTGTCCGTGCGCGGCGAGTTCGGCTACTGGGTCTTCGAGGGCGACTGGCAGCCGGCCCAGCGGCCGTCCTGGAACTACCGTGGCGAGGACGGCGGCGGCATCGTCGTCGACATGTTCCCGCACTGGGAGTACGTCCTGCACGAGCTCTTCGGCCGTGTCACCTCCGTACAGGCCCTCGCCACCACCCACATCCCCCGGCGCTGGGACGAACAGGGCAAGCCCTACACCGCCACCGCCGACGACGCCGCCTACGGCATCTTCGAACTGGAGGGCGGCGCCGTCGCGCAGATCAACTCCTCCTGGGCGGTCCGCGTCCACCGCGACGAACTGGTCGAGTTCCAGGTGGACGGCACGGAGGGCTCCGCCGTCGCCGGGCTGCGCCACTGCCGCGCCCAGCACCGGGGCGCCACCCCCAGACCCGCCTGGGACCCGGACGTACCCACCACCCAGGCGTTCCGCGAGCAGTGGCAGGAGATCCCCGACAACGGCGGCTACGACAACGGCTTCAAGGCCCAGTGGGAGCTGTTCCTCCGGCATGTGTACGCCGACGCCCCCTACCGCTGGGACCTGTTCGCCGGTGCCCGGGGCGTCCAGCTCGCCGAACTCGGCCTGAAGTCCTCGGCCGAGGGCCGCCGTGTCGACGTACCGGAGATCACCCCATGACCCTCCGACTCCCGGACGTCCACGGCGTACCGCGCGCCTACGCGCCCCGCGCCGAGCCCCTGACCCCGCCCAAGGGCGCGGCTCCCGCCTCCCGTACGGTCTTCGCCGCCGCCCATGTCGTGGCCGATCCCCGCGCCGACCTGAGCCCCGGCTCCCAGGCCGTGCTCGACTGGGACGCCACGCTCGCCTTCCGGCGCCATCTGTGGGCCCACGGGCTCGGGGTCGCCGAGGCCATGGACACCGCCCAGCGCGGGACGGGCCTGGACTGGACGGGCGCGGCCGAACTGATCCGCCGCAGCGCCGCGGAGGCCCGTGCGGTCGGCGGCCGGATCGCCTGCGGGGCGGGCACGGACCAGCTCACCGGCCCGTCGGCCGGGGGACTCACCGGCGCGTCGGCCGGGGGACTCACCGGCCCGTCGGCCGGGGCACCCACCGGCCCGTCGGCCGGGGGACTCACCGCGTCTCCGGCCAGGGCACTCGCCGCGTCTCCGGCCAGGGCACTCACCACGTCTCCGGCCAGGGCACTCACCACGTCTCCGGCCAGGGCACTCACCGGCGCGTCGGCCGCGAGATCCGACCGCCCGGCCGCCCTCGCCGAGGTGCGGGCCGCCTACGAGGAGCAGATCGCCGTCGTCGAGGAGTCCGGCGCCCAGGTCGTCCTGATGGCCTCACGCGCGCTGGCGGCGGCGGCCCGCGACCCCGAGGACTACCTGGAGGTCTACGGCCATCTGCTGCGCCAATGCGCCCGCCCGGTGATCCTGCACTGGCTGGGCCCCATGTTCGACCCGGCGCTGGAGGGCTACTGGGGCACGACCGACCCGGACGCGGCCACCCGCACCGTCCTGGACGTCATCGCCGCCCACCCCGGCAAGGTGGACGGGGTCAAGATCTCGCTGCTCGACGCCGGGCGCGAGATCGCGCTGCGTCGGCTCCTCCCCGACGGCGTCCGCTGCTACACCGGCGACGACTTCCACTACCCCGAACTGATCGCGGGCGACGGACAGGGCTTCAGCCACGCCCTGCTCGGCGTCTTCGACCCGCTCGGCCCGCTCGCGGCGCACGCCGTACGGCTGCTGGACGCGGGGGACGTGACCGGCTTCCGGTCCGTGCTCGACCCCACGGTGGCGCTGGCCCGGCACCTCTTCGCACCCCCGACCCGCCACTACAAGACCGGCGTCGTCCTGCTGGCCTGGCTCGCGGGCCACCAGTCCCACTTCACGATGCCCGGCGGCCACCAGTCCTCCCGCTCGCTGCCCCATCTGGCCCGCGCCTACGAACTCGCCGACGGGCTCGGCCTGTTCCCCGACCCGGAACTCGCCGAGCGACGGATGAAGAGCCTGCTGACCGTGTACGGAGTGGTCCAGTGAACCCCATGCAGACATCGCCGGGCGGGGCCCTGTCCCGGCTCTCGATCAACCAGATGACCGTGAAACAGCTCCCGCTCCCCGAACTGATCGACGGCTGCGCCGGGCTGGGGGTACCGGGGGTCGGGCTGTGGCGGGCGCCGGTACGGTCGTACGGGCTCGACGCCACCGCCAAGCTCGTCCGGGACGCCGGGCTCACCGTCACCACCCTGTGCCGGGGCGGCTTCCTCACCGCGATCGACGCCGGGGAGCGGGGCGCCGCGCTGGACGACAACCGGCGGGCGGTCGACGAGGCCGCGGCCCTCGGCACCGACACGCTGGTGCTGGTCTCCGGGGGACTGCCCGCCGGCTCCAGGGACCTGCGGGGCGCGCGGGAACGGATCGCCGACGCGCTGGGCGAACTGGGCCCGTACGCCGGGGCGCGGGGCGTACGGCTGGCCGTCGAACCGCTGCACCCCATGTACGCCGCCGACCGCTGTGTCGTCTCCACCCTCGCCCAGGCCCTGGACCTCGCGGAACGCTTCCCCGCCTCCCAGGTCGGCGTCGCGGTCGACACCTACCACGTCTGGTGGGACGACCGGGCGCCCGACGGGATCGCCCGCGCGGGCGCGGCCGGCCGTATCCACGCCTTCCAGCTCGCGGACTGGATCACCCCGCTGCCCGAAGGCGTCCTGGAGGGACGCGGACAGCTCGGGGACGGCTCGATCGACCTGCGGGAGTGGTCGGGGCACGTGGCGGACGCCGGATACACCGGGCCCGTGGAGGTGGAACTGTTCAACGCCGGGCTGTGGGCGCGGGACGGGCGCGAGGTGCTGCGGGAGACGGTGCGGCGGTTCCTGGCACACGCCGGAGATGAGCCGGATGAAAAAACTCTCAGCGGGCGTGCAACCCTTCGCGGGGTCGGCGGGTCGTACTCGGCGTCAGGACCTTTGGAGGGGGATCCGGGGGGATCGCGGAGGCCCTGACACGGAGGGGAAAGCAGGGGGCGGCCCGGTCACCGACGGGGCCGCCCTCCCGTTTACGCCCACGCGGCCGGCTGTCTCCGCTCAGAGCGCCGCGGCCTCCTCCGCCGTCGGGTACGACTCCTGCGCCCCGGCCCGGGTCACCGCCGCCGCTCCCACCCGGGCCGCGTACGCCGCCGCCTCCGGGAGGGACGCGCCGCGCCCCAGCCGCCAGGCCAGCGCGGCGGTGAACGCGTCCCCCGCGCCGGTCGTGTCCACCGCCTCCACCTTCACCGACGGCACCCGCACGACCTCCGGGCCCGACGCCACCAGCGCGCCCTCCGCGCCCAGGGTCACCACCACCGAGCGCGGGCCCTTGGCGAGAAGCAGCCGCGCCCAGTCGGCCGGTTCGTCGCTGACGCACGCGTCACCGAGGATCACCCGGGCCTCGTGCTCGTTCACGATCAGCGGATCGCACGCGGCGAGCACCTCACCGGGCAGCGGGCGCGGCGGCGACGGATTCAGCACGAACCGGCTGCCGGGCGCCAGGCTCCGCACCACCGCCACGACCGTCTCCAGCGGGATCTCCAACTGCGCGGACACCACCCGCGAGGCGTGGAAGAGACTCCCCGCCGCCCGGACGTCCCCCGGCAGCAGCCGGCCGTTGGCGCCCGGCGACACCACGATGCTGTTGTCCCCGGACGGGTCCACCGTGATCAGCGCGACCCCGGTCGGCGCCCCGCCCACCAGCACCCCCACCGTGTCCACGCCCGCCGTCCGCAGCGAGTCCAGCAGCAGCCGGCCGTACGCGTCGTCGCCCACCCGCGCCAGCAGCGCCGTACCGGCGCCGAGGCGGGCGGCGGCGACCGCCTGGTTGGCGCCCTTGCCGCCCGGATGGACCGCCAGGTCGGAGCCGAGCACCGTCTCCCCGGCCCCCGGCCGCCGCTCCACCCCGATCACCAGATCGGCGTTGGCGGAGCCGACGACCAGCAGGTCGTAGTCGTACATCAACCGTCTCCCTCGTCAGCCGCCGAACCCGGCGACGTTCTCCTCGGTGACCACCTTGACCGGCACCATCACCGTCTCGCCGACCTGCTCGCCGTCGGCGGCCTTGAGCGCGTTGTCCACGGCGATCCTGCCAAGTTCCGTCGGCTGCTGCGCCACGGACGCGAACAACGTGCCCGCCTCCACCGCCTTGAGCCCGTCCGGCGTACCGTCGAACCCGACGACCTGCACGGACTTCCCGGCCTTCGCGCCCAGCGCCTTGATCGCTCCGAGTGCCATCTCGTCGTTCTCGGCGAACACCCCGTCGACGTCCGGATGCGCCTGGAGCAGATTGGTCATCACGTCCAGGCCCTTGGTCCGGTCGAAGTCGGCGGGCTGCTTCGCGACGACCCGGATGCCGGGGAACTCCTTCAGCCCCTCGGCGAAGCCCGCCCCGCGCTCGCGGCTGGCGGACGTACCGGCCTGCCCCTGGAGGATCACGATGGTGCCGCGTCCGCCCAGCTGCTCGGCGAGCGCCCGCGCCCCGAGCCGTCCGCCCGCCACATTGTCGGAGGCGACCAGCGTGGCCGTCTCGGCCTGGTTGACGCCCCGGTCCACCCCGACGACCGGGATGTCGGCCTCGTTCGCGGCCCGTACGGAGGGACCCGCGGCGTCCGAGTCGACCGGGTTGACGATGATCGAGGTCAGCCCCTCGCTGGTGAAGTTCTGGAGCTGGTTGGCCTGCTGGGAGGCGTCGTTCTGGGCGTCCGTGACGGTCAGGTCCACGCCCCGCCGCTTCGCCTCGGCCTCCGCGCCCGCCCGGATCTGCACGAAGAAGGGGTTGTTGAGCGTGGACAGCGACAGCCCGACCTTCGGGTTCGCGGCCGAGGAGCCGTTGTGCAGCAGCGACGTCGCGCCCATGACGGCCGCCGCGACCACCGCCGCGAGGGCGTACGTCAACGCCTGCCGGCCCTTGCCGCCGCCCCCGGCGCCCGCCGCGGCCGCAGTGGCGCCCGCCTTGCGGCGCACCGTGTCCAGCAGCACCGCCAGCGCGATCACCACACCGATCACGACCTGCTGCCAGAAGGCCGACACCGACAGCAGATTGAGCCCGTTGCGCAGCACCGCGAGGATCAGCGCGCCGATGAGCGTCCCCGACGCCTTGCCCGTACCGCCCGCGAGCGAGGCGCCCCCGATGACCACGGCGGCGATCGCGTCCAGTTCGTAGCCCTGTGCGGCCTGCGGCTGCGCGGAGGAGAGCCGGGAGGCGAGCACGATGCCCGCCGCGGCGGCGAACAGCCCGGACAGCGCGTAGATCGCGAGCTTCTGCCGCTTCACCCGCAGCCCGGACAGCCGGGCCGCCTCCTCGTTGCCGCCGATCGCGTACATCGAGCGGCCCAGATACGTCCGGCCGAGCACGAACGCCGTGATCAGCCCCAGCACGATCATCACCAGCACGGGCACCGGCAGCCAGCCGCCCAGCGTGTCCCCGAGGTGCGAGACGGACTCGGGGAAGGCGATCGGCGAGCCCTGCGAGATCACCAGCGACAGCCCGCGCGCCACCGACAGCATCGCCAGCGTCGCGATGAACGGCGGCAGTTTCCCGTACGAGATCAGGAAGCCGTTGACCAGACCGCACGCGATGCCGGTCACCACGGCCAGCAGCACGGCGAGCGCGACCGGCACGCCCTCGCTGGTCGCGCTCCAGGCGAGGACGGTCGCGGAGAGCGCGGCGACCGAACCCACCGAGAGGTCGATCCCCGCGGACACGATCACGAACGTCACACCGAAGGCGAGGATCGCCGTCACGGCCGCCTGGACGCCGATGTTGAGCAGGTTGTCGGTGGTCAGGAAGTCGTCCGAGAGCGCCGACAGGGCGATGACGAGGACGATCAGCGCGGTGAGCGCGCCGTTGTCGAGCAGCAGCCGGCGCAGGCCCGCGGAGGTGCCGCCGCCCGTCCTGCCCTTGAGCGTGTCACTGGCCATGGGAGCGGCCCTCCGTCCGGTCGTCGTCGATGGGGGATGAGGATGGGGATGCGGATGGGGATGAGGATGGGGATGCGGATGGGGATGCGGATGGGGATGCCGATGCGGATGGGGACGGGGGTGAGGGTGGGGACGGAGGTGAGGGTGAGGGTGGGGGTGTCTCAGGTGTGCTGACGGCGAGGGCCATCACCGAGTCCTGGGTGGCCCGGTCGGCGGGGAGTTCGCCCGCGATCCGCCCCTGGGCCATCACCAGCACCCGGTCGCTCATCCCGAGCACCTCCGGCAGATCGCTGGAGATCATCACCACGGCGGCCCCGGCGGCGGTCAGTTCATTGATGAGCTGGTAGATCTCGACCTTGGCGCCGACGTCGATGCCGCGCGTCGGCTCGTCGAGGATCAGCACCTTGGTGTCGGCGAGCAGCCACTTGCCGATCACGACCTTCTGCTGATTGCCGCCCGACAGGGTGCGGACCTGCTGGTCGAGTCCGGCCATCCGCACCCCGAGCTGTCCGGCGATCCGCGCGGCGTCCGCCCGCTGCCCCTTGAGGTCCACGACCCCGCCCCGCGCGGCACGGCGCAGCGTCACCAGCCCGAGGTTGTCCGCCACCGAGGCGTCGAGGACCAGCCCCTGCCCCTTGCGGTCCTCGGGGACCAGCCCGATCCCCGCGGTGAGCGCGGCGCCGACGTCATGGGCGCGGACGGCGGCACCGCAGACCCGTACCGCCCCCCGGTCGTAGGGGTCGGCCCCGAACACGGCCCGCACGACCTCGGTGCGTCCGGCGCCGACCAGCCCCGCGATCCCCACCACCTCACCGGCGTGCACCTCGAAACTCACGTCGTGGAACACCCCGTCCCGGGTGAGCCCCTCGACACTGAGCAACGCGGGCCCCCGGTCGGGCCGTTCGCGCGGATACTGCTGGTCGATCGAGCGTCCGACCATGAGCCGTACGAGATCGTCCTCGGGCGTGGCGGCGGGCACCTCGCCGACGCTGCGCCCGTCACGGATGACGGTCACCCGGTCGCCCAGGGCGGCGATCTCCTCCAGGTGATGGGTGATGAACACGACCCCGACCCCGTCCGCGCGCAAGCGGCGCACGATCGCGAAGAGCCTCTCGACCTCCTCGGTCGTCAGCACGGCGGTCGGCTCGTCCATGATCAGCACGCGGGCGTCGAGACTGAGCGCCTTGGCGATCTCGACCATCTGGAGCCGGGCGATGCCCAGTTCCCGGACCCGGGTGCGGGGCGAGACCCGGACGCCCACGCGCGCGAGGAGCGTCTCGGCGTCGGCCTCCATCCGCCGCCGGTCGATCACCCCGAACCGGCGCGGCTGCCGCCCCAGGAAGATGTTCTCGGCGACGGTCAGATCGGGGACGAGGTTGAACTCCTGGTAGATGGTGGCGATCCCGAGCCGCTCGGAGTCCTGGGCGCCCTGGATCCGCACCTCGCGGC
Organism: Streptomyces sp. NPDC091377; assembly: GCF_044757045.1. Lineage (NCBI taxonomy): Bacteria > Bacillati > Actinomycetota > Actinomycetes > Kitasatosporales > Streptomycetaceae > Streptomyces > Streptomyces sp. NPDC091377. Next base: position 490,740 of record NZ_JBIVUE010000002.1, on the reverse strand, counting down.
CGTCGACCAGGATCCGCCCCGCGTCGGGCGTGTGAGCGCCGGAGAGCATCTTGATGAGGGTGCTCTTCCCGGCCCCGTTCTCGCCGAGCAGGACATGCACCTCGCCCCGCCGTAGCTGGAAGTCCACCCCGTCCAGGGCGACGACACCGGGGAACGCCTTGCGGACGCCCTCGACGCGCAGCAGTTCGGGCGCGACCGGTTCCTCCGCGTTCACGGCTCGTTGCTCGTTCTCGGCTCGCTGCTCGTTCGCGGCACGCTGCTCGTTCACGGCTCACTCCTGTTCGTGGCAGGGGAGGGGGCGGGTACGGACGGCTCATCGCCCCGTGCCCCGCACGAGCGGCGTACGACCAGCCGCGCGGGCAGCGTCACGGACCGGGGGGAGCGCCCCTCGATGACGTCGACCAGCGCCCGTACCGCGGCCCGCCCCAGTTCCCCGGTCGGCTGGGCGATGGCGGTGATCGGCGGATCGGTGTGCACGAACCACCGGATGTCGTCGAACGCGGCCAGCGCGATGTCGTCGGGCACCCGCAGCCCCCGGGCGCGCAGCGCGTCCAACGCGCCCAGCGCCATCAGGTTGTCGGCGGCGAAGACGACCTCGGGAGGCTCCGGCAGCGCGAGGAACGCCTCGGTGGCCCGGCGCCCGCTCTCGGCCTGGAAGTCGCCCTGGCCGATCCAGGCGTCCGGCAGCGGGATCCCGTACTCGGCCATGGCCTCCCGGAACGCGTCCACCCGCTCGCTGCCGGTGGTGGTGGAGGGCGGCCCGGCGATGATCGCGAGGCGCCGGTGGCCGAGGGCGTGCAGATGCGCGACCAGGTCCCTTACGGCCGCGCGCCCGTCGGATCGTACGACGGGGACGTCCACGCCCGGGATCCACCGGTCCACGAAGACCATCGGCGTGCCCGCGCGGGCGGCGTCGGCCAGCAGGGGCGTGCCGCCGTCGGCGGGGGAGGCGGTGGGGGAGTCGGTGGGGGAGACGAGTAACCCGTCGATCCGCCGGTCGAGCAGGGTGCGGACGTGGTGGTCCTGGATCTCGGGGCGTTCGTCGGCGTTGCCGATGATCACGCTGTAGCCGAGGGCGCGGGCCTCGTCCTCGACGGAGCGGGCGAGTTCCGTGAAGTACGGATTGAGCACGTCCGGGATGACCAGACCGAGGGTACGGGTCTGGTCGGTGCGCAGAGAGCGGGCGACGGCGTTGGGCCGGTACCCGAGCGCCTCCACGGCGGCCAGCACGCGGGCGCGGGCGTCCGCGCTCACCGAGGGATGCGCGTTCAGCACGCGCGACACCGTGGCGACGGACACACCCGCCGCGGCGGCGACATCCTTGATGCCCGCCATCGCGGACCCACCTCCTTGTGGAACCGACCGACCTGAGACTTCCGGCCGGGCCGCCACGTGAAATCGATGAAATCGATGACACGGCGGCCCCGTGCGGACGATTGGAAACGATTACACGAGCGCGGGGCAAGGGCTGGGGCAACGGCGAAATCCAATCGTGACCGTGGGTTGGGAGGGAATCGTGGCGGTGGGCTGGGAGGGATGTGGCGGTGGGCCGGGAGGGACGTGGCTTTGGGCCGGGGGGAGCGTGGCGGTGGGTCGGAGGGAGCGTGGCGGTGGGCCGGGGGGATCGTGGCCGTGGGCCGGAAGGGAATCGCGACCGTGGGCCGGAGGGAGCGTGGCGGTGGGTTGGGAGGGAATCGTGGCGGTGGGTCGGGGGGAGCGTGGCGGTGGGTCGGAGGGATGTGGCTGTGGGCCGGGGGGAGCGTGGCCGTGGGCCGGGAGGGAGCGTGGCCGTGGGCCGGGAGGGAGCGTGGCCGTGGGCCGGAAGGGAATCGTGGCCGTGGGCCGGAGGGAGCGTGGCGGTGGGCCGGAGGGGACGTGGCGGTGGCCCGGAAGGGGACGTGGCGGTGGGCCGGAGGGGACGTGGCGGTGGGCCGGAAGGGGACGTGGCCGCGGGCTGAAGGGGACGTGGCTGTGGGCCGGAGGGGACGTGGCTGCGGGCCGGAACGGGACGTGGCCGAGGGCCGGGGGGGAACGTGGCTGTGGGCCGGAGGGGATGTGGCGGTGGGTCGGAGGGACGCGACCGCGGGCCGGAAGCCAATCGCGGCCGTGGCCCGGAAGGAGGAGGTGGGGCGTCGGGGCGTCGGAGCGTCGGGGCGTCGGTCCGTCGGAGCGTCGGTCGAAAGTCGGATGCGTGACGTCGGTGTGGCGGTCAGGATGCGGTTCATGACTGTGTACGTGGAGGACCCGGCCCGGTTGGGGGAGAGCGCGCTCCCGGACGGGCGGCGGCTCGGCTGGGCCGAGTGGGGACCGCCGGACGGGGTGCCGGTGCTGCTGTGCCCCGGGGCGGCGACCAGCCGTTGGCTGGGGGTCGGGGCGGGGGCCGCGGACGCGCTGGGGGTGCGCCTGGTGTCGGTGGACCGCCCGGGCCTCGGCGCCTCGACCCCGGCGCCGGGCCGCACCTTCGCCGACTTCGCGGCCGACATCCGCCGGCTCTGCGCCCTGCGCGGCCTGGGCCGCCCCGCCGCCGTCGGGAACTCGCAGGGCGCCCCCTTCGCGCTGGCCTGCGCGGTGGAGGGGGCCGTGTCGGCGCTGGCGGTGGTGTCCGGCGCGGACGAGGTGGCGGCCCCGGCGTTCGCGCCCTCGCTGCCGCCGGAGGTGCGGGGGCTGGTGGAGCGGACGGCGGCGGATCCGGCCGGCGCGGAGGAGTTCTTCGCGGGCTTCACGGCCGACGCGATGCGGACGCTGGTGATGTCCGCGAGCCCCGAGACCGACCTCGCCGTCTACCGGGAACCCGGCTTCGCGGCGGCGTACCGCCGGGCACTGGAGGAGGGGTTCGCGCAGGGCGCGGCGGGATACGCGCGGGACACGGTACTGGCGACGGGGCGCTGGCCCTTCGCCCTGCGGGCGATCGGCGTCCCGGTGCGGATCTGGTACGGCGAGCGGGACGAGAGCCACTCACCGGACCACGGCGCGACCCTCGCCGCACGGATGCCGGGCGCCCGGCGCCGGGTCGTGGAGGGGGCGGGCGGAGCCCTGCTGTGGACCCACACGGAGGAGATCCTCGCCGGGTTGATCAGGGACATGGACCGCGAGCGGGCGCACCGGGCGACCGACCGGAACCGCGACGCCTCGTGACCCGCCCCCTCCTCTACCTCGACGTGGACGGCCCCCTCAACCCGTACGCCGCGAAGCCGGAAAGACGCCCCGCGGGCTATGTGACCCTGAGGGTGCCGCGGATCGGTGGGGACCCCGAGGACCGGTACCGGCTCACCCGGCGCCCCCTGCGGGTCTGGCTCGCCCCGGGGCACGGACCGGCCCTGCTCGGGCTGGGTTACGACCTGTGCTGGGCGACCACATGGATGGCGGAGGCCAACCGCTGGATCGCCCCGGTGCTCGGCCTGCCCGAACTCCCCTTCGTGGACTTCGGCGACGCGCTGTTCCAGGAGCGCCCCGACGGTGTGCACTGGAAGACCGCGCCGTTGGTGGACCACGCCGACGGCCGCCCGTTCGCATGGGTGGACGACGAACAGAGCGAACGGGACCAGGCGTACGTCACCGCGCACCACCGCGCGCCGGCCCTGCTGCACCACGTCGACCCGAGGATCGGCCTGCGCGAGGACGACTTCCGGGCGTTGGCCGACTTCGGCCGCTCGGCTGCCGGAGGCTGATGCCGGTCCCGCCGGTCCCGCCGGTCCCCCCGGTTCCCCCGGTCCGCAGAGTGCCGCCGTACGGGCCGCCGTACGGGCCGCCGTACGGGCCGCCGTACGGGCCGTCGTGCAGGCCGCCGTACGGCCTGAGGGGGCGGGCGTGCCGGAGCCGTGCGGGGGTGGCCGCCCGGGCGGGCGACCACCCCTGTAGGTGGGCGGGTGCCCCGGGTCAGTCCTTCGGCTCCGGGGGGTTCTTCGGCAGTTCGGTCGGGATCTTGAGCATGTCCTGGTCGAAGGGCGGCTCGGTGTCGGTCCAGCGCTGGGTCAGGGTGGTGGAGTAGCGGATGGTCTCGCCCTTCTTCCAGCCGTCGTACGCGCGGGTGGTGACGTCCAGGGTGCCGAGCGGCGCACCCGTCTTGCGGTCCAGGACCAGCCTGACCTCAAGGCCACCGTCACCGGAGGGCAGGGCCACCCCGTTCCCCTTCCGCCCGGACCGGTCCTCGATCACCCCCAGGTCCCGAACCTTCGGGTCCTCCGACAGCAGCCGGTAGGCGGCGGCGCGCTGCTCGGGGCTGACGGGCAGTCGGGCGGCGACCTCAAGGATGTGCGCCCGCACGAGCCGGTCGATGATCTCGTCCGGAGCGTTGTACTTCTGGTCGACCAGGTCGGTCAGCCAGGTCCGCAGCGCCTTGTGGTCGGTCGGCAGGTCCTTCAGCTGGTCCAGGCCCAGATCGGCCTCGCCCACGACGGAGACGGTGTCATGGGGGACGTCGTCGTCCTCGGTGTTGGGGACGTCCTGGAGGAACACACCTGTCCCGTCGTAACGGGCCTCGCCCTCCTCACCGGGAAGGATCCACTTCTTGGGTGATCCCGCGGCCTTCCAGGCCCGCTCGTCCTCGGCGGAAGCGGGCCTCGTGCCGATGTCGCTGCTCTGCTGCCAGCGCTCCGTCCAGTCCCCGGCCTGCCACTGCTGTGATGTCTGCCGCCTGTCGATGACATACCCGGCGCCACCGTCGCCCCCGGCCACCTGGTGCAGGGAGCCCGACTGCTCCTCCTGGTACCAGAAGTCGCCGCCCTCGCCCTGGCGGTCGCCCGCCTCCAACTGCGCGGCGGCGGCCAGCAGATAGCCCTGCCCGGAGTCCATGGCGTCCGTGCCCGCCCCGGATCCGCCGCCCCCGCCCTGCACCACGGTCAGGGTGACCCCGATGGCGATCGCCGCCGACACCGAGGCCATGGCCCAGCGGGGCCGCGCCGGGACACGGGGCTTCAGACCGGTCGCCGTACGACGGGGGCGCGGCCCGTCGGCCTGGACGGCGGTGGCGAGTTCCCGCACCCGGGTCGCCGGGTCGGCGACGGCCCCGTCGTCCAGCGCGGCGGGCCGGGCGGCGGCGAGCCGCGCCATGATGTCGTCCCCGGCGCGGGTGCCGCTGTTCCTCGCTGTCCCCATCGTCCCCGTCGTCCCCGTCGTCCCCATCATTCTCGTCGTCCTCATCGTCCTCACACTTCCTCTCGTACGAGCGAGACCCGGGGGCGGGCGGACGCCGACTGCGGCGGCGGAGCGGGCATGCTCCCCAGCGCCCTGGTCAGCCGTCTGCGGGCACGGTGGAGCCGTACGCGCATGGCTGCCGCCGAACATCCGACGACCTTCGCCGCCTCGGCCGGGGTGAGCCCCTGCCAGGCGGCGAGGATCAGCACGTCGCGGTCGTCGTCCGGCAACTGGGCCAGGGCCCGGAGCAGATCACTGCGGTCGGCGACATCGTCGGCGATGTCGCCGGTGCGGCCGTGATCCCCCCGCTCCGTCCACACCTTCAGCTCGGCCGCGAACGACTCCCGTCTGACCTCGGCGCGTACCGAGTCACGCAGCACGTTCCGCGCCACGCCGAGCAGCCAGGGCAGCGGGGCGGCCGGGAGTTCCGCCCGCCGTCGCCAGGCGATGGCGAAGGTCTCGCTCACCACCTCGTCGGCGACCTGCCGCCCGGCTCTGCTGACCACGTAGGCCCATACGCGTGTGCGGCAGTCGTCGTACATCGCGGTGAAGCGGTCTTCGTCGTCGGCCACCGCCTGCACCTCCGTCCCCTCCGGTGTTCTCTGTCCTGAGGAAGTGGTGTGGGGGAGCCGAACGTTACAGACGGATTCGCGGACGGCCCCTACTCGGGTGCGAGGGCGGGCAGGGCCGCCGCGATCGCGTCGGCGAGGGCGGCGGGCCGGGACAGGAAGGGGGAGTGGGAGGAGTCGAGTTCGGTGACGGTCGTGGGCGTGGCGGACACGGCGTCGATCTCCTTGACGAAGCGGCGCTGGAGGGCGACGGGGAGGACGTTGTCCCGGCCGCAGACCACGTAGGAGTGCGGGACGCTGCCGTAGCGTTCCGGGGTGAGGGTCAGGGGCTCGATGGGTATGCCCGCCGGGGCGTCCGTGCCCAGCAGGGCGATCGCGGCGTCCGCCGTACGGTCGTCGAGGTCGTTGTAGAAGGCTTCCTTGAGCAGATCGCGCCGCTCCGGGTCACCCGTGTCGATGCGCATCGCGCCCACGCGGGCGGGGCCGGCGGCGACCAGCCGGTCCAAGCTGTCGCTCGTGTTCTCCGGGCAGGTGGTGTAGTGGACCGCGGGCAGCCCGCTGACCGGGGCGAACGCGGCGACGTAGACCAGCCCGCCGACCAGTTCGGGCACGAGTTCCGCTACGGCGGTGGCGACCACGCCGCCCATGCTGTGCGCCACCACGAGACAGGGCCGGCCGGCGCCGATCGTCCGGATCTGGTCGGCGAGGACGGCCGCCGCGGAGGACGCGGTGACCCCCGCGACCGGCGACCGCTCGGTGGCGAACGCCGCCGCGTCGAAGGGCCGCGACCAGCGGGAGCGGGGGGCGGGCCCGCGCAGCCCGTGGCCGTCCATGTCGACCGCGACCGACGCGACCCCGAGGGCGGCCAGTTGCTCGGTCACCGGACTCCAGCACCAACTGCCGTGCCAGAAGCCGTGGACCAGGACGACGGGCGGGGAGTCATGCATGTTCTTCCTCCTGGGTTCGGGACAGGCGACGTGACACATCGAGCCTTCCGCCCGGACGACCCGCCCATGCCGCCGCCGAGACACAGCGGGCGAGCCGGGACCATGTCCATGCGGACGTCACCCAACGGGGGAGGGATCGGCAGGGGTGATCAAGGTCCGGTTGTCAGTCTGCCGCGTTTGAGGCGGAGCACCTCGTCGGAGGCGTCGGCCACGTCCCGTGAGTGGGTCACCAGGATCACGCACTTGCCGTCGTCGTGCGCCAGTTTGCGGAACACCTCGATGATCCCGGCGGCGGTGTCCTGGTCGAGGCTGCCGGTGGGTTCGTCGGCGAAGAGGATGTCAACTTCGCAGGCGAGGGCGCGGGCGATGGCGACGCGCTGCTGCTGGCCGCCGGAGAGCTGGAGCGTGCGGCGGTGCCGGTCGGACTCCTCCACGCCGAGCAGGCCGAGGAGTTCGGCGGCGCGTTTGCGCTTGTTGACGCCTTTCACACCGGTGATCTCCATGGCGGAGGTGATGTTCTGGACGGCCGTCATGTAGGTGAGCAGGTTCAGTGACTGGAAGACCGTGGCCACATGGCGGTTGCGGTAGCGGCCCAGCCCGATCCCGGCGATGTCCTCGCCCTTGAAGTGGACGGTGCCGCTGGTCGGTGAGTCGAGGCCGCTGGCGAGGGAGAGGAGTGTGGTCTTGCCGCTGCCGGAGGGGCCGATGACGGAGTACATCCGGCCTTCCTCGAAGGAGTGGTGGACGTCCTTGAGGACGGTGCGGCGGCTGTTCCCGGACTGATAGGTGCGGCTCAGGCCGGTGAGTCGCAGGATCGGGGTGGCCATGTCAGTCGCCCTTCGTGAGGATGTCGCGCGGGTGCAGGCGCAGCACCCGGATGCCGGGAACGAGCGTGGCGAGGGCCGCGATTCCGAGGCCGGTGGCGCCGACCGCGCCGATGTCGCCCGCGCCGAGCCTGATGTCGATGGAGTCGATGGGCTCCACCTCCTCCGGGGCGTCCTCCTGGAGGGCGGTGCCGGTGGGGTCGGTGAGATCCGGCTGAGGGCCCTGGCCGGCGGGGGAGTCCCGGGCGGCGGAGACCTGACCGGAGAGCAGGTGATCACCGACGCCCTGGGCGATGAACTGACTGCCCGCGGTGGCGAGACCGATCGCCGGCAACGCGCAGGCGACCACCTCCACCAGGTGCTGGCCGAGCAGCTTGGGCTTCTTCTCGCCGAGGGAGAGCAGAATGCCCATCTCCTTGCGGCGTTCCCGCAGGTTGGAGGCGATGATCAGGGCGAGGATGACGGTGCCCGCGACCGCGACCAGCCACACGGTGAGGGAGGCGAAGTCCGCCGTCTTGCCGATGGGCCCGACCAGCGTCCTGTACTGCTTGTCGTTGACGCTCAGCGGGAAGATCTCGGGGTCCACCCCGGCCGCCCCGGCGTCCGCCTTGAGCCGGTCCAGGTCATCGGGGTCGCGCAGGGTGAAGGTGGCCGTCTGGACGGTGCCGCCGTCGGCGCTGAGTTTCCGGCCCTCAAGGCGGGTCGCGCCGTCCACGGTGACGTAGATCTGGTTCGAGGGCGCGTGCATCGGCGGTAGGTAGGTGCTGGGGTCGGCCGTGTTGTTGCGGTAGATGCCGCTGACGACGAAGTCGGTCTCCTTGGTGGTCAGGCTGCCGTCGGGCTTCATGACGTTGGCGTTGAGCTTGACCTTGTCGCCGACCTTGAGGTCGTTGTCCTCGGCGACCCGCTCCTCGATCACGACCATGTCGCTGCCGCTGTCCGGTGTGATCCCGGAGCCGGAGACGATTTTCGAGTCGCCGTTGCGGAAGTCCTTGACCGAGTTCAGATCGCGGACACCGTCCGCCTTGAAGAAGTCCACCCCGGTGGTGTCCTGGCCGGTCGGCGGCGGAACCGGCTGATGGAGTCCGACCTGGTCCGTGGCGGCGGCCACCCCGTCCTTCGTGTAGTTGCACCTGGCCACGACCGATGACGCGCAGATCTTGTCCACCAGGGCGCGGGGCAGATCGGCGTCCGGGCCGATCATCCCCGGCTGCCCGTCGTCGCCGGCCGGTGTGCCCTTGCCCGCGTCCAGGTAGGCGTTCAGATCCAGCTGCATGGTGGCCACCGCGCCCACGCTGTTCTTGGCCGACTCGGCGGCGCGTGCCGCGGCGGACTGGATCAGGAACCCGGACAGGACCAGGGTGCAGATGACGGTGAACAGACCGACGAGCATCACGGTCTTGCCCGGCTGGCCCCGCAGCCGCCACCAGGCTCGTTTGAACAGATTCATGGCCCTCACGCTAGGAGGACGGGGTTTTCGGGGAGGTTTGCTCGCGGGTCGCCCCGGCGGGGGTCTCATACACGGATCAAAGGTGCCGTTTGGTAGGACGGACCCGGTAGGCCCACGGATGAAGAGCAGAGGGTGTCGCGGGTGCGGGTACTGGTGGTCGAGGACGAGCGGTACATGGCGCGGGTCCTGGAGATCGGGTTGCGCAGGGAGGCGATCGCGGTCGACGTGGTGTACGACGGGGCGGCGGCGCTGGAGCGGCTCACCGTCTACGACTACGACGCCGTGGTCCTCGACCGGGACCTGCCCGAGGTCCACGGCGACGAGGTGTGCCGCCGGATCGTCGCCCTGGGCCTGGACTGCCGCGTCCTGATGCTGACGGCCGCCGCACGGCTCGGCGACAAGGTCGAGGGCCTCGGCCTCGGCGCCGACGACTACCTGGCGAAACCCTTCGACTTCCCCGAGCTGGTCGCCCGGCTGCGGGCGCTGTACCGCCGCAGTCCCATGGCCCACGCCCCGGTCCTCACCTTCGCCGACGTACGGCTGGACACCCACCGCCGCCGGGTCACCCGCGCGGGCACCGAGATCCGCCTCACCGCGAAGGAACTCACCGTCCTGGAGCTGCTGATGCGGGCCGACGGCGGGGTCCTGAGCGCCGAGTACCTCCTCGACAAGGCATGGGACGTGCACACCGACCCCTTCACCAACGCGGTCCGCCTCGTGGTGCACACCCTGCGCAAGAAACTCGGCCAGCCCCGCCTGGTCCACACCACGATCGGCGTGGGCTACTACCTGGGCGCCCCATGAGACGACCGGTCCCGAAGCGCCGACGGACCCGGACCGGGACCCGGACCCGGACCCGGACGTTGAGCATCCACGGCCGGCTCTTCCTCGGCTTCGCCACCGCCCTGGGGGCGTGCGCCGCGCTGATGGTCGCGATCATCTACGTCGGGATGCGCTTCCTTCCCACGTACGACTTCAGCCGGACCGTCATCGTCCCGGAAACCGTCCTCCCCGCGTCCTCCGCCCCGGCCTCGGAGCCCCTCCAGCCGGCCGAAGTCGGCCCGGTGCGGGGCGGGGGCACCGATCACCTGGCCAGCATCTCCAGCAAGGAGGACGTCTGGGACACGGTCCTGCTGGTGTCCGCCGGCGGGGTGCTCCTGGTGATGACGCTCGGCCTCGGCACCGGCTGGCTGCTCTCCCGACGGCTGCTGGCCCCCCTGCACTCCATCAGCGAAGCCGCGGCCAAGGCGGCGGACGGCAACCTGACGGAACGTATCCGCGCGCGCGGCCCCGAGGACGAGCTGAAACAACTGGCCGACACCTTCGACACCATGTTGACCCGCCTGGAGCGGTCCTTCAGCGCCCATCAGCGGTTCGCCGCCAACGCCTCCCACGAACTGCTCACGCCCCTCGCGACCACCCGGGCCGCCCTCCAGGTCGCCGCCGACGCCCCGACCGGCGAGGAACTCGCCGAACTCACCTCGCTGCTCCAGGAGACCAACGAGCGCAACATCAGTGTCGTACGGGCCCTGCTCGACCTCGCCGCGGCGGACCACGCCCCCTTCGACCCCGACCCGGTCGACCTCGCCGACCTCGTGGAACGGGCCGCCGCGGACCGTGCCGGGCAGGCGCAGTCGAGCGGGGTCCGCCTGACCGTTGACACCGAGCCCGACTGCGAGGTCATGGGCAACGCCACCCTGCTGCGGCAACTGATCCTCAACCTCCTCGACAACGCCCTCACCCACAACGTTCCCGAGGCCGGCGTGGTCCACCTCGCCGTCGTCCAGAACGAGACGACGGTGGTGGTGGAGGTGGAGAACACCGGCCCGTACGTCGAACCCGCCGTGGTGGAACGGCTCTTCGAGCCCTTCTACCGGGCCAGGTCCCGGGTCGGCAGCGACCGTTCGGGCCACGGTCTGGGCCTGGCCATCGTCCGCTCCATCGCCGCCTCCCACCACGGCACGGCCACCGCGACCGGGAACCCCGCCGGGGGCCTCACCTTGCGGATCGAACTCCCGAAGTCGCCTGACGGTCCCTAGGCCGTCCCCAGCTCGCACCACACGTACTTGCCCCGGTCCCCGAACCGGGCGGACGGCTGCCAGCCCCAGTGATCGGCACACGCCACGACCAGGCCGAGCCCCCGGCCACCCTCCTCCAAGTCCCCTGGCGAATCAGCGGGCTTGGGCGGCTCCGGTGGCCCCGGGTCGGTGTCCCACGCCCCGATCCACACCATGCCCCGCGGATTGCGCCGCACCCTGAGCGCGGCCGGGCCGGGAGTGTGCCGCACGGCGTTGCCGACCAGCTCGGCCGCGAGCAGCTCCGCGGTGTCGACCAGTTGGACGAGGCCGTGCAGGGTGAGGATGAGACGCAGGGTACGGCGGCATACCGTGACCGCGCGGGGGTCGTTGGGGATGTAGAGGGTGTAGTCCCAAGCCTCGGAGGCGCGTTCGGACATGCGTCACCAACTCCGTTCCGTTGAGTAGCCGTCGCGTCACTGAAGGTAAGTCTAAATGTATAGACGTAGCAAGCTGATCGCGTAATCTGGCGCTCAACGAGGTTCGAGAAAGGAGCGTTTGAGGACGTGAGGCGCGAAGTGACGGCACGCCAACTCAGGCTGGCGACTGAGCTGCGCAGGCTGCGTGAAGCGGCCGGATTCAGCGCCCGTCAGGCGGCGGCGCTGCTCGGGGTGAGTCCGGCCCAGATCACCCACATCGAATCCGCGCTGGCGGGGGTGAGTGAGCAGCGGTTGCGTCGACTTGCTTCGCATTACGCCTGTAAGGATGAGGAGTTCATCAAGGCTCTGGTCGCAATGGCCACTGATCGGACCAAGGGGTGGTGGGAGGAGTACCGGGGGTTGCTGCCCACTCCGTTCCTCGATCTGGCCGAGTTGGAGCACTACGCCCGGTTCCAGCGGCACGTGGCCATCCTGTACGTGCCAGGTCTGTTGCAGACGGAGGACTACGCGCGGGCTGTCTTCTCGGCGAGACTGCCTGAGCTGACCCCAGAGGAGGTGGAGTTGCGCATCCAGCACAGAATGGCTCGTCAGTCCACGGCTGTTCCGTACGAAGCGGTGCTGCACGAGGCGGCCCTGCGGATCCGGGTCGGTGACCGGGCGGCGTCAAGAGCCCAACTGGCCCGCCTTCTGGAAGTCTCCGAGAAGGACCATGTCACCCTGCGGGTCATTCCGTTCGACCAGGACGGCTTCGCCAGGGCATCCAGCACGATGACTTACGTCGGCGGCCCGTTGCCCAAGCTGGATACGGTCCTCCGCGATGCCCTGCACGGCTCTGCCTTCATCGATTCCGAGGCCCAGCTCAACACCTATCGCACGAGTCTTCGTAAGGTGGAGGCTGCATCACTCGACCCTGAACGGTCACGTGCGTTCATCCACACCCTTACGAAGGAGCTGTGAGCGCCCCCATGGACACCTGGCGGAAGTCGTCCTACTCAGGCCCCGGCGACGGCAACGAGTGCGTCGAGATCGCAACCACCCCCACCCGGGTCGGCATACGTGACTCCAAGGACCGTGCTCTAGGGTCCTTGAGCTTTCCTGTCGAGGCGTTCGCCTGCTTCCTGGAGGCGGTGAGGGTCCATGACCGGCCGTGAGACATGGTGGAAGTCGTCCTACTCAAGCTTCGGCGACGGCGACTCCTGCGTAGAGATCGCAACCACCCCCACCCGCATCCGTATCCGCGACTCCAAAGCCCCCGCTCAAGGCCCCCTCGCCTTCCCCGTCTCTGTGTTCGTCCTCTTTCTCGATGCCGTGAGGCGCGGCGGGCGTTGATGTCGGGGGCGACGGTCGTCGGGTCAGCGGCGCAGGGCCTCCGCCGGTTGGATGCGGGCCGCGCGCCACGCCGGGTACAGGCCCGCGAGGAGACCCGTGGCCAGGCCGACCGCGGGGGCGGCGGCGACGGTGACCGGGTGGACCACGGGAGTCCAGTCCCGTACCACCGACACCGTGACCACCGTGATCACGCCGACACTCGTGCCGACCAGACCGCCCAGGGCCCCCAGCGCGCCCGACTCCGCGAGGAACTGGAGCGTGATGTGGCGGCTGCGCGCGCCGAGGGCCCGGCGCAGACCGATCTCGCCGGTGCGTTCCAGCACGGCCACCAGCGTGGTGTTGGCGATCCCCACGGCACCGATGACCAGGCAGATCGCGGCCAGAAGCAGGAAGAGCTGCCCCAGGTCGGAGGTGACCGACGTACGCAGTGTCCTCGGGTCGGGCGGCGGGGTGGCTTTGAGGTACTCGGGGTGGTCCGGCCGTAGCGCGGTCGGCGCCTCGTGCGCCACCTGGGCCGCCGCCCCGGTCCTGGTCGCCACCAGCATCTTCGCGCCGCCCTCCGCGGGGGCACCCCACAACTCCTCCGCCGTGCTGCTCGGGACGACGACGCTCAGCAGCAGGTCGGCCTTGCGCTGGACGTCGTCCACGATGCCGATCACCGCGAACGGCTCGTTGTCGATGAACACCGCCGGCCGTGTGTCCAGCGTGGTGATGCCGAGCCGGGCGGCCGTCCCGGAGCCCAGCAGCGCCACCCGCGCCGCGGTGTCCTGCTGGAAGTCGTCGTACAGCCGCCCCTGCGCGAGGGTGGGCAGGGCGGCCTGGAGCGTTCCGGGTGAGGCGGCCAGGATCTGGGCCCGCTCACCGGCCGAGTCGGCGAGCGGGGACGCGCGGACCGTGTCGGACGCGGTGGGCCGCACCTGCCAGTAGACGCCCGCGTGCTGGACGCCGTTCAACGCCTCGATCCGGTCGTCCGCGTCGTCGGGGAAGGCGAAACCGGCGAACTCGTTCTCCTGGTGGCCCACGTCCTCGATGGTGACCTCACCGGCGCTGAGCAGGTCGAAACGGGAGTCGATCTGCGAGGAGGCGGTCGCCGTCAGACCGAGAACGGCGACGAAGGTGCCGACTCCCAGCACGGTCCCCAGCGCGGTGAGCACCGAGCGCGCCGGCCGCTGGAGCATTCCGGCCAGGGACTCGCTGAACAGGTCGCGCGGGGAGAGCGCGGAGAACACGGTCAGCGAGCGCCGGCCGGCGGTCCGCCCCTCCGTGGGCGTGGTGCCCTCGCCGGTGTGCGTGCCGCTCATCCGAGGACCTCCTCCTGACGGCTTCCGGCGCGCTGTTCCGCGAGGACCCCGTCCCGGATGGCGACCGTGCGTTCGCCGTGGGCGGCGACGGCGGGGTCGTGGGTGATGACGAGCACGGTCATGCCCTCCCCGTGCAACTCGTCCAGCAGCGCCAGCACGCTCTCCGCCGTCGTCGTGTCGAGGTTGCCCGTGGGTTCGTCGCACAGCAGCAGCGAGGGTCTGCTCACCAGGGCGCGCGCGATCGCCACCCGCTGCCGCTCACCGCCGGACAAGCGGGTGGAGAGCGCGTCGATCCGGTGGCCGAGTCCCACCCGGGTGAGGGCGGCGCGCGCCCGTGCCGTGCGGTCGGCGCGCGGGGAGCGGTTGTAGACCATGGCGAGCGTGACGTTCTCCAGCGCGCTGCGGTGCGGCATCAGATGGAACGACTGGAAGACGAAGCCGATGTGCCGGCCCCGCAGGGCGGCGCGGGCCGCCTCACCCGCACCGGCGACATCGATCCCGTCCAGGAGGTACGAGCCCTCCGTCGGCGCGTCGAGCAGCCCCGCCACGTTCAGGAAGGTGGACTTGCCCGACCCGGAGGGCCCGATCACCGTGACGAACTCCCCGCGCCGCACGACCAGATCGCAGGGCCGCAGCGCCGTGACGGGCGGCGGGCCGGGGTAGGTCAGCCCCACGCCACGGAACTCCACGACCGGGGGTTCCCGCCCCGGGGTCTGCTGACCCGGGGACTCCTGACCCGGCACGGGCTCCGTCCCCGGCACGGCCGCCCGCTCCGCTCCCCGGCGGCGGAACAGGGCGCGGCCCGCGCGCAGGCTCATGCACCGCCTCCGCCGGGCGCGTCCGTCTGCCGTACGCCGGTGACCACCAGGGCGCCGGGCTCCAGACGGCCTCCATCCACCGGGACCACCTCCACATATCCGTCGCCCTGGGTACCGGCCCTGACCTGCACCCGGTGCTGTGCGCCCGCCGTCGCGACGACGGTGACCGCGCTCTTGCCGTCCGGGCCCACGGACACCGCGGTGACCGGCACCACCAGTGCCTTGCCGCCCGTGGAACCGGCCTCCACGGTGAGCCGTACTTCCTGACCCGCCAGCGCGCGGTCCAGAGGTTTGTCGGGCTTCACCACGACCGGATAGCCCTCGGGCGCGGACGGAGCGCCCTCACCCTCCTCGCCCTCCTCGGACGTGCCGTCCTGCCGCTGGTCCGCGCCGAGGGTCTTCCCCACGGACCGGACCGTCCCGGGGACGGTGGTGCCGGAGCGCTCGTCGAGGATCTCGACCCGCTGACCGGACCTGACCAGACCCTTCTGACGCTCCTGAAGATGGCCCTGGACGACGAGTTGCCCCGTCGACACGGTCATCACGTCGGCGGTCACCGGCGAACCGACCGAGGCGGACACCGAGTCCACCCGGGCCGGGAACCCGGGCAGGAACACCACCTCGGCGGCCGGCAGCATCGGACCGTCGGCCGCCCGGGCCTCGGCCAACGTCTCACGAGCTGTCTCCAGGTCCTCCTGAGCCCACCGCAGCGCCCGCTCGGCCTCCGCGTCACCACCACCGTCACCGTCACCGTCACCACCGGCATCGGAACCGCCGCCCGTGGTGCCCTCACCGCTGCCGGTACCGCCGGTCGTACCGCCCGTAGCACCGGCCGTCGTACCGCCCGTAGCGCCGCCCGTCGTACCGTCTGCCGTCCCCCCGCCGGTCTCCGCCGCGGAGCGGTCCGCCGCCGACTCCGCCTGTTCCAGGGCGCGTTCGGCGGCCCGGACGCCCGCCTCCCCCGCTTCGACGGCCTCGCCGTCGTCGGCCGCGGGCTTGGGGTCGTAGCCGAGCCCGGCGTACAGGGACCGGAGTGCCGCCTTCGTGCCGGATCCGAAGACGCCCGACCGGTCGTCGCCGGTGCCGTGCCCCAGGCCCCGCAGCGCCTTCTGCATCTGGGTGACGTCATCGCCCTTGGCCCCCGGCTTGAGATCCCGGTACACGGGCAGTTCGCCCTTCAGCACGAACACCGGGCGGCCGGACACCTCCAGCAGAAGCTGCCCGGCCCGGACGGTGTCCCCGGCGTCGACCGGCAGCTTGGTCACCACCGGTTCGGCGGCGCCCTCCTCGCCTCCCGCCACCGGGGTCACGGTCACGGACTGCCCGGCCGCCACGGTCCCGCGTACCACCACGGTCTCCTTCAGCACACGCCGCTCCACCGGGGCGGTCAGCACATCGGCGGGCGGCGGTTCGGTGTCGGCCGCGGCCTGGGCCGGTGACTTGATGACCTGCGCGGCGGCGAACCCGGCCACCGCCAGCAGGGTCGACCCCGCGGCGACGGCGGCCACCCACCGCCGCCGGGTCATCCGGACCGGCGAACCCGGCTCCGGGTCCGGGTCCGACGGGTGGTGCGGTTCCGGTTGCTTCAGCCGGTCCATCGGTCACCCGGCCAGTTCGCTCGCGGACGCCTTGAGCATGCCGTCGATGTCCGCCTTGGCCTCGCTGAGCGCCTCGGCGTTCTGCTCCACGGCCCGCTCCTGGTAGGCGTGGTCGACCGCGAACCAGACGCCCACCACGTTGTGCTTCGCCCGGCACTCCTGGTCGGCCGTGGCGACCTGGATCTCGTGCCGGGTGGGCTGCGGGGTCCGCACCCACCGCTCGTCGCCGTTGGCGGCCAGCGGGTCGGCGTAGTCGAAGCCCTTCCCCTTCATGCACGTCGACCACTCGGCGAACACCGCACGGGTACGGGCGTCCTGCTGGGCCTTCGCCAGTGTGTCGAGCTTGAGATCGGTGGACGTCTGCGGGTCGCCCACACTCCCGTCGACCGAGCCGGTGAGCTTCTTGCGTGCCTCTCCGACACAGCCGTGGTCCGGGACGGTCTGGCCGTTGATGACCTGCCCACCGGACCCGAACTTCTCCTCCTCGGGGTCGTCCGATCCGCGCTCGGCCGTCTGCATCACAGCCGTCATCTTCTGGCCCCTGTTCCCCCAGGGACCGTCAGGCTGCTCGGGGATGCCTCCCACGGGGTGGTAACCCCACTTCTCCGCCTGCTCGGTGCTCTGTACCCCGAAGCGGCCGTCGGTCCGCGTGGTCGGGGCGTCGCCGGTTCGCTGTTCCGCGGCGGCCCGCGGGACCGTGTAGTCGAACCCGAACCGCTTCATGCAGTCGGACACCAGCCCCGCGTAGGCGTTCTCCAAGGTCTGCCGCTGCTCCGGGTTCAGCAGATAGGTGTCCAACGGCATTGATCTGTCATTGGCGTGAGTGATCTTCGGCGTCTCGGCGACGGCGGGCGGTTCCTTGGAATTCCCCTTCGCATCCTCCGATGAGCTGTTGCCGTCCGAGCAGCCGGTCAGGAGCAGCGGCACACAGACCAAGAGAGCAGAATAGCGGCGTATTGTATGAGACACAGTGGTGCCTACTCCCGAGTTTTCTGATTCTTCTGAGCGGAGGCCGGTGCCGGGACTGATTCTTCAGTGCCGGGGGCACGGGCCGGGACCCGCGCCCCCGGATATCCTGGTCGGGACTCAGATGGTCCTGCCCGACGCGTTCTGGTTCTTCATCGTCGAGTTGAGATCTCTGGTGTAGTAAGGCGGGATGTCCTGGCAGGCGACATTGCAGTTGTAGCCGCTGTTGTAGAACACGCGGAACGTGCTGCCGGTGAAACTGTCCACCGCGGCGGCGTTGTTCTTGACGTCGACGCCGGCCCCGGCGCTGCCGTTCTTGCCGGCCCGGAAGGTGTAGCCCGCGTAGTCCGAGTACCAGCCGTACTGCACGAGGACCGCGCCGTACCCGTAGGCCGAGGAGTTGTAGTGCAGACAGACCTCGCCCGGCGAGCAGTCGGTCTCGAACGCCGTGTTGCCGTCCGCCGTGGCGGGTGTCGCCGTCGCCATCGCCAGGCCGGCGGTCAGCGCGCCGCCCGCCAGCGTGGTCGCCATGAGCTTCCTGATTCGCATGCCGATTCTCTTCCTTCGCAGTTCGGATTACTCCGGATCCGCGCACAGGGAAGAGCATTCCCCCGACGGTATGGTGCTTGTGCGCCTTCGAAACAGGCGGAACTGGACGTTCTTCTTGCCGAGAACAGTCGAGAGGGTGTGCCCATTTGCGCGGACTGCTGCACCGCTCCTAGGGCATTCGGAGACGTCTTTCCGCTCCGAATGCGGGATGCGTGATCGGTTGCCGCGAAGACGCTTGGGCAAGAGTAGGTCGAGACTTTACGAAATGCCGCCCCTTTTCTTTCCCGGCACGTCTTAAAATCGATCAACCATCCAGGTTTCCATGGGCGGACTGCGGTAGTGATCGTCCGGTATGTGATCACTGGCGATGAAATGTCTCCCGATGGAATTTTAAGTTCCAGGTATGCGGAATGTCTTACTCTGGCGTGAATCTTTCCACGTATCTCTCCTCGGAGCCCGCTTGCTCCGGCAAACTGGGAGCGTATGACCCACCTCAAGCACCCGCACCTGTCCGGGCTGGCCCGGAATCCCGCCGCCGGCGAGGGCCTCCTCATCCGGCTCGCCGCGCATGACGCCGGCCGGCACGGGCTGGCCCTGCGGCCGGGGCGGCTGCCGGACGGCGTCGTGGCGGCCCTGCTCACGCACGGGGACGCCCACAGCGCGGCGCTGCTGCACGGGGACCGGGTCTCACCGGCCATGCGGCGCGGGATCGCCGCCCACCCCGACCCGGAACTCCGGGACGCGTTCCCGAACTTCGTCCGGCACCTGGTCGACCGCCGGGTGGTGTTCGACATCGGCACCCTGGAAGAGGCGTACGGCGCCCCCCGGACCGTACTCGTCGCCGACCCGGACCCCAAGCTGCGCGTCGCCGTCGCGCTGACCTGGCACGACCGGCCCGCCTCCGCCCAACTCGCCCTGCTCGGAGACCCCGACCCCGAGGTGCGCGCCGCGGCCATCGAGCGCCGTCATCCCGGTGTCCCGCCGGAGTGGTACGACCGCTGCCTGGCCGACCCCGCCACCCGCGTCAACGCCGCCCGCAGCGTCCCCCTCACCCAGGATCGGTTCGACGGGCTGATGGACACCGAGGACGCCGACGTCCGCCGAGCCGTCGCCGAGAACCCCCACCTCTCCGCCGACATGGTCACCCGTCTCCTCGGCATCGAGGACTCCCTCGTCCGCGCCGCCGTCGCACAGAGCCGGCACGTCGACGCCGAGACCCGCGCCCGGCTGTACGCCCGGCTGGAGGCCGACAGCGAGGCCGGGGACATCGACGCCGACCTGGCGCTCAACTGGCACCCCGTCGAACCGGGCTGGCTGCGCGACGCGCCCCTCGCCGAGAAGCTCACCCACCTCGACTGCCCGCACCCCGTCTTCCGGCGGGTCCTCGCCTCCTGCCGCGATCTTCCCGCATGGGCCTGGCAGCGGCTCGACGCCGACCCCGTCCTCGCCGTGCGGCGCGCCGCGGCCCGGCGGCCGGACACCCCGCCGGACGTCCTGGAACGGCTCGTCCGCGCGCACGGGGACGTCTCCCACATCCGGCCGACCCACGTCGACCACCCGAACTTCCCCCGCCACGTCCTGCGCACCTACGCCGACGAACCGGACCCCCGCCTACGCCGACTCGCCCTGAAGGACCCGGACCTGCCGCCGCCCACGCTGCACCGGCCGGCCGACGACGCCGACAGCCACGTACGAAGCGAAGCGGCCCGGCATCCCCGGACCCCCGCCCCGCTGCTGGAGCGGCTGCTCCACGACCCAGAACCCGGGACCGCCGAGGCAGCCGCCGCCCACCCCGCGCTGCCGCCCGACCTGATGCACCGCATCCTCACCGACGCCCGCCTCTGACCCGGGCCCGGCCCGAAGGGGGCCTCAGTCCCCGACCCTCAGTCCCCGACCCCGAGCCCCGAGTCCCCGGCCCCGAGTCCCCGGCCCCGAGCCCCGAGCCCTCGGCCCCGAGTCCCGGCCCCGAGCCCTCAGCCCGAGCCCCGAGTCCCCGGCCTTTGGCCCTCAGCCCCGAGCCCCCCGGCCCGAGCCCTCAGCCCCGAGCCCTCAGCCCCGAGTCCCCAGCCCGAGCCCTCAGCCCCGAGCCCCGAACCCCCAGCCCCGAACCCCCAGCCCCGAACCCCCAGCCCCGAACCTCCAGCCCCGAACCCCCAGCCCCGAGCCCTCAGCCCTCCGCGTTCCGCGCCCGTACCAGGCCCGACTCGTACGCCGCGATCACCGCCTGCGCGCGATCCCGGACGCCCAGCTTGGCGAAGACGTTCGTGACATGGTTCTTGACCGTCTGGACGCCGATCCCCAGCGCCGCGGAGATCTCCGAGTTGTCCAGGCCGGAGGCGATCATGCGGAGGATCTCGATCTCACGCGGGGTCAGGTCCGAGAGGTCGGCCGTCAGCGTCGGGCCGGCCACGAACGTGGAGATCAGCCGGGTCAGCAGCCGGGGCGCCACCACCGCCTCACCACCGCGCACCGTACGCAGCGCCGCCGTCAGTTCCTCGGGCGACACGTCCTTCGGCAGGAACCCGGACGCCCCCGCCCGCAGCGCGCGGATCACGTACTCGTCCATGTCGAAGGTGCTCAGCGCGAGCACCCGGGTCTCCGGCAACGCGCTCACCAGGCGCTCCGTCGCCGTCACCCCGTCCAGGACCGGCATCCGGATGTCCATCAGGACCACCCCGGGCCGCAGCCGGTGCGCCGCCTCGATGGCCTCCTCGCCGTTCCCGGCCTCGCCCACGACCTCGATGTCCGGGGCCGCCCGCAGGATCAGGGCGAGGCCCATACGGACCAGCGGCTGGTCGTCGGCGATCAGCACGGTGAGGGGCGCGGCGCCGGTCGTCGCGGGGCTGTGCGGTGGTGTCGTCATGGAGAGCACGTCTTCCTGTCTTACGGGGGCTTCCTCCCGGTCTCGGAGAACGGGCGGGACACCGGTCTCATGGTTCCGGAGAACGGGCGGGACACCCCGGGCTCACGAGGGCGGCAGCGGCACCGTCGCCCTCACCCGGAACCCGCCTTCCGCACGCGGCCCCGCCTCCAGAGAGCCCCCGTGCACCGCGACGCGTT
The DNA here is from genome assembly GCF_044757045.1 of Streptomyces sp. NPDC091377. NCBI lineage: Bacteria > Bacillati > Actinomycetota > Actinomycetes > Kitasatosporales > Streptomycetaceae > Streptomyces > Streptomyces sp. NPDC091377. The sequence goes on along the minus strand of NZ_JBIVUE010000002.1, from coordinate 469,741 downwards.
CCCTCATGCCGAGCAGACCATACCCGCCCCCCGCCAGCGACGACGCCGTACGGCGGCCCGCGAGACCGTGCGGGCGGGGACGGCCGTCGTCGGTGACGGTGACCGTGACCCGGCCGGGGCCGTAGTCGAGGCGTACCACCGCGTGCGCGCCCCTCGCGTGCTTGCGGGCGTTGGTGAGGGCCTCCTGGACCACCCGGTACAGGGTCAGCCCGGTCGTCGCGGGGACGGCCTCGGCGGGCGGCTCACCCGTGATGTGCAACTCGGCCGGCACCCCCGCCGCCTTCGAACTCTCGATCAGCCGCTCGATGTCGGCCACCCCCGGCTGCGGCTCCGACGGGGCGTCCGGCGCGTCGTCACTGCGCAGCACCCCCAGCAGCGCCCGCATCTCGCCGAGCGCCGAACGCGCCGACGTCTCCAGGGTGACCAGGGCCTCGCGGGTGGCCGCCGGATCGTGGTCCAGCATCGTCCGGGCGCCCCCCGACATGAGATACATCGTGGTGATGTGGTGCGCCACCACATCGTGGAGCTCGCGTGCGATCCGGCGCCGCTCGTCCGTCACCGCCCGCTCCTCCAGCAGCCGCCGGGTCAGCGCGGTCTGCCGCCGCCACTGCCGTACCCACACGGCGATGGCCCCGACGAGGACCGGACCCAGGGTGTCCCCGGCGACCGCCGCGAACTCCACCCCCGCCACCAGCGAGCGCACCGCCGTCGCGCCCACGGTCAGGACGCCCGCCCAGATCACGGTGGGCCGGTCCGCGGTCCGCGCGACCCCGTAGAAGGCGAGGAGCATCGGCACGCTCACCCCCTGGCCCATCGGGACGATCAGGCCCACCGCGGTCTGCGCGGCGACCAGCGCCATCAGCGTCCGTACCGGATGGCTGTGCCGCGGCAGCAGCAGCGCGGAGGTCAGCACCAGGAGCACCACCCCGACCGGTGTCGCGTCCCACGGGCTGCTCGCGGCCGTCCCGAGGTAGTCGACGAGTTCCAGGACGGTCACGAACAGGATCAGTACGTCGTTGCGCAGCCAGGACAGCGCCGGGGAGACCAGTCCGCGCTCCCGCGCGTGCCGGAGGTACCACCGCCCGGCCCGCCGGAGCGCGTCCCCGATCCCGTGCTCGCGGTTCATCCAGCGCCTTCCCTGTCCGCGTCCCGCCTCGTACGGTTCCGTGCCGGTGCTGTCTTCGCCTCGTACGGTTCCGTTCCGTGCCGGTGCCTTCTTCGCCTCGCACGGTTCCGTGCTTTCTTCCCGTCCCTCTCATCCGACCACGCCCCGCCCGGGGGCTCCTCCCCACCCCGGCGGATCACCGGCCAGTACCCCGGTACTGGCCCCCGGGCCGCCCATGACCGGGGTCCCGGGTGCTGTTCCGTCCCGTGCACGATGCCCGGAGTGCCCCCGTGTTGATGGGCTGGGAGACGTACCCCGCTCCCGTCTCCGGAAGAGGCCCAGAACACCATGATCCGCAGTCTGACCTCGTTCGCCACGCGTCGGCGCTGGCTGACGATCATCGTCTGGGCGGTGCTCGGCATCGCCCTGACGGTCGTCGGCCAGTCGCTGATGTACAAAGCCACCGACTCCCAGCCCGGGGACTTCCTGCCGAAGGGGTACGACTCCGCCGCCGCCCTCCAGGTCGCCGAGGACGAGTTCGGCACCAAGCCGGACGCCAACGCGGCCACCGTCCTCGTCGCCCGCGCCGACGGCGCGAAGCTGACCGGCGCCGACCGGGAGCGGATCGGCGCGATAGCCGCCGACCTCGCGGACCGGAAGGTCACCATGCCGCCGGCCGAGGAGCCGCTGATGGAGGACCACTCCCAGAAGCCGAAGCTCTCCGCGGGCCCGACCTCGCCCGACGGCGCCTTCCAGCTCCTGTCCCTCTCCCTGTCCGGCAACATGAACGACCCCGGACTCCAGGACGTCTACGAGGAGTTCCGGGACGACGCCCGGCAGGAGTTCGAGGACGCGGGGCTGCGGGCCGGGTTCACCGGCGGCATCGCCTCCACCGTGGACACCGCCGAGGCGGGTGAGCACCGCGAGGTGATCATCGGCGCGCTCACCATGGGGCTCATCGTCCTCCTCAACGTCCTGGTCTTCCGCAGCCCCCTCGCCGCGCTCCTGCCCCTGCTGGCCTGCTCGCTGATCGGCGGTGTCGCGATGGGCGCGGTCGCGGGCGCCGCCCAGCTCTTCGACATCCGGCTCGACGGCTCCGTACCGTCCCTGATCAACGTCATCCTGCTCGGCATCGGCATCGACTACTTCCTCTTCCTCCTCTTCCGCTTCCGCGAGCAACTGCGCACCCACCCCGAGCAGAACGCCCGCGAGGCCGCCGCGGCCACCGCGGCCAAGGTCGGCGGCGCCATCGCCTCCGCCGGACTGACCATCGTCGCCGCGTTCGCCACCCTCGGCATCGCGAGCTTCGGCCAGTTCCGGGTGCTCGGCCCGTCCATCGCCGTCTCCGTCCTCGTGATGCTGCTGGCCAGCCTGACCCTGATGCCCGCGCTGCTCGCCGTCACCGGCCGGGCGATGTTCTGGCCGACCAAGGCGTGGCGCAAGGAGCCGCGCGGCGGACTCGCCGCCCGCGTCGGGGACGCCGTCGCCCACAAGCCCGTGCGCCACGCCGCCGCCGCCCTCGCCCTCCTCGGTGTCCTCTCGGCCGGCGCCATGGGCGTCAAGATGAGCTACGACCAGCCCGCCCCGGACCGCACCGACGCGGTGAGGGTCTCCGAGGAGATCGCCCGCAGCATGCCCGCGGGCGCCACCGACCCGCACACCGTCTACGTCCGTGCCGACCGGCCTCTCGACCAGGGCGCCGTGGACTCGCTGGCGGGCGCGCTCGCCCGGACCGAGGGCGTGGGACAGGTGCTGCCCGCCCAGTACGACAAGGACCGTGACGCGGCGGCCATCGGCGTCGTCCTCAAGGTCGCCTCCGACACCTCCGAGGCCCGTGAACTGGTCTCCGGACCGGTGCGCGGCGCCCTCGCCGAACACACCCCGGACGGCGCCGAGGCCCACATCACCGGCACCGCCGCGATCTACTCCGACATCTCCGAGGCCGTCGACAAGGACCTGCGCAAGGTCTTCCCGATCGCCGCCGCCCTCATCGCCCTGATCCTGCTCCTGCTGCTGCGTTCGCTCATCGCGCCCGTGGTGCTGCTGATCGCCGTCGGCCTCGGCTTCACCGCCACCCTCGGCGCCGCCACCTTCACCTTCCAGCACACCCTGGACCGGGCCGGGGTGACCTTCACCCTGCCCCTGGTCCTCTTCCTCTTCGTGGTCGCCCTCGGCACCGACTACAACATCCTGATCAGCGACCGGATCCGGGAGGAGATGGCCCGCCCGGTCCCGGTCCGCAAGGCCGTCGCCAAGGCCGTACGGCACACCGCGCCCGCCATCACCACCGCCGGGCTCGTCCTCGCCGGCTCCTTCGCCAGCCTGGTCGCCGACCCGGCCACCCAGGAGGTCGGCTTCTCCACCGCCCTCGGCATCCTGCTCTCCGCCGTCGTCCTGTCGATCGTCCTCGTACCGGCGCTGGCCGTGCTGCTGGGCCGCGCGATGTGGTGGCCGAGCCGGGGCCGGGGCGAGGCGTACGACGCCCCGGACGCCCCCGACGCCCTGCGGTACGCCGACGACAGCGCGGGTGACCGCGTCGGCGACCGTGCCGGTGACCGCGTCGGCGACGGTGCCGGTGATCGCGGCCGGGACGCCTTCGGGGGGCGTACCCCGTATCCGGCCGAGCGGCGCTGACCTGCGGGCGGGTGACAACGGTCGGTCGGCCGGTTGTCCACAGGCTCCGACCGTTGTCAGCGTCCGGCGGTACCGTCGGCGGCATGGCTCAACAGGCGGGGAACCCCATGGCCGGGCGGACGGCGGCCGAACGGACGTCGGCCGAACGGACGTCGGCCGTGCTCGAAGGTGTGCTGGAGCGGATCACGTACGCCAACGAGGAGAACGGCTACACCGTCGCCCGCGTCGACACCGGACGCGGCGCCGGTGATCTCCTCACCGTCGTCGGCGCGCTGCTCGGCGCCCAGGTGGGGGAGTCGCTGCGGATGGAGGGCCGCTGGGGCTCCCATCCGCAGTACGGCAAGCAGTTCACGGTGGAGAACTACACGACGGTGCTGCCCGCCACCGTCCAGGGCATCCGCCGCTACCTCGGCTCCGGGCTGGTCAAGGGCATCGGCCCGGTCTTCGCCGACCGCATCACCCAGCACTTCGGACTGGACACGCTCCAGATCATCGAGGAGGAGCCGAAACGGCTCATCGAGGTGCCCGGCCTCGGCCCCAAACGCACCAAGAAGATCACCGACGCCTGGGAGGAACAGAAGGCGATCAAAGAGGTGATGCTCTTCCTCCAGACCGTGGAGGTGTCCACCTCCATCGCCGTACGGATCTACAAGAAGTACGGCGACGCCTCCATCTCCGTCGTGAAGAACCAGCCCTACCGCCTCGCCGCCGACGTCTGGGGCATCGGCTTCCTCACCGCCGACAAGATCGCCCAGTCCGTCGGCATCCCGCACGACAGCCCGGAGCGGGTCAAGGCGGGCCTCCAGTACGCCCTTTCGCAGTCGACGGACCAGGGGCACTGCTTCCTCCCGGAGGAACGGCTGATCGCCGACGCCGTCAAACTGCTCCAGGTGGACACCGGGCTGGTCATCGACTGCCTCGCCGAACTCGCCGCGCCCCCACGGGAGGACGGCGAGGACCCGGGTGTCGTCCGGGAGACGGTCCCCGGCCCCGACGGCGGCGAGCCGGTCACCGCCGTCTACCTCGTCCCCTTCCACCGCGCCGAACTCTCCCTCTCCGCCCAGTTGCTGCGGCTGCTGCGCACCGGCGAGGACCGGATGCCCGGCTTCCGGGACGTCGCCTGGGACAAGGCGCTGGGCTGGCTGCGAGGGCGTACGGGGGTGGAGCTGGCGCCCGAGCAGGAGGCGGCCGTGCGGCTGGCGCTGACGGAGAAGGTCGCCGTGCTGACCGGCGGCCCCGGCTGCGGCAAGTCCTTCACGGTCCGCTCGATCGTGGAGCTGGCCCGCGCGAAGAAGGCGAAGGTGGTGCTGGCCGCGCCCACCGGCCGGGCCGCCAAGCGGCTCGCCGAGCTGACCGGCGCCGAGGCGTCCACCGTGCACCGGCTGCTGGAGCTGAGGCCCGGCGGGGACGCCGCCTACGACCGGGACCGCCCCCTGGACGCGGACCTGGTGGTGGTGGACGAGGCGTCCATGCTGGACCTGCTGCTCGCCAACAAGCTGGCGAAGGCCGTACCGCCGGGGGCGCATCTGCTGTTCGTCGGCGATGTGGACCAGTTGCCCAGCGTCGGCGCGGGGGAGGTGCTGCGGGATCTGCTGGCCGACGGCAGCCCGGTGCCCGCCGTCCGGCTCACCCGGGTCTTCCGGCAGGCCCAGCAGTCCGGGGTGGTGACCAACGCGCACCGGATCAACGCGGGGCAGCACCCGGTGACCGACGGCATGAAGGACTTCTTCCTCTTCGTGGAGGACGAGACGGAGGACGCCGGCCGGGTCACCGTGGAGGTGGCCGCCCGTCGGATTCCCGCCAAGTTCGGGCTCGACCCGCGCCGCGACATCCAGGTCCTCGCCCCCATGCACCGCGGCCCGGCCGGCGCCGGCACCCTCAACGGCCTGCTCCAGCAGGCCATCACCCCGGGCCGCCCCGACCTCGCCGAGAAGCGGTTCGGCGGGCGGGTCTTCCGTGTCGGCGACAAGGTCACCCAGATCCGCAACAATTACGAGAAGGGGGAGAACGGTGTCTTCAACGGCACCGTGGGCGTGGTGACCTCTCTCGACCTGGTCGAACAGCGGCTCACGGTGCTGACGGACGAGGACGAGGAGGTTCCGTACGAATTCGACGAGCTGGACGAACTGGCGCACGCGTACGCGGTGACCATCCACCGCTCGCAGGGCAGCGAGTATCCGGCCGTGGTGATCCCGGTCACCACGGGCGCGTGGATGATGCTCCAGCGGAATCTGCTGTACACGGCGGTCACCCGGGCCAAGCAACTGGTGGTCCTCGTCGGTTCCCGCAAGGCGATCGGCCAGGCGGTGCGCACGGTGTCCGCGGGACGCCGCTGCACGGCACTCGACTTCCGGCTCTCCGGCACATGACGTACGCGGTGTACGTGGCGTACGTGGCGTACGTGACTTCCGTATCCGATTCCGGTAGGTGACTCCGGTACGTGGCCCCGTGGCTCCGGGACTCCCGTACGGGGGCTCCCGACGCTCCGGCACCGGACAGCGTCAGCTCACAGAAAAATGATCGATCAAATGAGTCACGAAGGTCACAGACCACTACCGGATGCCGGATCGAGCGGGCAGGATGGCAAGTTGGCGGCACTGAGTGCCGCCGATTAGCCCAATGGTCGACCCCGAGTGCACTCTCCTGAGCCAAATGGGGGATGGTAGAGACAGTCAGGGCACCTCGAAGATGAGGCACTACGTCGGTGAGGGAAGACGTGAGCGACAACTCTGTAGTACTGCGGTACGACGGCAGCGAGTACACCTACCCGGTGATCGACAGCACCGTCGGCGACAAGGGCTTCGACATCGGGAAGCTGCGTTCCCAGACCGGGCTCGTGACCCTGGACAGCGGCTACGGCAACACCGCCGCCTATAAATCCGCCATCACCTATCTCGACGGTGAACAGGGCATCCTTCGGTACCGCGGTTACCCGATCGAGCAGCTGGCCGAGCGCTCCACCTTCCTGGAGGTCGCCTATCTGCTGATCAACGGCGAGCTTCCGACCGTCGACGAGCTCTCCGTGTTCAAGAACGACATCACGCAGCACACCCTGCTGCATGAGGACGTCAAGAACTTCTACAAGGGCTTCCCGCGCGACGCCCACCCGATGGCGATGCTGTCGTCGGTCGTCTCGGCGCTGTCCACCTTCTACCAGGACAGCCACAACCCGTTCGACGAGAGGCAGCGCAACCTCTCCACGACCCGACTGCTCGCCAAGCTCCCGACCATCGCGGCGTACGCGTACAAGAAGTCGATCGGTCACCCGTTCGTCTACCCGCGCAACGACCTCGGCTATGTCGAGAACTTCCTCCGGATGACCTTCTCGGTCCCCGCACAGGAGTTCGAGCTGGACCCGACGGTCGTCGCCGCCCTCGACAAGCTCCTCATCCTGCACGCGGACCACGAGCAGAACTGTTCGACGTCCACGGTCCGGCTGGTCGGCTCCTCGCAGGCGAACATGTTCGCCTCCATCTCGGCCGGTATCAGCGCCCTGTGGGGCCCGCTGCACGGCGGCGCCAACCAGTCCGTGCTGGAGATGCTGGAGGGCATCCGCGACTCCGGCGGCGATGTCGACACCTTCATCCGCAAGGTGAAGAACAAGGAGGACGGCGTCCGCCTGATGGGCTTCGGCCACCGGGTCTACAAGAACTTCGACCCGCGCGCCAAGATCATCAAGGCCGCCGCGCACGATGTCCTCTCCGCCCTGGGCAAGTCCGACGAACTGCTGGACATCGCCCTGAAGCTGGAGGAGCACGCGCTCTCCGACGACTACTTCACCGAGCGCAAGCTCTACCCGAACGTCGACTTCTACACCGGTCTGATCTACCGGGCCATGGGCTTCCCGACCGAGATGTTCACGGTCCTTTTCGCCCTCGGCCGGCTCCCGGGCTGGATCGCCCAGTGGCACGAGATGATCAAGGAGCCGGGCTCCCGCATCGGCCGTCCGCGCCAGATCTACACCGGCGTGGTCGAGCGCGACTTCGTTCCCGTCGAGGCACGCTGAACGATTCTCCCTCGGGCCCCGTATTCCACTGTGGTGGTGTACGGGGCCTGTTGTGTGTGTGGGGGGAGGGGCGGGTTGGGGTGCGTGGAGTGGGCGGGGTTGGTGGGACCGGTGGGACCGGTGCGGCCTGTGGAGCTGGTGGGGCCGGTGCGGCCTGCTGTGGGGCTTGCGGGGCTTGCGGGGCCTGTGGGGCCGCTGGGGGGCCTGGGGGTCGGGGGAGATGCCCGGCGTCTTGGCGGGCCCGGAGAGAGGCGCCGGGGGGCGCCGGGAGGTCGCGGGAGGCCGAAGGAGGGGGGCGCGCGCGACGGCGCGGAAGCGGGGCAACGGCGACGGAGGCGCTCCGGAAGGGTTGGCGGACGCGGTCCGGAGGTGGAGGCGGTCCGGAGGCGGTGGCCGGAATGACAGAAGGCGCCCTGGCGCCAGTCCCCCCACGGGCCGACGACCAGGGCGCCTTCCCATGTCCCGGTGCGGATTCCCCCCACGGGATCCGGCCGGGCGTCTGTGGAGACCAGCGCCTGAATTCGCTGTCTGAGCGCAACGAGCAAAACTCGCCGCACTCGGGTGCCGCGGTGTTCGCGGCTGTGCAGTTGTGTATCCGATGCATCTGCCGGGACAGCGCACGCTGGGAGGGCCGCTCAAAGCTCCCCGGTGTACGTGTCCCGGCAACGCAATTCTGAGGAAGTCCCCCAAGACATCCCCAGACGCCATCCGACGCCCCCCAAGACGTCGTCTGACATCGTCAACTTAGACCTTCGAACCCCTTCGATGGTTACGTTCGCATCACTGTGATCTGCGTCTCTTGCATTTGTCCCGTTTGCTACGCAAGCGACGTGATCGGCGGAACGGGGCTCATGCGTAATGGAGATGCGCGAGCCTTGTGAAGAGCTTATGTGAGGCGCGCGCCGGACTCCAGGGGGTCCCAGGTCACGACTTCGGCGAACCCGCGGTAACTTCCGTTCGGATTCACCGGTCGTTCAGTGGAACGTATGCAATCGCGGGCTGTTCGGCGCGGTGGACGGGTGCCCGGAGCCGTCCGGGGTCGCCCGCAGTCGTCCGGGGTTGTCCGGAAACGACCGACCGGGCCGTGGGCGGGACTCGCCCCACGGCCCGGTCGGTCCGACGGCCGGTGCGGCGGTCGGGATGGCGCTCAGGCGCGGCCGGTGAGTTCGTAGCCCGCCTCGTCCACGGCGGCGCGTACGGCCTCCTCGTCCAGCGGCGCGGCGGAGACCACGGTGACCTCGCCGGACTTCGCCACGGCCTGCACCGAGCTGACGCCGGCGATCCGGGAGATCTCCTCGGAGACGGCCCCCTCGCAGTGGCCGCAGGTCATCCCGGTCACCTGGTAGACGGTGGTGACGGAGCCGGTGGTGTCGGTCTGGGCGGTCATGGCGTTCTCCTAGTCGAGACGGGGCCCGGGCGAGCCGGGCCCTGGTCGGGACGAGTCCTGGTCGGGACAGGTGAGGTCGACGGGGCCCACGAGGAGCGCCGTCAAGAGTCAGAGTATACCCCTAGGGGGTATTTCTCCAAGAGGGGTCGCGTCGCGCGAGCGCCCGCGCCCAGATCAGCCCCAGCAGGGCCACCACGACCATCGCGCCCACCGAGAACACCGTGAACAGATGCTGCTGCTCCGGGGTCGGGCGCGGGATGTACCCCTGGGCGAACAGCTCCCGCTGGAGGTTCGTCTCGGTCAGATGCGTCACCAGCCACACCGCGATGCCGTGCGTCGAGTCCCATAGCGCGTGCAGCGCCGAGACCCCGAGGTACGTCCAGAGCAGCGGGGCGGTCAGGCGGTACCGCCCGTCCGGGCGCCGGTACGCCAGGAGCACGCCCCCCGCGATCGCCGTCCACAGCCCGTGCCCGAACGGGGCCAGCACCCCGCGCAGGATCTCCGTCTCCAGCAGTGCCCGCAGATCGATGCCCTCGGTGGAGACGGCCGCGTTGAACGCGTACCCCGCGCTCTCCAGCGCGGCGAACCCGAACCCGACCGTCGCGCCGAGGACGATGCCGTAGCGCAGTCCGCGGATCCACGGCTGGCGGCGCAGGACGAACATCAGCGCGCCCAGCTTCACCGCCTCCTCGATCAGCCCGACGCCGAGGAACATCCACAGGGACGGGTGCAGGAGGTAGTACTCCATCAGGGAGGCGCCCAGGACGCCGAGGACGCCGCCGGTCAGGAAGCAGCCGAGGATCACCCCGGTGCCGAGGTCCCGGCCGTGGCGCTCGTAGGCCCACAGCACGAAGGTGACCGGCACCAGGAAGCTGCCCAGCAGGATCAGGGTGGGCAGCAGGGTGGTGTTCTTCGTCGCGTACGTCACCAGCGCGGTCAGCACCCACAGGGCGAGGCCGCCCCACAGGCAGCGCCGCCACAGCCCGGCCCGGATCTGCGGCTGCGCGGGCGACGGCTGCTGGGGGCCGGGGATACGGGCTCGGGGTGCGCCGGGCGGCGGCGAGGAGTGGGTCACGGCGGGTCCCTTGGGCTGCGCGGTCCGCGGCGGGCGGCGCCGACCACGGAAACGTCTACGTCTGGGCGTTTTGTCCGAACCCTAAAGGGGCCGGGTCCGCCGCGCAGTCCGGGAGATGGTGCCGGTGCCTGTCATCCGAGCGGTGCCGTGGCGGGGTCGGCCGGGTCCGCGCAGTCGCCGACGAGGGGTTCGAGATAGCGGACGAGTACGTGCTTCAGCTCGGCGACATAGGCGTCGCGCTCGGCGCCCTCGCTGGCGAGGACCAGTTCCAGGCCCGCCTTGTAGACGCTGAGGCAGACGTTGGCGGTGCGCTCGATGTCGGCGTGGCGGCCGTCCGGGAGGAGCGAGGAGAGTAGGGCCTGGATCCGCTCGACCAGGGACGCGTGCAGCGCCTCGTGCTCCTCGGCCATCCGGCCGGGCACGTCGGGGCCGTGCATCAGGGCGAAGAACGCCGGGTGTTCGGAGTTGAACGCGATGAACCGGTCCACGGCCGAGGTGACCACCAGTTCCATCGGCGCCGCCGGATCGACCGCGTCGAGCGCCTCGCCGTACGTGTCCCGCATCTTGTGCATCAGCCGCTCGCCCAGCTCGATGGCGATCGCTTCCTTGTTCGGGAAGAACTGGTACAGCGTGCCCGGTGAGACCCCCGCCTCGCGGGCGATGGCGTTGGTGCTGGCGGCCGTGTATCCGCTCGTGGTGAACACCGTGGCGGCGGCGTCCAGCAGTTGCGCGATCCGCCGCTCTCCCCGGGCCTGCCGCCGCCGGGGCCGCTCATCGGCCTGGTCGGCCTGGTCGGCCTGGTCGGCCTGGTCCGCCTGGTCGGCGTCGGCCGCGGTGGGCTGTGTGTCCGGCACGAGTGATCCCCAGCTCTCCGATCATGATTGACAAACACGAGTGTCTACTCGCATTCTGGAGAAACGCGAGCGATGTCTCGTGTTTGTCAGTCTATGGCAATGACTGACCCCTGCCCCGCTGCCGCCTGCCTGCGCACACGCGCACACCCGGCGCACGGAAGCGGGGGTCATGGTGAAGGGGACACCGCAGCATGACCGAAGTCAACACGCCGCCGCGACCGCCCCGGCAAGGCGGCTGGACGCGGTTCGTGACCGCCCGCCCCCGGCTGTCCCTGCTGGTCGCGCTGGTGCTGACCGCGCTCGCCGTGCTGGCGGGCGGCGGGGTCGCCGACCGCCTCGGCAGCGGCGGCTGGGAGGACCCGGACGCCGAGTCGACCTACGCGACCAGCGCCCTGGAGCGGGCCTTCCCCGACTCCCAGCCCAACTTCCTGCTCCTGGTCGACGCCGGGGAGGCGTCGGTGGACGACCCCGCCGTCGCCGCCGAGGCCGACCGGCTGGCCGAGCGCCTCGCCGCCGAGGAGGGCGTCATCGGCGTCGGCTCCTACTGGCGGACGGGTTCGCCCGCCCTGCGCGCCGAGGACGGCCGTCAGGCCCTGATCGCCGCCCGTATCACCGGCGACGAGAGCGAGGCGAGCAGGACGCTGGAGCGCATCGCCCCCGACTTCCGCGGCACCCACGGCCCGGTCGACGTACAGCTCGGCGGCATGGTCTCCGTGATGCACGAGATGCAGACCACCATCGAGGAGGACCTGCTGCGGGCCGAGCTGATCGCCCTGCCCGTGACGCTCGTGCTGCTCGTGATGGTCTTCGGCAGCGCCGTCGCCGCCCTGCTCCCGCTCGGTGTCGGCATCGTCGCGATCCTCGGCACCAACGCCGTGCTGCGCGGACTGACCGAGTTCACCGACGTCTCCGTCTTCGCCCTCAACCTCACCACCGCCCTCGGCCTCGGCCTCGCCATCGACTACGCCCTCTTCATCGTCCGCCGCTTCCGCGAACAACTGGCCCTCGGCGACGACCCGTCGACCGCGGTCGGCACCACCCTGCGCACGGCCGGCCGCACGGTGCTGTTCTCCGCCCTCACCGTCGCGGTCTCGCTCGCGGCGATGCTGCTCTTCCCGCAGTACTTCCTGCGCTCCTTCGCCTACGCCGGGATCGCCGTGGTGCTGCTGGCCGCCGCCGCGGCGCTGATCCTGCTCCCGGCGGCCCTGCTCCTGCTCGGCCACCGGGTCAACTCCCTGGACCTGCGCCGGGCGCTGCGCCGCGGCCGGCGGCCCCGGCCGGACGGGCCGGGCGAGCGGGAGGAGGGCCGGGCCTGGGGGCGTACGGCCACCCTGGTGATGCGCAGGGCCCCGTTCTTCGCGCTGGGCACCACGGCCGTGCTCGTCCTGCTCGGACTGCCCTTCCTGGGCGTCAAGTTCGGCACGGCGGACGACCGCCAGCTCCCGTCCAGCGCCGAGTCCCATGTCGTGCAGCAGCACATCCGCGACGGCTTCCCGGGCAACCCCGGCGGCGGTCTGGAGATCCTCGCCGAGGGGCGGGCGACCGGGACGCAGTACGCCGCGTACAAGCAGCGCGTCGCCGCGCTCCCGGACGCCCTGCGGGTCGACGGCCCGCTGGTGAAGGGCGACACGGCGTACTTCACGGTGCAGCCGAAGGGCGAGGCGGTGGACGAGCCCGCCCAGCGGCTGGTGGCCGAACTGCGCTCCGTGGACGCCCCGTTCGACACCAAGGTGACGGGTGCGGCGGCGGTCCTGGTCGACTCCAAGGACGCCATCGGCGAGAAACTGCCCTGGGCGGCGCTCTTCATCACCGTGGTCACCCTGATCCTGGTCTTCCTGCTCACCGGCAGTGTGCTCATCCCGATCCAGGCGGTGGTGCTCAACGCGCTCAGCCTGACGGCGATGTTCGGCGCGGTGGTCTGGGTCTTCCAGGACGGCCATCTCTCCGGCCCCCTGGGCTTCACCAGCCCCGGCTCCATCGAGACCACCGTCCCCGTCCTGATGTTTTGCATGGCCTTCGGACTCTCCATGGATTACGGGGTGTTCCTGCTCTCCCGCATCAAGGAGGAGTACGACAAGACGGGCGACCATCGCGAGTCCGTACGGCACGGCCTCCAGCGCACCGGCGGTCTGATCACGGCGGCGGCGGTCATCCTGGCGGTGGTGCTGGTCGCGATAGGCACCTCCCGGGTCACCAACACCAAGATGCTGGGCCTGGGCATCGCCCTGGCCGTGCTGATGGACGCGATGGTGGTCCGCAGTCTGCTGGTCCCCTCGGTCATGCGGCTGACCGGCCGGGCCACGTGGTGGGCCCCGGCCCCGCTGCGCCGGCTCCACCACCGCTTCGGCCTGAGCGAGAGCGAGCCCCCGCCCCCGCAGCCCGCCCCGGACGGGAAGCCCAGCCGGCCCCGGGAGACACCGGACCACGCGGACGCCGGGGCGGGAACGAGAAGCTGACGGACCAGGGTTCCCGCGCCGGGCGACGTGACGTGACACGGGAAGCGGGCCCGCGGCGCTGCGCGGAGGGGGGTTCAAGACCTCCGGGCGGCGCCTTCGGGCCAGACCACATCGACGGGTAGCCCGGCGCCGCGGGCTTCCAGAACGGTATCCGCGGTACCGCCGCCCTTGCCGCTCGGCGGCGAGCCGTCCCAGACGGCGACAAGGCGCTCGGCCCGCTGGAGCAGCGTCCTGTTGGCGTCCTCGTACGCCGACCGGTTGGCGCTCGCGTGGGGAAGCACGAGCACCTCGTCCGCGACCGAGGTGAGCCGGTCGAAGGTCTCCACGTGGTCGGGCTTGACCTTGTTCCGCCGGTAGTCCTGGGAGGGGATGACGGCGACCAAGTGCCCGCCCAGTTCCAGCACGACCTCCGCGAACAGCGAATCGGATCCCTTCGCGAGACAGGAGACACCGGTGAGCGGGCCGTCGGCGTACGGCTTGAGGACCTCGCGCAGGGCGTCCCGCACCAAGGGGACACCGGCATCGGTGAGATCCATGTGCCCGGTCACGGCGATCGTGGTCACGTCGCTCCTTCAGCTGGAGAGGACTTCCCTGCCGACCGTCAACAGCACCGCGGCTCCCCGTGTTCGCGGGGGCCGCGAGGCGTACCGTTCTGAGTGTCCAGGTCAGAACGGAGCCCAGTATGCCCGAGCGCACCGACCCCGCACCCGCACACCCCGGCGAACTCCTCCGCGCACTGCGGCGCCGTCGCGGCCTCACCCAGGAGCGCCTCGCCGAACGCGCAGGACTCAGCCTCGGAGTGGTGAAGAAGTTGGAACGCGGCGGTACCGCCCGCCTGGAGAACTACCACGCTCTCGCCCGCGCTCTCGGCGTCCGCACCAGCGCCCTCTTCGAGTCCGCCGGGCCCCACGCCACCACCCGCGACGACGAGGACAACATCGACCTCATGCCGCTGCGGCAGGCCATCGCACCCCCCGTCACCTTCACGGGCCGCCTGCCCGGTCGCGACACCGCCACCGAACCGGACCTGCCGAGCCTCCAGGCCGCGGCCCGCGAGGTCGGCGTGGCCTACCACGAGGACCGCTACGACGAGGTCGCCGACCTGCTGCCCGGCCTGGTCCACGCCGCGCACGACGCCGTACGGCACTACGACAACGGCCCGGAGAACACGGCGGCGTTGCGGGTGCGTTCGGACACCCTCCAGATGGCCGGCCGGTATCTGACGCAGGTCCGCGCGTACGACCTCGCCCACGTGGCGCTGCGCGACGCCATCAAGGACGCCGTACAGGTCGACGACACGGCAGCCGTTGCCGCCGCCGTGTACCAGCAGGGGTGGCTGCTGATGAGGCAGAGCCGTCTGGACGAGGCCGAGTTGGTCAGTATCACCACGGCGGACGCCATCGAGCCGCGGATCTCGCGGGCGACCCGGCAGTCCCTCGGTGCCTGGGGCAAGCTGCTCGTGCACGCCAGTGCGGCGGCGGCCCGCAACAACCGCCCCCGGGAGGCGCGGGAGATACTCCGGCTCGGCCGCACGGCCGGTGCCGCGCTGGGCGGCGGACAGGCCCTGGCCGTGTCGTCGTGGGGCCGGTTCGACTGGAGGACGGTGGCGTTCCAGGGGATCGAGAACCAACTGGTGGCGGAGCGCCCGGACCGGGTGCTGCGCCTGTCGGAGCGGATGCCTGTCCCGGCGGACGCGAAAGGGCGGCTGTTCCAGCGCCGCCACCTGCTGGACGTGGCGCAGGCGTACGCGATGCTGCGGCGCCCGGACGACGCCACGGACATCCTCTGGTCGCTGCTGGACGAGACGCCGGAGTGGCTGAGGCACCAGCGGATGGCATCGGACACGTTCCACGACGCGCTCGGAAAGAGCAAGCGGCGCCGACTGACCTCGAAGCAACGGGACTTGGCGACGTTCTTCGGCGCTCACTAGAGGGACACGTTCCGTGCCGGTTCCGGTGGCCGATGTGCCACAACGGCCACGGAACGTGCCTGTATCGCGTTCGCCCGCACTCATTACGGTCCGTGGAGCAGCGATCACTTCCCCAGGGAGACGCGCCCATGGCGACGACCGAGACTGTGACACCCCCCGACGCGCTCGCCCTCGTGGCGTGCCCGCCGCTGGACGCCCTGTCCGTGGACCAGGCGAGGGGCGCGACCTGCGTGTGGGACGCCACAGAGCCCCCGCTCACGGCCGAGACCGCCGTCGACCTCGGTGAGCGCCGGGGCGACGTCCACTGGTTCCCCCGGGCCTGCCGCGAGCACACCGGCGAACGGGCGCACGAGGCGCTGCTGGAGCACGTACCCCGGTGCGAGGAGTGCACGGCGAACAAGGCCATCTGCGCCATCGGCCGCGCCCTCTACCGCCTCGCCCGGCGGAGGGCCGTATGAGCAGTGTCCTGGACCTCTCCGCCATGCGCGACGCCGCCCGGAGCATCCTCGGCGATCACGCCCGGTTGCCCACCGAGGAGCAACTGGAGCTTCTCACCGGCCGTCTGCGGGGGCATCTGATGCTCGCCATCCCCGTCGTCGTGGAGGCGGCGGCCGGGTATCCCGTGGGTGACATCCCCGGCGCCTGCGCCCGCGTCGGTGTCGAGGAGGCGCGGCTGCGGCTCGGCAGGGAGCCCGCCGCCACCTCCCTGCCCGCGGGGATCGCCCACGCGCAGCTTCTCGCCCGCTCGGTGATGGCCCTGTGCGACCACTACGAGTCCCTGACCCACCCCATGGAGGAGCGGCGCGGACCTCGTCACGCCTCCGACGCGGGGACGTCGCCCTGATCGCCGACCAGGTCGGGCCCCGCCCCCGCCGCGGCCACGCGCACACCGGCCGCTGTCAGCCGTCCGACCGCAGGAGCCTGGGTGTACTGCGCCCGGTGTGACCGGCCGCTGATCCCAGCGATCGCCGAGACGGTCATGAACCCCGGCGCCAGCGGGCCCGGCGGCGACATCCACGTCTGCCGCCACCTGTGCCCGCGAACGCCCCGGCAGACCGCACCCCTCTCCGGATCCGCGGCAGCCCTGGACCGCTCACCCGCGCGCAGGCCACCTGCGCGGCAGCAGAGCCCGCCGGGTCGGTAGGGCCGGCGCCCGTGCCGCCGGCGGTGAGGGTGCCTCGATCGTGGCAAGGGCAGGCGTTGCCGTTCGGCCGGCGCTGAGCCCGCCGTCGACGGTGTCGGGCTCTTCCGGACGGCCCCGGTGCCGGGCCCACTCCCGGTCCAGGATCGCCATCTGCACCTCGTCCACCCACGCGCCCTCGCGGAGGGAGGATTCCCGCAGGACGCCCTCGGTGACGAAGCCGACCTTCTCGTAGGCCCGCCGGGCGCGCGGGTTGTCGCCGTAGACCTCCAGGGAGATCCGGTGGAGGCCGAGCCGCTCGAAGCCATGGCCGACGATCAGCCGGACCGCCTCGGTACCGAGGCCGCGGTCGCGGCCCCGGGGGCCGATCAGGGTGCGGAAGTTGCAGGAGCGGTGGTGCGGTTCCCACTCGTTGAGGACGACCTCGCCGACCACCTCGCCGGTCTCCCGGTCGGTGACGGCGAGGTCGAGGCGGTCGGGCTGCTCGGTACGGGTGGCGTACCAGGAGCGGACCGAGTCGTAGGAGGGCCCGTCGGCGGGGTCGCCGGACGGGTCGGAGGTGAAGCGCAGGACCTCGGGGTCCTCCAGGATCCGCCACATCGCCTCCGCGTCGGCCTCGGTGAAGGGCCGCAGGACGGTGCGTTCACCGGTGAGTACGGGTTTGACCAGGAAGCTCATCCCAGGATCCTGCGAGCCGAGCCGCAGCCGGGGCAATCGAATATCGCCCCGCCCTCCTACCCCTCCCGCCGGTTGCGGTTCCCCGGGCGGGCGGCGACCCAGGTGCGGACGGTGTCGGCGTACCAGTACGGCCTTCCGCCCTCGACGTGGTCCGGCGCGGGCAGCAGACCGTGCTTGCGATAGGAGCGCACGGTCTCGGGCCGTACCCGGATGTGCGCCGCGATGTCCTGGTAGGACCAGAGCCGTCGGTCGGTCATGAGTCGTACCTCCCTGCGCACGCCGCGGCGGCGGCCTGGGGCGGCCGTCGGAGGAGCCGGGCGCTGCGCTGGCGATCACCCAGCCTGCGCCCGGCGGGCGACGCGGAGTGAGGACCGGGCCGGGGCTGTCGACCGGGTGTGACCAAGACTCCGTACACATGGGACAGATGTGACATGGGGGTGGTGTTTGTGACAGGGGTGATGCAAAGGGGTGTGATGGTGTGATGTCCCTCTTCGGGTAAGCCCGCTGGACGCCATGCGGCTCTCTGGTCAGAATGTCTGGACAAAACATTGACAGGGTCACCGGGACGCGACTAGAAAAACCGGAGTGAGCCGAACGATGGCGACCGGAGCGAGCCGAACCGACGGCACGAAGGGAACTCGATGGCGTACGACCTGATCACCATGGGGCGGATCGGTGTGGACCTGTATCCGTTGCAGACCGGGGTCCCGCTGCCGCAGGTGACGTCCTTCGGCAAGTTCCTCGGCGGCTCGGCCACCAACGTGGCGGTCGCCGCGGCCCGGCTCGGCCGCCGCACCGCCGTGATCACCCGCACCGGCGACGACCCCTTCGGCACCTACCTCCACGAGGCCCTGCGCGACTTCGGGGTCGACGACCGCTGGGTCACCCCCGTACCCGCGCTGCCCACCCCCGTCACCTTCTGCGAGATCTTCCCGCCGGACGACTTCCCGCTCTACTTCTACCGGCAGCCCAAGGCCCCCGACCTGGAGATCGCCGCCGGGGAACTGGACCTGGACGCGATCCGCGAGACCCGGATCTTCTGGGTCACCGGCACCGGACTGAGCGAGGAGCCGAGCCGTACGGCGACCCTCACCGCGCTCGCCCACCGCGCCAAGGCCGGCACCACCGTCTTCGACCTCGACTGGCGCCCCATGTTCTGGCCGGACCCGGCCGAGGCCCGCTCCTTCTACGCCGAGGCCCTGCGCCACACCACCGTCGCCGTCGGCAACCTGGACGAGGTCGAGATCGCCACCGGCGTCCGCGACCCGCACGCCGCCGCCCGCGCACTGCTCGACGCGGGCGTCGAACTCGCCGTCGTCAAACAGGGACCCAAGGGCGTCCTCGCCGTCGGCCGCGACGGCGAGCGCGCCGAGGTGCCGCCGCTCCCGGTGACCGTCCTCAACGGCCTCGGCGCCGGGGACGCCTTCGGCGGCGCCCTGTGCCACGGACTGCTCTCCGGCTGGGACCTGGAGCGGACCGTACGCCACGCCAACGCCGCCGGAGCCATCGTCGCCTCCCGCCTGGAGTGCTCCTCGGCGATGCCCACCCCGGCCGAGATCGAGACGGCCCTCACCGCGGGAGCCGTCAAGTGACCGTCGGGCCCGGAAACCCGGACAGCAGCACCGGGCGGCACCCCCGCCCCGTCGACGCCGGAATCGACACCGACGTGGACATCGACACCGGCGTGGACATCGACATCGCCCGGCTCGTCCGCACCCGCGCCGAACACCCCGAAGCCGTCGCCGAGGCCGCCGCCCGCCGCACCCGGCGCCCCCTGCTCGGCCCCACCGGACGGCTGATGATCGTGGCCGCCGACCACCCCGCCCGCGGCGCCCTCGGCGTCGGGGACCGGGGACTCGCCATGGCCAACCGCGCCGACCTGCTCGGCCGCCTCTGCCTCGCGCTCGGCCGGCCCGGCGTCGACGGTGTCCTCGCCACCGCCGACATCCTGGACGACCTGCTCCTCCTCGGCGCCCTGGACGGCAAGGTCGTCATGGGCTCGATGAACCGCGGCGGCCTCCAGGGCGCCTCCTTCGAACTGGACGACCGCTTCACCGGCCACCGCCCCGAGGACCTCCGGCGCCACCGCTTCGACGCGGGCAAACTCCTGCTGCGCATCGACTACGACGACCCCGGTTCGCTCACCACCCTGGAGTCCACCGCCCGCACGATCGACGCGATGGCCGCCCACCGTCTCCCGGTCTTCGTGGAACCCTTCATCAGCCGCCGCGACCCGGGCGGACGGCTGCGCAACGACCTCTCCGCCGAGGCCGTCACCCGCTCCATCGCCATCGCCTCCGGCCTCGGCGGCAGTTCCGCCTACACCTGGCTGAAACTGCCCGTCACCGAGAACCCCGACGACATGGCCCGGGTGATGGAGACCAGCACCCTGCCCGCCGTGCTGCTGGGCGGCGAGGTCGGGGCCGATCAGGACGGGGCGTACGAGAAGTGGCGCGGCGCCCTCCGACTGCCCACCGTGCGCGGTCTGGTGGTGGGCAGATCCCTGCTGTATCCGGCGGACGGGGACGTGACCGCCGCCGTCGACACCGCCGTAGGACTGCTGTGAGCCGCACCGCGAGGGACGCCATGGACACGACACCACCCCGTACGGACACGACACCACCCCGTCTGCACCTGCCCGACGGCACCACCGCCGACCCCCACCACACCCTCCGCATCGACCCGGAGTCGGCCGGCTGGTCACACTGCGGCCTCCGGATCGTCACCTTGGCGCCCGGCGGCACCCATACCCTCACCGCCGGCGACAGCGAATGGATCGTGCTGCCCCTGGAAGGCGGATGTACCGTACGAGTTGGGGACGAAAACCTCCGACTCCTGGGCCGGGAGGGCGTGTTCGCGTCGGTCACCGACTTCGCGTACGTGCCCCGGGACGCCCAGGCCCAGATCTCCTCCGACGCGGGAGGCCGCTTCGCCCTGGCAGGAGCGAAGTGCGAGCGACGACTCCCCGCCCGCTACGGCCCCGCGTCGGAGGTCCCCCTGGAACAGCGCGGCAGCGGCAACCGGGCCCGCCAGGTCCGCAACTTCGCCTCCGCCGACGCCTTCGCGTGCGACAAGCTGATCGCCGTCGAGGTGATCACCCCCGGCGGCAACTGGTCGTCGTACCCGCCGCACAAGCACGACGAGCACCGGCCCGGCGAGGAGTCCGAGCTGGAGGAGATCTACTACTTCGAGATCGACGGCCCGCACGGCCTCGGCTACCAGCGGATCTCCCCCTCCCGCGACGGCGGCGCCGACCTGCTCGCCGAGGTGCGCTCCGGTGACGCCGTCCTCGTCCCGGACGGCTGGCACGGACCGTCCATCGCCCAGCCCGGCCACGACATGTACTACCTCAACGTCATGGCGGGCCCGGGGGAGACCCGGGAGTGGCGGATCTGCTTCCACCCGGACCACCTCGACAGCGCGGAGGGATACCGATGACCGCCCCCACCCCGGCCCACACCGCCGTTCCCGCCCCGGCCCACACCGCCGCCCCCGCCGCGGACGCGACCACCCGGCTCACCGTCGCCCAGGCCCTGGTCCGCTTCCTCTGCGCCCAGTACACCGAGCGCGACGGGGTCCGCCGCCGGCTCATCGGCGCCACCTGGGGCATCTTCGGCCACGGCAATGTCGCCGGGCTCGGTCAGGCCCTCGTCGAGCACGCCGACACCATGCCCTTCCACCAGGGCCGCAACGAACAGGCCATGGTGCACGCGGCCGTCGGCTACGCCCGCCAGTCCGGCCGTCTGTCCACCCACGCGGTGACCACCTCCATCGGCCCCGGCGCCACCAACCTGGTCACCGGCGCCGCCCTCGCCACCATCAACCACCTCCCCGTCCTGCTGCTGCCCGGCGACACCTTCGCCACCCGCCCCGCCGACCCGGTCCTCCAGCAGCTCGAAGTGCCCCACGCGGGAGACCTCTCCGTCAACGACACCCTGCGCCCGGTGTCCCGCTACTTCGACCGGATCACCCGCCCCGAGGCCCTGATCCCGGCCGCCCTCCAGGCGATGCGGGTGCTCACCGACCCGATCGAGACCGGCGCCGTCACCCTCGCCCTCCCGCAGGACGTCCAGGCGGAGGCGTACGACTGGCCGGCCGCGTTCTTCACCGACCGGGTGTGGACCGTACGACGGCCCGGCGCCGACCCCACCGAACTCGCCGAGGCCGTCACCGCGATCCGCTCCGCCCGCCGGCCCCTGATCGTCGCGGGCGGCGGCGTCCACCACAGCCGCGCCGAGTCCGCGCTCGCCGAGTTCGCCGAGACCACCGGCATCCCCGTCGCCTCCACCCAGGCCGGCAAGGGCTCCCTGTCCCACGACCACCCCCAGGACGTCGGCGGCATCGGCCACACCGGCACCGCCACCGCCGACGACCTCGCCCGCGCCGCCGACCTGGTGATCGGCGTCGGCACCCGCTACACCGACTTCACCACCGCCTCGAACACCCTCTTCACCGGCGACGGCGTCCGCTTCCTCAACCTCAACATCGCCCCCTACGACGGCCACAAGCTCGCCGGGCTCCCGCTCGTCGCCGACGCCCGCAGCGGCCTGTCCGAACTGACCGAGGGGCTCCTCGTCCACGACCACCGGGTCCCGGACGCCTACGTCACCGCCTACACCGGGGCCAAGGCCGACTGGGAGCGCCGGGTGGACACCGCCTACCGCGCCGCCGACCCGGACGCCCGCCCCACCCAGACCCAGGTGCTCGGCGCGCTGGACGCCCTGGTGGACGGCACCGACATCATCATCAACGCGGCCGGCTCGCTCCCCGGCGACCTGCACAAACTCTGGCGGGCCCGGTCGCACGACCAGTACCACCTGGAGTACGGCTACTCCTGCATGGGCTACGAGATCCCCGCCGCCCTCGGGGTGCAACTCGCCGCGCCCGGCCGGCCGGTGTGGGCGCTGGTCGGCGACGGCACCTATCTGATGATGCCCACCGAGATCGTCACCGCCGTGCAGGAGGGCCTGGCGATCAAGGTCCTGCTGGTGCAGAACCACGGGTACGCCTCCATCGGCGGGCTCTCCGAGGAGACCGGCGCCGAGCGCTTCGGCACCGCGTACCGCTACCGCGCCCCCGACGGCACCTTCACCGGCGCCCCGCTCCCCGTCGACCTCGCCACCAACGCCGAGAGCCTCGGTCTGCGGGTGCTGCGCGCCCGGACCGTGGGTGAGCTGCGGGAAGCGCTCGCGACGGCACGGGCCGCCGACACTCCCACATGTGTCTACGTGGAGACCCGAACGACCGACACAGTGTCGGGAGCGCCCCCGGCGATGGCCTGGTGGGATGTACCTGTGGCCGCGACCGCGACCCGACCCGCCGCGGTCGAGGCCCGGGAGCGCTACGAACAACAGATCTCGACCCGACGCCGCCCTCTGTGAAGACGCGCCATCTGTGAAGGAGTACTCGGTCATGACGAAGATCGTCAACCACTGGATCGGCGGGAAGGCCGTCGACGGCGCGTCGGGCATGTTCGGGCCGGTCACCGACCCGGCGACCGGCGCGGTCACCACCCAGGTCGCCTTCGCGTCGGTGGACGAGGTGGACGCCGCGGTGGCCGCCGCCAAGGACGCGTTCGCCACCTGGGGCCAGTCCTCGCTGGCCCAGCGCACGACCGTCCTGTTCAGGTTCCGCGCGCTGCTCGACGCCAACCGGGACGCGATCGCCGAGCTGATCACCGCCGAGCACGGCAAGGTCCACTCCGACGCCCTCGGCGAGGTCGCCCGCGGCCTGGAGATCGTCGACCTGGCCTGCGGGATCAACGTCCAGCTCAAGGGCGAGCTGTCCACCCAGGTCGCCAGCCGGGTCGACGTGGCCTCCATCCGCCAGCCGCTCGGCGTCGTCGCGGGCATCACGCCGTTCAACTTCCCGGCGATGGTCCCGATGTGGATGTTCCCGCTCGCCATCGCGACCGGCAACACCTTCGTGCTGAAGCCGTCCGAGAAGGACCCGTCCCCCGCCCTGAAGATCGCCGAGCTGCTGGCCGAGGCCGGACTGCCCGACGGTGTCTTCAATGTCGTCAACGGCGACAAGGTGGCCGTGGACCGGCTCCTGGAGCACCCCGACGTCAAGGCGGTCTCCTTCGTCGGCTCCACCCCCATCGCCCGCCACATCCACACCACCGCCTCCGCCCACGGCAAGCGCGTCCAGGCGCTCGGCGGCGCCAAGAACCACATGCTGGTCCTCCCGGACGCCGACCTCGACGCCGCCGCCGACGCCGCGGTCAGCGCCGCCTACGGCTCGGCGGGCGAGCGCTGCATGGCGATCTCCGCCGTGGTGGCCGTCGGCGCCATCGGCGACGAACTCGTCGCGAAGATCCGCGAGCGGGCCGAGAAGATCAAGATCGGCCCCGGCAACGACCCCACCTCCGAGATGGGCCCGCTGATCACCGCCGCCCACCGCGACAAGGTGGCCTCCTACGTCACCGGCGCCGCCGCCGAGGGCGCCGAGGTCGTCCTGGACGGCACCGGCCACACCGTGGAGGGCTTCGAGGACGGCCACTGGATCGGCATCTCGCTCCTGGACAAGGTCCCGACCTCGGCGAAGGCGTACCGGGACGAGATCTTCGGCCCGGTCCTGTGCGTGCTGCGCGTGGACACCTACGACGAGGGCGTGGCCCTCATGAACGCCTCCCCGTTCGGCAACGGCACCGCGATCTTCACCCGCGACGGCGGCGCCGCCCGCCGCTTCCAGCTGGAGATCGAGGCCGGCATGGTCGGCGTCAACGTCCCGATCCCGGTCCCCGTCGGCTACCACAGCTTCGGCGGCTGGAAGGACTCCCTCTTCGGCGACCACCACATCTACGGCAACGACGGCACCCACTTCTACACCCGCGGCAAGGTCGTCACGACCCGCTGGCCGGACCCGTCCGAGGCCCCGACCGGCGTGGACCTGGGCTTCCCCCGCAACCACTGACCGACCCCCGCCCCGCAACCACTGACCGACCCCGCCCCGCGACGACCGCGCCGCCGCCCCGGACCAACCGACCCCGCCCCGCGACGACCGCGCCGCCGCCCCGGACCAACCGACCCGGGGCGGCGGCGCGGCCCGTTCCGCCTCCCGCGTCAGTGGCGCCATCCCGCCTGGGCGGTGCGCAGGGCCCGGGTCGCGCTCTGCTCACCCGCCACCGCGAGCGCCAGTTCGTCCACCAACCGCTGGAGGTTGGCGGGGTCCTGGGCGCCCTTGGGCCAGACCACGGGGGTGCCGTCCAGCCCGTCCCGGATCAGCCCGACCGTGCCGGGCGCGGTCCGCGCGTACTCCTCGGAGTGCAGCACCCCGGCCCGGCCGGGGGCGGGCGCGCCGTGCGGACGGGTCGCCTGCCACCGCGTCATGTCCTTCCCGGTCGCCCACGTGAGGTAGGCGAGCGCCGCCGCGCGGTGCTGCGAGGCGGGGGAGACACCGAGGACGTACCCGCCGTTGAGCGGGGTGCGGCGGCGCCGGTTGCGTCCACCGAGGGGGAGGGCGACCGCCCCCCACTTCCCCGCGATCTCCGACCGCGCCGGGTCGTCGGCCCGCCGCGCCAGCCCGGTCCAGGACTCGATCAGCCCGACCCGGCCGCCGAGGAACGCGTCGGCCGCCGGGTCGGCACCCGGCCGCCCCGGCGGGACGTGCAGCGCGTGCGGGGCGACCGCGATCAGATGCCGTACGGCGGCGACGGCCGCGCCCGTGGTCAGCGTCGGCCGGCCCGAGCGGTCCACGAGGTCGCCCCCGTGGCCGACGAGCCGGTTGACGAAGGAGCAGCCCAACTCCCGCGTGTGCGGCTGCCGCCGGAGCACGGCGCCGTGGTACCGGCCGCCGCCCTCGCGGGTGAGCCGTGCGGCGATCGCGTCGAACTCGTCCCAGGTCGCCGGCGGACGCAGCCCGTGGGCGCCGAGGAGTTCCCGGTTGAAGAACACCAGGTGCTGGTCGGCGTCATGGGGCAGCCCGTAGCGGCGGCCCCGGTACAGGGTGCACGCGTCGTACACCGACGTCAGGAAGTCCTCGGTGTCCAGCCCGCGCCGGGTCCCGATCCAGCCGGTGAGATCCAGCAGTGCCCCGGCCTCCGCGAGGGCGCCGAGCCCGGGGTAGGGGTGATCGAAGACGTCGAAGCGGCCGGTGCCGCTTGTCACGTCGTCGATGATCCGCCCGGTGAGCCGCGCGTCGTCCAGGGCGGTCACCTCCAGCGTGCCCCCGGTCAGCTCCTGCCACGCGGGTGCCAGGACCGTGCGGTGCAGGGCGAGGTGCGGGGAGGCGACGAGGACCTTGAGGGTGACGCCGGTGAGGCCGGCCCCCGGCGGGGCACCGCCGCCCGCGGCGGACGCGACGGCCCCCAGCGAGGCGAGCGCGGGACCGACGACACCCACCGACGCGGCGCCGCGGAGCAGGTTTCTGCGCGACACCGACGGCGACGACGGCGACACCGGCGGCGGTGAGATCGAAGAAGGCGATGAGGACGATGAGGACGACGAGGACGACGAGGACGACGAGGACGACGATGGGCACGGTGATGTGAACGACGACACGGGAACTCCTTCCGGGAGGTCCACCCGGGGTGGGGGCGCCTCCCACCCACCGCCTCAGCCGTCCCCTCCATCTCCCACCTCCTTGATCACATCCCGCAGCCGCTCCACGTAGAGCCGCATGTTCTTCTGCGCCACATCCGTGTCCGGATACCGGCTGGCCAGCCACAACCCCTCGTGCATCCGGTTGATCCACACGCACACCTGATCGCCGTAGGAGACCCGGATCAGTCCGTACGCCGACTGCCGCTCCCAGTCCCGGGCCCCCGGCAGGGACCGTGTGTCGATGAACGACACGATGGAGTACAGGTCCGGCGACGTGGGCCGGAAGTCCGCGCCGAGCAGTTGCAGCACCCGGGCCATCGGCATCCGGGCCAGCGTCCGGTTGGTGTGCATCTGCGCGCGGACCGTGCGCAGCGCGCCCGCGAAGTCCAGGTCCGGGCCGAGCGGCACCTCGATCGGCGCCCCGCCCACGTACCACCCCACCGACTCCGACCAGCGGGACTTGGCCCGGGTGTGGAAGGGCAGCACCGTGCGGTACACGGACGCCTCGCCGATCTCCCGCAGGACGAGCGCGGTCGCCGCGAGCACCCCCACCCCGCTCCCCCCGAACGGCCGGCACCGCGCCTCGAACGCGGCGGCGGCCTCCGCGTCCACCAGCGGCTCCCGCATCAGCTTCTGCCGGGGCAGCGGACCGGGCCCGGCGTCGAGCCCGAGGTCCACCGGGAAGGCCGGCAGCCGTCCCTCGCAGCGCCGGATGAACTCCCGCCAGCGCGTGACCATCTCATGGCCCGCGTCGATCCGGTCGGCGTCCGCCCGCTCGCCCTCGCAGAAGTCGACGTAGCTGCCGACCGGCGGCTCCTCCAGCACCCGCCCCTCGACGGCCGCGGTGTAGAGGTCATGGAGTTCGGCCGGGATGCGGTGCACCGAGTAGGCGTCCACGTTGGAGTGGTCGAAGGCCATGTACACACTCGTGGAGTCGGCGCGGACCACGGCCGTGTACAGGTAGTTCGGCCAGGCGAGCGCGTCCGCCGCCACGTCGAACCGGTCCTGGAGGTACCGCACCAGCGCGTCCGGGTCGGTGAAGTCGCCGACCGTCTCGCGGTGCAGGGCCACCGAACCGGTGTCCAGGGTGAAGCGGCGCAGCGCGCCACCGCTCAGCCGGAAACCGCTGCGCAGCGTCTCGTGCCGCAGGGTCCAGCGGTGCAGGGCCTCCTGGAGGGCGTCCAGGTCGACTGCGCCGGGGAGGTCGAAGGCCGAGCCGAGCCAGGTCGGCACGTACTGGCCGTCCTCCCGTACGGCACGGGCCGTGGTGATGTGCGCCTCCTGGATGTAGGCGGGCGGCCGGGAGTCGTCCGGCAGCGCGGCGGCGGTGGCGACGGTCGCCGGACTCAGGGTCCATTCGACGAGCCGTCCCGGCCGCACCTCGCAGTGCTGGATGTCGGTGATGCGCACAGGACGTTCTCCGTTCGGGGGACCACATGGGGATGGCCTTGTCCAGGCAAGGCCGTCTTTCCAGGCAAGGCGGTGATCGAGCAGGACGCGCCGGTTTGGGCGATCTTTCACCGCATCGGGTGATTCTGGACCGCCGGGCCGCATCCGCTCCCGGCCCGTCGGCTCTCCCGGGGAAGCTGTCGGGGCCGACAGGTGCGCCCCGTACTGTGGACGCATGGATCTTCGACTCCCCGGGCTGCGCGGGATACGGCGGTCGCGGCGGCTCCTGGCCGCCGTCGCCGCCGTCGCCGTCCTCGCCGGTGCCGGGACCTGGACGGCGGTCGCGTCCGAGGACACGCCGACCGTGCGCCGCGGCGACCGGATGATGGACATGGGCGACGGCGTCCGCGTGGACACCTCGTTCTTCACCGCCGGGGGTGACGGCGCCCGGCCCGCCGTCCTGCTGGGGCACGGCTTCGGCGGCAGCAAGGACGATCTGCGCGACCAGGCCGAGGACCTGGCCCGGGACGGCTACGCGGTGCTCACCTGGTCCGCGCGCGGCTTCGGCGAGTCCACCGGACGGATCGGGCTCAACGACCCCGACGCCGAGGTCGCCGACGTCTCCCGGCTGCTCGACTGGCTCGCCGACCGGCCGCAGGTGGAGCTGGACGGGAAGGGCGACCCCCGGGTCGGCGTCGCGGGCGGCTCCTACGGCGGTGCCATCGCGCTGCTCGCCGCCGGCCACGACGACCGGGTCGACGCCATCGCCCCCGCGGTCACCTACTGGAACCTCGCGGACGCCCTGTTCCCCGGCGGCGTCTTCAAGAAGCTGTGGGCCGGGATCTTCTTCAACACCGGCGGCGGCTGCGCGGCGTTCACCGCCGAACTGTGCGCGATGTACGACCGGGTCGCCGAGTCCGGCACCCCCGACGCCGAGGCGCGCGCCCTCCTGGAGGCCCGCTCCCCGTCCGCCGTCGGCGAGGACATCGACGTCCCCACCCTGCTCGTCCAGGGGCAGACCGACTCCCTCTTCCCGCTCGGCCAGGCCGACGCCGCCGCCGCGGCGATCCGCGCCAACGGCGCCCCCGTCGACGTCGACTGGATCGCCGGCGGCCACGACGGCGGGGACATGGAGACGGGCCGGGTCGAACAGCGCGTCACGGCGTGGTTCGACCGCTGGCTGAAGGACGACGAGGCCACCGACACCGGCCCCGCGTTCCGGGTCACCCGCACCGGAGGCGTCGACTCCACCGACGGCCGGGCCACCCTGCGCGGCGCCAGCGCCGACACCTACCCGGGCCTGTCCGACGGCCTCCACGACATCCCCCTCGCCGGCGGCGAGCAGCGCGTCACCAACCCGGCCGGCGGCAGCCCGCCCGCCGTCTCCGCGCTGCCCGGCCTCGGCGCGGGCGGCGGCCTCGCCCAGCTCTCCTCCCTCGGCGTCGGCATCTCCCTGGACTTCCCCGGCCAGTTCGCCGACTTCACCTCGGCCCCCCTCGCCGACGACCTCCAGATCACCGGCGCCCCGACCGCCACCGTCCACGTCCGCTCCAGCGGCGCGGACGCCGTCCTCTTCGCCAAGGTCTACGACGTCGGCCCCGACGGCACCCAGCAGGTCCTGCCGTCCCAGCTCGTCACCCCGGTCCGGGTCACCGACGCCGAGGCGGGCCAGGACTTCACCCTCACCCTCCCCGCCATCGACCACGAGGTGCAGCGCGGCCACCGGCTGCGGCTCGTCGTCGCCTCCACCGACCTCGGCTACGCCTCCCCGGCCGCCCGCGCCACGTACACCGTCTCCCTCACCGGCGACCTGAGCGTGCCGACCGCCCCCGGCGTCAGCACCGCCGCGGCCCCGCTGCCCGCCTGGGTGTGGTGGCTGCCCGCCGCGGGCGCGGTCATCGCCGCCGCCCTGCTGCTCGGCGCCCGCCGCCGCGCCGGCGCCCCCGCCCCGGACCCGGCACTCGCCGGCGTCCCGCTCCAGATCACCGACCTGAGCAAGCGGTACGCCAGGTCCAGCGACCGGTACGCGGTCAAGGAGCTGTCCTTCCGGGTCGAGAAGGGCCAGGTCCTCGGACTGCTCGGCCCCAACGGCGCCGGCAAGACCACCACCCTGCGCATGCTGATGGGCCTGATCACCCCCGACGGCGGCGAGATCCGCGTCTTCGGCCACGCGATCCGCCCCGGCGCCCCCGTGCTCTCCCGGGTCGGCGCGTTCGTGGAGGGCGCCGGCTTCCTGCCGCATCTGTCCGGGCGGGAGAACCTGGAGCTGTACTGGGCCGCGACCGGCCGCCCCGCCGAGGACGCCCACATCGAGGAGGCCCTGGAGATCGCGGGCCTCGGCGACGCCCTCGCCCGCGCGGTCCGCACCTACTCCCAGGGCATGCGCCAGCGCCTGGCCATCGCCCAGGCCATGCTCGGCCTGCCGGACCTGCTCATCCTCGACGAGCCGACCAACGGACTCGACCCGCCCCAGATCCGCGAGATGCGCGAGGTGATGATCCGGTACGCCGCCGCGGGCCGCACCGTGATCGTCTCCAGCCATCTCCTGGCGGAGGTCGAACAGTCCTGCACCCACCTCGTGGTCATGGACCGGGGCCGGCTCGTCCAGGCCGGGCCGGTCGGTGAGATCACCGGCTCCGGCGACACCCTCCTCGTCGGCACCGGCACCCCGCCGGAGGACCCGGTGGTCGAGAAGGTCGCCGCGCTGCCCGGCGTCGCCTCGGCCGTCCGCACCGACGAGGGGCTCCTCGTCCGGCTCGCCCCGGACGGCAGCGCCGCCGCCCTGGTCCCCGAACTCGTCCGCCTGGAAGTGCCCGTCGAGTCGGTCGGCCCCCACCGCCGCCTGGAAGACGCCTTCCTGACCCTGATCGGAGGCTCCGCATGAGCCCGCTCGCCGAGCGCACCCAGACCGGTCCGGACCACGCCGAGCCCGCCCGGACCGAGCCCGCCGCCGCACCCGGCACCGGAACCGCCCCCGGCTACCGCGCCGCCCACACCCTCCCGCTGCGGGTCGAACTGCTCCGCCAGCTCAAACGGCGCCGCACCCTCGTCATGGGCGCGATCCTCGCCGCCCTGCCGTTCGTCCTCGTCGTCGCCTTCGCGATCGGCGGCGACCAGGACGACCCGGGCGACCGGATCACCCTGATGGACACGGCCACCGCGTCCGGCGCCAACTTCGCCGCCGTCAACCTCTTCGTGTCCGCGGGCTTCCTGCTGGTCATCCCGGTCGCCCTGTTCTGCGGCGACACGGTCGCCTCGGAGGCCAGCTGGTCCTCCCTGCGCTATCTGCTCGCCGCCCCCGTGCCGCGCGCCCGGCTGCTGTGGTCCAAACTCGCCGTCGCGCTCGGCATGAGCGCCGCCGCGATGGTGCTGCTGCCGCTGGTCGCCCTGGCCGTCGGCACCGTCGCCTACGGCTGGGGCCCGCTGCGCATCCCGACCGGCGGCGAACTGGACACCGGCACCGCCGCCCAACGCCTCGTGGTGGTCGTCGCCTACCTCTTCATCTCCCAACTCGTCACCGCCGGGCTCGCGTTCTGGCTCTCCACCAAGACCGACGCCCCGCTCGGCGCGGTGGGCGGCGCGGTCGGACTGACCATCGTCGGCAACGTCCTGGACGCGGTCACCGCCCTCGGCGACTGGCGGGCCTTCCTGCCCGCGCACTGGCAGTTCGCCTGGGCCGACGCCGTCCAGCCCCGCCTCGAATGGTCCGGCATGATCCAGGGCACGGCGATCTCCGTGACGTACGCCCTGATCCTGTTCGCCCTGGCCTTCCGCGGCTTCGCCCGCAAGGACGTGGTGTCCTGACCCGCTGAGCGAGCGACGTCCGTGCCCACTTCGAGACCCATCCGCAACCCCCCGTGCCGCACCTTCCGGCCCCCTCCCGCGTCACAGTCACAGACATCGCGGATGTGCCATCGACACGGGGTGGGGGCAAGGGACATGAAACGACACCGGATACGACGGCTCGGCGGGACACTGGTCGCGCTCGGCGCGGCGAGCGCCCTGCTGGCGGGTTGCAGTGGAAACGCCGACACCTCCGGCACCAGTACGTCGGACCGGTCCGACACCCGGCCCGCCCCCGACCGGGGCGGCGGCCACAGCCGGGGCGAGCAGCCCGAAGACGCCTTCGGCCAGGACGAAGACGCCTTCGGCCAGGACCGGGACGCCGAGCGCAAGCACGACGTCGCCCCCGAGGAACCCGACCTGCTCTCCACCTTCGCGCTGGACGTCGACACCGCCTCCTACGGCTACGCCCGCCGCGCCCTCGCCGACGGCCGGCTGCCCGACCCCTCGACGGTCCGCCCCGAGGAATTCCTCAACAGCTTCCGCCAGGACTACGAACGCCCCGACGGCAACGGCTTCACCGTCACCGTGGACGGCGCCCGCACCGGCGACGCCGAGTGGTCCCTGGTCCGCGTCGGCCTCGCCACCCGCCCCGCCGGGGACGAGACGGAACGCCCGCCCGCCGCCCTCACCTTCGTCATCGACGTCTCCGGCTCCATGGCCGAACCCGGCCGCCTCGACCTCGCCAAGAAGTCCCTCGCCGCCCTGACCGACCAACTCCGCGACGACGACTCCGTCGCCCTGGTCACCTTCACCGACGAGGCCGAGACCGTCCTGCCCATGACCCGCCTCGACGGCGACCGCGACCGCGACCGGATCCGCGACGCCGTCGACGGCCTGGAGACCCACCAGGCCACGAACCTCGGCGCGGGCGTCGAGACCGGCTACGCGACCGCGGTCGAGGGACTGCGCGAAGGCGCCACCAACCGGGTCGTGCTGATCT
Organism: Streptomyces sp. NPDC091377; assembly: GCF_044757045.1. Lineage (NCBI taxonomy): Bacteria > Bacillati > Actinomycetota > Actinomycetes > Kitasatosporales > Streptomycetaceae > Streptomyces > Streptomyces sp. NPDC091377. The sequence continues at coordinate 437,757 of NZ_JBIVUE010000002.1, read as the reverse complement.
CCGACGCCCTCGCCAACACCGGCGACACCGACGCCGACAGCATCCTGGAGAAGATCGCCGAGGCCCGCACCGCACACGGCATCACCCTCTTCGGCGTCGGCGTCGGCAGCGACTACGGCGACGCCCTGATGGAACGCCTCGCCGACCGCGGCGACGGCCACACCAGCTACGTCTCCGACGCCGACGACGCCCGCAAGGTGTTCGTGGAGGAACTCCCGCGCACCGTCGACCTCACCGCCCGCGACGCCAAGGCCCAGGTCGCCTTCGACCCCGAGACCGTCGAGGAGGCCCGGCTGATCGGCTACGACAACCGGCAGGTCGCCGACGACGACTTCCGCGACGACCGCGTGGACGGCGGCGAGATCGGCCCCGGCCACACCGTCACCGCCCTGTACGCCGTCCGCACCGGGTCCGACGCCACCGGCCATCTCGCCACGGCCACCGTCCGCTGGCAGGACCCCGACACCCGCACCCCGCACGAGGAGTCGGGACAACTGGAGGGCGACGACCTCGCCGACGCGGTCGGTGACGCCTCCGACCGCTTCCAGGTCACCGCCGTCGCCGCCTACTTCGCCGACGCCCTGCGCCGCGCCGAGCCGCACCACCAGCGCCTCCCCGCCGCCCCGACGGTCCGCGCCCTCGCCGACCACGCCGACGCCCTCGCCGACACGACCGCCGACCGGGCGGTACGGGACCTGGCCGAGGCGATCGACCGCGCGGACCGCATGCTGTGACCCACGGGTCCACCCGCCCCCGGCCCACGGGTTCGCGCCCGCCCCATTGACTGCTCTTTACGTAACGGTAGGTTGACCTCGCGTCACCCTCGTTCCACCGGGAGCGGTCATGAGCGTACGCAGGGATCTGAAACGGGCGGGACGGCGCACGGACCTCGCGGCCCGCACCCGTACCGAGTTGATCAGGGACGCCGCCGGCACCGTGCGGGAGGCCCGGGTCGAGGCACTCGCCCCCGAACCGGACGGCACGACCACCGCCGACATCCCCTTCACCCACGCCGCCCAGGCCCCCGACGCCGTCGTCGTACGCCGCAGGGCGCCCGACGGAAGCTGGCGCCCGGTCACGGCCGCCGCCTTCGCCGCCGACATCGACGCGGTCGCCAAGGGCCTGATCGCGGCCGGCCTGGAGGAGGGCGACACCCTCGCCCTGATGTCCCGCACCCGCTACGAATGGACGGTCCTGGACTTCGCCGCCTGGGCCGCGGGCGCCCGGACCGTCCCCGTCTACCCGACCTCCTCCACCGACCAGGTGGAGTGGATCGTCCGGGACTCGGGCGCCCGCTTCGTGATCACCGAGACCGCCGAACACACCGCCACCGTCCGCGCCGCCACCGCCGGCCACCCCGAACGGCCCCGCATGTGGCAACTGGACGCCGACGCCGTCACCGAACTCAGCGCCCTCGGCCGGACCATCCCCGACGAGGAGGTCACCCGGCGCCGCGCCGCCCTCACCCCCGCCTCCATCGCCACCATCTGCTACACCTCCGGCACCACCGGCCGGCCCAAGGGCTGTGTCCTCACCCACGGCAACCTCCACGCCGAGGCCGCCAACACCGTCGCGCTCCTCCACCCCGTCTTCCGCGCCGTCACCGGACAGACCGCCTCCACCCTCCTCTTCCTCCCCCTCGCCCACATCCTCGGCCGCAGCCTCCAGATCGCCTGTCTGCTCGCCCGCATCGAGATCGGCCACTTCCCCAGCGTCAAGACGGACGAACTCCGCCCCGCACTGAGGGAGTTCCGCCCCACCTTCCTCGTCGGCGTCCCCCACCTCTTCGAGAAGATCCACGACGCCGGCCGCGCCACCGCCGAGAAGATCGGCCGCGGCGCCTCCTTCGACCGCGCCGACCGCGTCGGCGTCCGCTTCGGCGAGGCGTACCTCGCCAAGTTCCTCGGCACCGGCAAGGGCCCCACCCCCGCCCTCTACGCCGCCTGGGCCCTGTACGACCTGCTGGTCTACCGCCGTATCCGCAAGGAACTGGGCGGCCGGCTGCGCTACGCCATCAGCGGCGGCGCCCCCCTCGACCGCGACCTCACCCTGTTCTTCCACGCCGCCGGAATCATCGTCTACGAGGGCTACGGCCTGACCGAGACCACCGCCGCCGCCACCATCGTCCCGCCCCTGCGCCCCCGCCCCGGCACCGTCGGACAGCCGGTCCCGGGCACCGCCGTGCGCATCGCCGACGACGGCGAGGTCCTCGTCCGCGGCCCCATCGTCCTCGACTCCTACTGGAACGACCCCGAGGCCACCGCCGCCTCGCTCAGCGACGGCTGGTACGCCTCCGGCGACCTCGGCTCTCTGGACGAGGAGGGCTATCTCACCCTCACCGGCCGCAAGAAGGACCTCCTCGTCACCTCCGGCGGCAAGAACGTCTCCCCGGCCGTCCTGGAGGACCGGCTGCGCAGCCGCCCCCTGGTCGGCCAGTGCCTGGTCGTCGGCGACAACCGCCCCTTCATCGCCGCCCTCGTCACCCTCGACCCCGAGGCCCTCGCCCACTGGCTCACCGTCCGGGGCCTGCCCCCCGACACCCCGCTCACCGACCTCGTCCGCGACGACCGGGTCCGCGCCGAGATCCAGAAGGCCGTCGACCACGCCAACCAGGCCGTCTCCCGCGCCGAGTCCATCCGCGCCTTCACCGTGGTCGAGGGCGCGTTCACCGAGGACAACGGCATGCTCACCCCGTCCCTCAAGGTCCGGCGCCACGCGGTCCTGGCCGCGTACGGGAAGCAGATCGAGGCCCTGTACGCCCGCTGAACCGGGGGAAGAGGGACCGGCACACGACGACGGCGGGCCACCGGAGAAGACCGGTGGCCCGCCGTCGCGGATACGGGGGGACGGATCAGTTGTTGCCCGCGCCGTTGCCCGCGAGCACCGAGATGTCGTCCAGGATGTGCGACAGCGGCTCGTCGCCCTTGGCCTGGGTGGAGTTCTCGACGCACTGCTGGTTCTGCGGCGCCGACAGGATCGGCACGTCCTGCACGGCGATCGGCACGAGACCGATCAGCGAACCGACGTTGGCCTTCAGCGGCAGACCGATGCAGGGCTTGTTCAGCGAACCCTGGACCAGCGACAGCTGCGGGCTCTGGTCGCCGAACGTGGCCGAGTTGCCGAAGACCGACGAGGCGCCGTTGCCGCTGGCGGAAGTGGTGCCGTTGTCGTTGCCGATGGCGAGGGCCTGGGGGGCCGCCGTGGCCGACAGACCGGCGACAGAGGCGGCGATAGCCGCGGTGGCCCACAGCTTCTTCATGTTCAATCCCTTCGAAAAGCGGACTCCGGTGGGGAGTTGCGTGATCGTCAACGGATTCCGGGCGGCGCGGGTTGCGGGCTTTGCCCCGATCGGCCCAGCGCATTCGCATGATGGGATGAACGCCCGGCGCGTGCTTCAGCCGCACGCCGACCTGGCGCGGACACTGCCCCCCCGCCGCACCCGCGCCCGGACGCACGGCAGCGGGCCGCCGGAAGACCGGCGGCCCGCTGGGGATGGGGGCGGTGGGGCACCCCCGGGCTCAGGAGCGAGCCCGTGACATGCGACCGACTCAGTTGTTGCCGGCGCCGTTGCCCGCGAGCAGCGAGATGTCCTGGAGGATGTGCGACAGCGGCTCGTCGCCCTTGGCCTGCGTGGAGTTCTCGACACACTGCTGGTTCTGCGGGGCCGACAGGATCGGGACGTCCTGGACCGCGATCGGCACCAGGCCGATCAGGGAGCCGACGTTGGCCTTGGCGGGCAGAGCGATGCAGGGCTTGTTGAAGGAGCCCTGGATGAGGGCCAGCTGCGGGCTCATGTTGCCGTACGTCGCCGAGTTGCCGTACACCTGCGACGCGCCGTTGCCACTGGCGGACGTGGTGCCACTGTCGTTGCCGATGGCGAGCGCCTGCGGAGCGGCGGCGGCGGAGACGCCGACGACGGAGGCGGCGACCGCGGCGGATGCCAGAACCTTCTTGATCACTTGCTAGTCCCTTCTGGAGAAACCCCGTCCACCGGAGTGTTCTGGTCAACTGCCCACAGCCCGCATAGTTGCCCCCATTCACTCCGATGGCCCACGGCGCGCACGTGATTCCGCACGCCCCCCTGGGGTGGTCGCACGCCCTCGCGCGGGTGCGTCCCGTGGAGCGCGAGCACCGTACGGGTGAAAAGCCGCAACCAATCTCCGTCGGCCCGGTTGATGCGAAGGCAGGAACCCGCTTGATGACCGGCCCGGAAAATATACGGACCGGAACGGGTGTCCTCGTCGGAAAGGAAACGGAAATGCTGAAGAAGGCAATGGCCGCGGCGACGGTCGCCGCGTCCCTGGTCGGTGCGACGGCGATGGCGGCCCCGCAGGCGCTTGCCATCGGTAACGACACCGGCACCACGTCCGCGAGCGGCAACGGCGCCTCGTCCGTGTTCGGCAACCAGGTGACCCACGGCAAGCAGAGCCCCCAGGCCACCCTGGTGCAGAGTTCGCTCAACAAGCTCTGCGTCGGTCTGCCCGTCAAGGCGAACGTCGGCCCGCTGATCGGCGTGCTCGTGCCGGTCGCCGTGCAGGACGTGCCGATCCTGTCGGCCCCGCAGAACCAGCAGTGCGCCGAGAACTCCACCCAGGCCAAGGGCGACGAACCGCTGTCGCACATCCTGGACGACATCTCCGCGCTGTCCGGCAACGGGATCGCGAACAACTGACCCACCGCCGTAGCACCAACCGCCCGGACGACCCGCGCCCCCTTTCGCGGATCGTCCGGGCGGATTTCTTTCCGCTTTTGTCTCACCCCCTGGGTGAGAACCTTTGAAGAAGCGTTTCCCTGCGGCCGATTGCTGTTCATTCCATCCAAGGGTCAATGCTGCCTTGGCGTTCGAGTGAATTACCCTGCGACACACGTTCCGGAGTTTCTTCAGCTGTCTATCTCTCGTTCTACAGCCTGCCGGTCATGGTGCGAGCCGCCCAAGTCGTGCTCGCTCGGTTTCGGCCGTCATAGGGGCATGACCGCAGAGAAGGGAAAGTCCATGAAGAAGACCGCCGCCGTGTTCGCGGGCGCGATCCTCGCCCTGGGCGGGGCCGCCCCGGCGTTCGCCGACTCCGGTGCCGAGGGCGTCGCCGTGGGGTCCCCGGGCGTACTGTCCGGCAACGTCATCCAGATCCCCGTGCACGTTCCGGTGAACGTCTGTGGCAACAGCATCAATGTCATCGGTCTGCTGAACCCCGCGTTCGGCAACGTCTGCGTCAACCACTGACGACGTAACGCGACCAGCCTTCCGGCTGCGCCACGGCCGGCCCTGGACCACCCCGTTTCCGGTCCCGGGCCGGCTTTTCCTGGCTCTGCAGGTGTTTCGAAAGAGGAAGAGAACGAGATTGCGACAGTCCCTGAGCAAGTCGATGGTCGCGGCAGCCGCCGCGACCGGCATCCTGTCCCTGTGCGGCACCCCCGCCCTCGCCGACTCGACGGCGGGTGGCCTGGCCCAGGGCTCGCCCGGTGTGGTCTCGGGCAACGCCGTCCAGGTCCCGGTGGAGATCCCGGTGAACGCCTGCGGCAACACCGTCGACATCGTCGCCGTGCTGAACCCCGCCTTCGGCAACTCCTGCGCCAATGTGGGGGGTTCGGAGGACCGGGGCGACTCGGATGACTCCGGCTACGGCGAGGAGGACTCGGGGTACGGGGACTCCCGCGCCGAGGAGCCCCGTGCGGAGCAGCCCCGCGCCGAGGAGCCGCGCGTGGAGGTGCCCCGCGCGGAGGAGCCGCAGGCCGAGGAGCCCCGTGCCGAGGAGCCTCGCGCCGAGGAGCCGCGGGCGGAGGAGCCTCGCGCCGAGGAGCCGCGGTCCGAGGAGGCCGGGTACGGCGAGGAGGCCCCCGGGTACGGGGAGGACGCCGGGTACGGCAACTCCAAGCCCGAGAAGCCTGAGTACGGCAACTCCAAGCCCGAGAAGCCCGAGTACGGGGACTCGGGCCCGGAGAAGCCCGAGTACGGGGACTCCGGTCCCGAGAAGCCCGGGTACGGCGACTCCGGTGGCGGTGACTCCGGCTACGGCGAGGAAGGCCCGGGGTACGGCGAGGAAGGCCCCGGCTACGGCGGCGAGGAAGGTCCCGGCTACGGGGAAGAGGGCCCCGGGTACGGCGAGGAAGGTCCGGGGTACGGCGAAGAGGGCCCCGGCTACGGCGAAGAGGGCCCGGGCTACGGGGAGCACCCGCCCGGTGGCGGGGAGCACCCCCCGGGTGGGGGCGACCACGGGAAGCCGCCGGAGCTGGCGGACACCGGTAGCGCGGCCATCGCGGGCGCCTCACTGGCCGGCGCCGCGCTGATCGCCGGCGGGGCCGTGCTGTACCGGCGGGGTCGGGCCGCGTCCCGTCGATGACGGGACGGGACGGCACGGACGGAAGCCCCGGGCGGCGGTCGACCGCCGCCCGGGGCTTCCGTCTGTCCGGCGCCCCTCGCGCGGCGCTGGTCACCCGTGCGGGCGAGTGCGGGCACCCGGACGCCCCAACGGCGGTGGCGTGACGGTCTTTCATATGACTGAGTGTCAGTAACCGGCGCACGGACGACATGAGAGACCACGTCAGCCGGCACGAGAGTGGTGGAAGGAGCAGGTATGGCCCCTCAGCATCAGCCACGGTCCCGGTCCAGGCGGCTGGCCCTCGTCGCGGCGACGGTCGCTGCCTCGGCGGTCCTGGCGTCGGGACCGGTGTTCGCCGCGGGGCTGGGGGTGGTCGTCGTCGCCGATCCTCCCGCCCCTGACCCCTCCGCCGCCCCCGCACCCGCCGCCTCCTCCGCACCTGCCGCATCTGCCGCACCTGTCGTACCTACCTCACCTGCCGCGCCCGGTGAGTCCCCCTCGCCCGGGGCCTCGGGGGAGCCGGGTGCGCCGGGTCAGGTCCCCGCCTTCGGCGCCTATCTCGACTACGGGCCGCGCGGGGTCTCCCGGATCGCCGAGCTGAGCCGGTGGCTGGACGGTGCCGACCTGCGCGTGGGGCACACCTATCTCCCCGGTGACCTGTGGTCCAACATCGAGGGGCGGCCCGAGTTCCTCAAGGTGTGGGCCGACTGGCGGCAGGCCCAGGACGACCGGATGTTCGTCCTCAACGTCCCCATGCTGGAACGCAACGAGGCGGGTCTCTCCGACGCCGAGGTGCGCCGACTGCTGCGGCAGGGCGCGGCCGGACGCTTCGACCAGCACTACCGCACCCTCGCCGAGCGGCTGGTGGAGCTGAAGGTGCCGGACACGGTGATCGTGCTCGGCTGGGAGATGAACGGCATCACCTACAGCCACCGCTGCGGCCCCGACCCGGCGGCGTGGAAGCGCTACTGGAACCGGATCGTCACCACCATGCGGTCGGTGCCGGGCCAGCGGTTCGCGTTCGACTTCACCCCGAGCCGCGGCCGGGACGCCGTCCCGTGGCCGCGCTGCTACCCGGGGGACGCCACGGTCGACGTCATCGGGATGGACGCGTACGACCAGCCGTCCGGGATGTCCTTCGACGAGCAGGTGCGGGAGCCGTTCGGGCTCCAGTACCACGTCGACTTCGCCAAGGCCCACGGCAAGCCGGTGTCGTACCCGGAGTGGGGGCTGTTCCGCAACGGCGACAATCCGGAGTACATGCGGCGGATGCTCGCCTGGATGGACGAGCACAAGCCGCTCTACAACACGCTCACCGACTACTGCCCGCACGGTGTCTGGCAGTGCGGTGAGAACCCCCAGGCGTCCGAGGTCTACCGCAGTGTGCTGTCCGGCCGCGGCCGGCCGGTCACCGGACCGGAGCCCGAGCCGACGAAGCCCGGGCCCACGCCCGAGCCCACCCCGGAGCCGACGGAGCCCGGACCGACGCCCGCCACCCCGCCCGGTTGTTCACCGCTGGAGCTGGGTGACTGGGTCGAGTACTGGCTCGGCGGGAAGCTCTGCGTCCGCCTCGACTGGTGGTCGCGCAACCGGTGAGCCGGTCGTGAGTCCGGCCGTGAGTCCGGCCGTGAGTCCGGTCGTGAACCGGTCGTGAGCAGGTGAGGTGCGGAACCGGCGGCGGTCCGGTCAGGGGCCGCCGCCGGTGCCGCGTTCCTTCCCGCGGCGTTCCTGGAGGAGATGGAGAAGCCGCTTGCCGTGGCGGCGGGCGTGGGCGTCGGCGAGGGCCGTCGCCAGCAGTGGGGCGGTGGGGCGGCGGGCGAGCAGCAGCCTTTGGTTGACGACCGGTTCGGGGCGCCAGTGGTGTTTGTACGGCTCGTCGCCGCGCAGCAGGCTGAGGACGCCGGGAGCGTCGCCCGCGCGGGTGTGTTCGGCGCACGCGTCGAGCAGCATCACGGCCACGTCCGCCTTGCCCTCGCGCAGCCGGGGGTGGGCGCCGTAGAGGTAACCGCCGGTGAGGCTGGGGGACTTGAGGGTCAGGTCTACGGCGACGATCTCGTCGTACAGCCGGAACTCGGTGACCACGGCCGTGCCGGAGCGGACCATCGGGCCCGCCGAGCGGATGAGGTGCTCGCGGAAGCGGGGCTGGAGGTGTTCGCCGGTCACCTTGCGGCCCTGCCACTGGAGCCGGTGCAGTTCGACCAGCCGCCGCAGCGCGCGGTCCACGTCGTCCGGGCCGACGATCCGGCGCTCGACGCCGAGCGTGGCCAGTCGGCGCAGTTGGGCGCGGACCCGCTGGCGGGCCTTGGCGGAGGGGAGCCGGGCGACCAGTTCCTCCATCGGCAGGGCGGGCAGTTCCAGGCAGACCGAGTCCGTGACCCGGCGCCACGGTCCGGGCCAGCGGTCGAGGATCCGCTCGACGGCCGCGCCGGGCCGCACCTCGCGGAAGTCGACGAGCGCGGTACGGGCCGCGGCGGCGAGGGCGGTGGTGAGCGCGGCGGCGGCCGGGGGGCCGTGCCCGGGGTCCGGGTCCAGGAGGACGTCGGTGTAGTCGGAGATGGCCCCGCCGAGCGGGACGAGGGTGGGCAGCGGGCGGTGGACCAGCATCAGGGGGGCCGCGGCGACCAGTCGGCCGTGGGGGTCCCGGACCAGGTACAGCCGCAGCCGGCCGGGTCTCCCGTACGACAGCCACCAGGAGTACAGCCAGGGGTGGCTCTGGAAGGGGGTGGCGGTGGGGGTGCGCCGGTAGAGGTCGGCCCAGTCGGCGGCGAGGAGGGCGAAGGCGCGGGGGTCGGTCACCAGCTGGGTGGTGACCCCGGGGGTGGTGACCGTGGGGGTGGTGACAGTCCGGGTGGTGACCTGGGAGGTGGGATGGGGGACGGGTCGGCTGTGAACCCGGTTCACGGTCCTCGCGTCGCGTGTCGAGTCAACACCCCCCAGGTCCGGGGCCGGGTTCACCGGCGCCCGCTCAGATCCGCCGCCACCGCGGGCCCCGGCACGGCAGCCGCCGACCCCGGCTCCGCCGCGTTCTCCCGCGTCCCGTCCGGCCCCCGCTCCTGCCGTCGGGGCCGGACCAGCAGGGCCAGACCGCCCAGCAGACCGCCCGCCGCGGCGCCCACCAGGCCGGTCGTCGCGGGGCCCGCCGAGGACGGTTCCGTGGGCTTGGTGGCACGGGCGAACTGCCGGAGTTCGACATGGGTGGCGGACCGGTTGCCGTCGGCGTGGGCCGTCAGGGCGCGGGCCACCGCGTCGGCCATGTCGACGGCCAGATCGCGGCGGTGCGAGGTGGCGGTGACGGAGACCATCGGGGCGTCCGGCGAGGTCGCCGTCGTGACGCTCGACTTGAGGGTGCGCGCCGGCACCCCCGCCCACACCTGGGCGTCGCCGAGGACCGCGAGCTGGGTGGCGACCTTGCCGTACGCCTGGGCGAAGCCCAGTGCGGCCGTCGGGTCGGACGTGTCCTCGGGGACGGCGACGACATAGCTGGTGGCCGAGTAGGAGGGGGTGTTCAGCGCGCCGTAGCCGCCGCCGGCCAGGCCGCCCGCCAGGACGGCGGTCACGAGCAGCGACCAGGGAGGCAGGTTCCTGGCACGGGCGCGGAGTCCGGGCGCGGGGCGCTGCGGTCGGGCGGAGGTGTCGGTGATCACGGGCGGACTCCCTGGGCTGACGGGGCGGGTGCGGCGGTGGTGGTGGACGGCGGCACGGAAGAACGGGGGGAGGGCGCCGCCGACCGGGGGGTGGGGGCGAGGGCGTCGGCGTAGACCCTCATGAGCCGGGCGGCGCTGCGGGTGATGCAGTAGTGGCGGGCGGCGTCGGGGGTGGTGCGGGCGTGCGGGGGACGGGCCCGGAGTTCGGCGAGGGAGTCGGCGAACGCGGCCGGGTCGCACGGGAGGCGTCGGGCCTCGGCGGCGGAGTGCGGCGGCAGGTCCTCGATGGCGGGGCAGGAGGCATGGCGCACCGGCAGTCCGGACGCGAGGGCCTCCACGACCGCCAGCCCGAACGCCTCCTCGGGGGACGGGGAGGCCAGCGCGTCCATCGCGGACAGCAGGGCGGGCAGATCGGGGCCGGGGGAGCCGTCGTGGACGTAGGGGCGTTCCCCGGCGAACAGGACGCGGTCGGCGACTCCGGCCTCGTGGGCGGTGCGCCGCAGGACGTTCTCCTCCGGGCCGCCGCCGACGAGGAGCAGCCAGCTGTCGGCGGGGAGCCGGGCGAGGGCGCGGACGGCGACATCGAAGCGCTTGCCCGCGGTGAGCCGGCCGACGGCGCCGACGACGAACGCCTCCTCGGGCAGTCCGAGGCGACGACGGACCCGGTGGCGCTGGAGCGGGTCGAAACGGAAGCGGGCCAGGTCGATGCCGTTGGGCACCACCTCGATCCGGGCCGCGGGCACGCCCCAGCGCAGCAGCCGGTCCGCGACGGTCGGCGACACGGCCACGGTCGTGCGGCCGAGCCGCTCGCTCGCCAGATACAGCCCGCGCACCCCTGGGGTGAGGCGGCGGCCCTCCATCTGGGAGTCGCCGAGGGAGTGTTCGGTGGCGACGACGGCCCGCACCCCGGCGAGCCGGGCGGCCGACCGGCCGTAGACGCAGGCGCGGTAGAGGTGGGTGTGGACGAGGTCGTAGCCGCCGGAGCGGATCAGCCGGACCAGCCGGGGGAGGGCGGCGAGGTCACGGTTGCCCGCCATGCCCAGGTGGGTGACGTGCACCCCGTCGGCCATCAGCCCGGTGGCGACCGCGCCCGGGTTGGTCAGGGTGACGACGTCCGCCTGGACCGGCAGATGCCGCAGCAGCAGCCGCAACTGCTGCTCGGCCCCGCCGACGCCGAGCCCGGTGATGATGTGCAGCGCCTTCACGCCGGGGGTCGCCCGGGTGCCCGCCGGCATGTCAGACCCCCGCCGCGGGGCGGCGCCGCAACCGGTGCAGACGCTGCTTGAGGAGGAGTCGTACGGCGGTGTCGTGCTGGCCGATGTGGACGCGCGGGAGGGCGTGGCGGGCGGCGAGGGGGCCGGGGTCGATGGCGCAGCCGTAGTCGTAGCCGGCCTCGCGCACGGCGGCCACGACGCGGGCGTCGATCGTGCCGTACGGGTAGCAGAACCCGCCGACCGGGGTGCCGGTGAGCCGGGCCAGCAGGGCGCCGCTCTCGGCGGTCTCGGACTTGAGGGTGAGGTCGTCGGCGCGGGTGAGGTCGAGGTGGGTGAGGCCGTGCGAGCCGATCTCGACGCCCTCGGCCGCCGCCCGGCGCACCCCGTCCACGGTCAGCAGCGGCTTGCGCGGGCCGAGCGGGTCCCAGGCGTTGTCGCCGCCGAAGCATCCGGGCAGCACGAACAGGGTGGCGTTGAAGCCGTGATGGCGCAGCACCGGGAGGGCGTGGTCGAGGAAGTCGGCGTATCCGTCGTCGAAGGTGAGGCCGACGAGGCCGCGGCCTCGGCCCCGGGCGCGCGCGGCGAGGAGTTCGGCCAGGGAGACGCCCCGCAGTCCGCGCCGCCGCAGCCGGTCGAACTGGGCGGCGAGCCGGTCGGGGGTGACGGTGACGTGGTACGGGTCCTCGGTGCGGTCGCCGACGGAGTGGTACATCGCGATCCACGGGGCGGGGCCGTTGCCGGCCCGGTGGGAGAGGCGGCGGGCGGGGGTGGGCGCGTCGGGGTCAACGGCGCCGGGGTCGGTGCGGAAGCGCATGCTGAAGCCTTCGGGTCGCGGAACGGACGGAGGTCGGGAGCCTTCGGGACGTGGAGCGGACGGCCCCCGGTAGGGGTGCGCAGCCCTGGGCGCCCAGGCCCGCTCCGGTCAGGACGAACACGACGGTCACCACGAGCGCGCCGGCCAGGAGGCCGAGGGCCGGCGAGTCGGGGCCGCTCGCGGCCAGGGCGCCCGCCGCCGTCGCCACCAGCGCGGCGCGCAGCGGGCGGCTCAGTTCGGCCAGCACCGCGCGCACCCGCAGCGGCAGCACACCGTGCGAGCGGGTGCCGGACAGCATCAGGGCGGCGGTGGCGGTGATGCCGGCGGCGTTGGCGGCGGCGATACCGGTGACGCCCCAGGAGCCGACCGCCCAGGCGCCGGTCCAGGCGGTCACCACCACGCCGACGGCCATGGCGGCGAGCGGGTACCAGGTGGGGCGGCCGGTGCAGCAGTAGGCGCGGATCAGCGCCCCGACCAGGGTCTGGGCGAGCAGTCCGAGGGCGTACACCCGCATCACGGCGGCGGTCGCCGCGGTGTCCTCGGCGGTGAACGCGCCCCGCTGGAAGAGGAGTTCGACGATCTGCGGGGCGCAGGCGACGACCGCGGCCGTACCGAGCAGCACCATGCAGCCCGCCAGCGCCAGATCCCGCTCCACCCGGTCGCGGGCCTTGACGGTGTCGCCCTCGGCCAGCGCCCGCGCGACCACCGGGAAAGTGACCGTGACCAGCATCAGGGAGAGGGTCATGGGGATCTGCGCGACCTTCTGCGCGTAGTTGAGGTGCGAGATCGCGCCGGAGGGCAGATGGGAGGCGAGGAACCGCTCGATCGGCACCTGTGTCTGCCGGGTCAGCGCGAAGAGCAGGATCATCGCGACCATCGCCAGCCCCACCGCGGGCTCGCGCGCGCCCGCTCCGGCGGCTGCCTCGGGCTCCGACTTCGCCCGCAACCGCCGTACCAGCGCGGGCAGTTGGACCGCCACCATGAGCGCGCTGCCCGCCGCCACCCCGATCGCCGCCGAGCGCACCCCCCACGCGCCGCCGAGCAGGAACATCGCGGTGATGATGCCGAGGTTGTACGCCACGTAGATCGCCGCCGGGGCCAGATAGCGGCGGTGGGCGCGCAGGGCGGCGCTGCAGTACCCGGCGAGCCCGAAGCCGATGACGCACACCGCGGCCAGCCGGGTGCAGTCGACGGCCAGCGCGGGCGCGGCCAGCCCGGGCGCGAGGGCCCGGACCAGGTAGGGGGCGAGGAGTACGACGACCGCGGCGACGGCGACCAGCGCGAGGGTGAGCCGGGGCAGCGTACGGGCCACCAGCGCCCGCACCGGGTCCCCGGCCGCGCCGCCCGCCCGCCGCGCCAGCGCCAGGCTGAACGCCGGGATCAACGCGAACGCCAGCCCGTCCTCGATCAGCAGCGTGGACGCGAACTCCGGCACGGTCCAGGCCACCAGGAACGCGTCCGTCTCCGCGCCCGCCCCGAACAGCCGGGCCAGCGCCTGGTCCCGCACCAGCCCGAGCAACGCGCCCGCCACGGAGAGGGCACCGGTGAGGAGAGCGGCCCGGGCCAGGAAGTTACGGGGCTCGGGCGGGCGTTCCGTGGGGGGAGTGGTCCCAGCTTCGGGGGTGCCCTCCGTGCCGGGGGTGCTCTCTGCGCCGGGGGTGCCTTTCCCGGGCGGGGTGTTGTCCGTGCCGGGGGTCTTCTCCGTGGCGGGGGTGCTCTCTGCGCCGGGGGTGTCTTTCCCGCCCGGGGTGCTCTCTGCGCCGGGCGTGCCTTTCCCGCCCGGGGTGCTCTCCGTGCCGGGGGCGTTCTCCGTGTCCGTCGGCGGTGGTGTCCGGGTCGGGGGTACGGCGGGGAGCGGGGTGGTCGGCGGGGACGGGCGGGCCGTGAGCGGGGTGGTCGGCGGGGACGGGCGGGCCGTGGGCCCGGCGCCGTCGACCGCCGCGTCCTTGGCCTCCTCGGCTCCCTGGACCCCCGGTCCCCGCGGTGTCGCCGTCATCGCTCCCCCGCCCCCTCGCCGCTCAGCAGCGCCCACCACGCGACCAGCCCGAGGCACACGGCCGTCAGGACGGTGGAGGGGCCGCCGATGTCCGCGTACATGAAGTCGGTGAGCTGCCAGACCATCAGGCCCGTGGCGACGAGCGCGCAGTCGAGGCCGGGGCCGGTACGGCGGCGGGTGCGCCGCAGGGCGCTCAGGGTCAGGGCCAGCAGCGCGAGCCAGCCGCCCGCGAGGGTGAGCAGACCGAGCAGGCCCTGTTCGCTGAGGACCAGCAGATACATGTTGTGCGGGGAGAGCAGCGGCTGGCGGCGGAACGCCTCGCCGCCGCCCTCGGTGTCACTGGCCGCGGACAGGGCGAGAGGGGCGTGCGCGTCGCGGTGCTCGGGGAAGCCCTTGAGGCCGACGCCGGTGACCGGGTGGTCGCGCCACATGCCACCGGCCGCCGCCCACATCGCGTACCGGTCGGTCACCGACTGGTCCGGCGCGTCCGCGACCCGGGTGATGCTGCCGACCCGCTCCTGGAGCAGCGCCGAGCCGACCCCGAACCCGCCGACCAGGACCATCCCGGCCGCGACCGCCACCGCCGCCACCTTCAGCGCCCTGCGCAGCCCCCCGAGCACCAGTTGGGCGGCGCAGGCGATGGCCGTGGCGATCCACGCGCCCCGGCTGAAGGAGAGCGCGAGCGGCAGCAGCAGGGCCAGCGCGCAGCCCGCGGCGAGGAGCCGGTGCCGTAGCGGGCCGCGGCCCAGCGCGAGCCCGACCGCGCAGACCAGGCCCAGGGAGACGACGGATGCCATCCCCATGACGTCCTGGGCGCCGAAGGTACCGACGGCCCGGATCAGCCGCCCCTGGTACGAGGCCCCGGTGCCGGTGACGTACTGGTGCACCCCGACGGCGCCCTCCCAGCCCGCCAGCGCCACGAACGCCCAGGCCAGCACCCGGACGTCGGCCCGGTCGCGGATCAGCAGCGCGACCGCCGCCGGGACCAGCACGAAGATCTGGAGGTAGCGGCCGAGCCCGGAGAGCCCGGCGGTCGCCGAGGACGCCCCGGCGGCGGCCACCGCGAGCCCCACGACCGGCAGCCCGAGGACGACGGCGGCCGTACGGGACAGGGGGCGCCGCCGCTGCCGCAGCAGCCGTAGCGCGCAGTGGCCGACGACGAGCGCGGACACCACGTCGGCCGGTCCGGCCCCGCCCTCCCCGGCCACCGTGAGCGGCAGCCCGAGCAGCGCGACGACGGCCACCACGGACCACACGGGGGACCCGCGCCACCCGTGCCACTGGCTCCACTTGGGGGACGCACTCCACCCCCGGGACACCGGGCGGGGCAGCGGCCGAGCCGCGTCGCAGGGCCGTGCGGTGTCCGCGGCCGGTGCCTCCCGCCCGGTCTGCGTACCGGTGGTGATGAGGGGGCCGGTGGCCCCGCCGCGCTTCATCCGTCTCCCCCGCCCGTCACGCTCAACTCCCCGTCGGCCGCAGCAGCGCCGCCGCGGTGCGGAGCAGAATGCAGATGTCCTGCCACAGCGACCAGTTGTCGATGTAGGCGTTGTCGAAGCGCGCCCGGTCCTCGATGGAGGTGTCGCCGCGCAGGCCGTGGATCTGGGCCAGCCCGGTGATCCCGGCCGGCATCCGGTGGCGGGCCGCGTAACCGGGGTGGCTCTGGCTGAACTGGCCCACGAAGAAGGGCCGTTCGGGCCGCGGCCCGACCAGGCTCATGTCCCCGCGCACCACGTTCCACAACTGGAGCAACTCGTCCGCCGAGGTGCGCCGCAGCAGCCGGCAGAACCAGGTCATGCCCCGCTCGTCGGCCACGCTCCACCGGGTCGCCGACTCGTGCTCGTCCCTCGGGCGGTGGGTGCGCAGCTTCAGCAGGGTGAAGGGCCGCCCGTCCTTGCCGATCCGCTCCTGCCGGAACACCACCCCCGGCCCGCCGGTGAGCCGCAGCACCGCGGCGCACCCCAGCAGCAGCGGGCTGACCAGCAGCAGTGCCGTTCCGGCCAGGGTCACGTCCAGCACCCGCTTGCCGCGGCCGACCGGGCGGGCC
The DNA here is from genome assembly GCF_044757045.1 of Streptomyces sp. NPDC091377. Taxonomy (NCBI): domain Bacteria; kingdom Bacillati; phylum Actinomycetota; class Actinomycetes; order Kitasatosporales; family Streptomycetaceae; genus Streptomyces; species Streptomyces sp. NPDC091377. The sequence continues at coordinate 421,728 of NZ_JBIVUE010000002.1, read as the reverse complement.
GCGCCCAGGGGCAGCCGTCTGCACGAGAACCCGGCGAGTTGTTCGCGTGCCTCGTAGGACGGCGAGTCGGCGTCCAGTTCCCACAGCACACACCCGGACTCGGCGAGCGCCCGCAGCAGCGGCGCCTGTTCCCGCCGGACCGATGGGTGGACGGCGAGCACCTCCCGTACGCCGTTCTGGATCAGCGCCCGCTGCACCTCCTGGCCGGTCGTCAGCACCGGCAGCCCGTCGCCGCCCTCGGCCACCGCGGCGACCACACCGACCGGACGCACCCCGCACGCCGGGTGCCGCAATACCGCGGCGGCCACCCGCTGGGCGGTGTCGGCGGGCCCGATCACCAGCGCGGCGCGCGGATGGCGCCGCAGCAGGGTGCGGCGTCGCCGGTGCACCAGACCGCGCCCGGCGCACGCCGCGGCCGACTGGACGGCGAGGCCCAGCGCGAGGGTGGGGGCGGACAGCGCGTCGGAGGGGGCGTACACGGCGACGAACCCGGCGAGCGCGAGCCAGCCGACGGCGATCCGGGCGCCGACGGTGGGCAGTTCGTCCAGCACGCCCTGCATCCGGCGGGGCGGCCGGTGCGGGCGCAGCAGCATGGAGAACGTCACCAGCAGCGCGGGCAGCAGCGGCCGGTGACCGGCCAGCGCGAGCGCGCCGAGCAGCGCGGCCGTGCCGTCCGCGAGCAGCAGCGGCACCGGGGCGAGCGGACGCGCCGGGGGCCGCCGCCGTACCGGCATCCGGAACCCGCTGTCCCGGCGGCGCGGCGGCAGCAGGGAGAGGGCCGAAGGGACGCCGGGGGAGCGGGGGGAGGAGGACACGAGGGACGGCGAGCCGTGCTCCGCGGGGGAGGGGACTGGACTCTCGGCAGTGCTTTCCGCAGTCACGGGTGGATGGACTCCCTGTACTCGGGGGACTCGGGGTGCGCGGCACGGGCCGTCCGACCGGCGCCGAGGAGCGCGCCGTACACCTCGGCGACCGCCTCGGTCATGTGCCGCACGTCGTGCGCGGAGCGGACGTGCCCGAGTCCCCCGGCGCCGAGTTCCTCGCGCAGCGGCGCGTCGAGCAGGAGCGTGGTGAGGGCGCGGGCGAGCGCGGCCGGGTCCTCGGGCGGGACCAGGCAGTGCGGGGCGTGGCCCGGCGGCAGGCTCTCGCGGGCCCCGTCGACATCGCTGAGCACCACCGGGCGCCCGCACGCCATCGCCTCCAGCGGCGCGAGCGCCATCCCCTCCCAGCGCGAGGGCAGGACGACCAGATCGGCGGCCTGGTACCAGGGCACGGGGTCGGCCACCGCCCCCGGGAACAGCACCTCCGCGGGCGCCCGCAGCAGGTCCCGGCCGGGCCCGTCGCCGACCAGCGCCAGCCGCGCCCCCGGCACCCGCCGCAGCACCGACTCCCACGCCGCCAGCAGCACGTCCTGCCCCTTTTGCCGGCACAGCCGCCCCACGCACACCACCAAGGGCGCGTCGGGGGCGACGGACGGCAGCAGCGCGGCGCGTACCGCGGCCCGGTCGGCGGGGTGTTCGGCGGGGCGGAAGCGCCGTGTGTCGACGCCGTTGGGGACGACGGCCCAGCGCGCCGCGATCCCGGCGGCCACCCCGGCGACCCGCTCGGCGGCGCTCACGCACACCGTGCGGGCCGCCCAGCGCGCCCCGTACCGCTCCCAGTGCCGGACCAGTTCGGCGGCCGGTCCGCCGACGGCCTCGAAGGACCAGGCGTGCGGCTGGAACACGGTGGGGACCCGGCCCCGTACGGCCAGCCGCCCCGCGAGCCCCGCCTTGGCGCTGTGCGTGTGCACCACATCGGGCCGGACGGCTTCGATCGTCCGTACGACGTCCCGCACCTCACGGATGAGTGAACGCCCCGGCGCACGTGTCGCCCGCCAGGGGCGCAGTCCCGCGCCCAGCGCCACCACCTCATCGGCGAGCGCCCCCTCCGGGCAGGCCACGGTGACCTGGAGACCGGCCGCGAGCTGAGCCCGGGTCAGTTCGGTGACGACCCGGGCGACCCCGCCCTCCACGGGCTGGGTCAGATGGAGGACCCGCGGCCTGAAGGCGGGCGCTGACTGCTGCATGGCACGGATTCCTCGCTGGGGAACAAGGCGGAGACAGAGGGAGCCGGGGTCGGCGGGGGAGTGGCACGCGCGCCGTCTCCGGGCGTCCACGGCGGCGAAGAGGACCCCGGCCCTGGCCGCGTCCGGCCGGGGGGACGAGTCGGGACGTCTAGGTGCCGCCGGGCCGCGCGTACGTCACCCGGGGGCCGGCCGGCGGGTCGGCGGCGCCGGCGTCGGCGTCGCCGCCGACCGTCGTACGGCGCGGCAGCGGACCCAAGGAGTGCGGCATCACCGGCGTGCCCTTTCGTACGAGATCCGAGGTGCGGGTGCGTAGTGCGTGGTGCAGGTGCGAGGTGCGAGGTGCGAGGTGCGAGGTGCGAGACGTGGGGTGCGAGCGGTACGGAAGTGTGGCTGTATGCATGCGTCGAATGGTCCGCAACTCTAGTCGCTATCCGTATTAATCCGTTGAAACCGGACAAGTGTGTCGGAACGGTGAAGCCCGCCCCCCGGTGACATCACTCCTTTGGCGGCACAACTCGCAGGGGCGTGGTGCGTTGACACAACGCAGGGCATCCCCGCCCGCACGATCTGTGTCAACCCCAAGGAGCACCTCTCCATGTCGCGTATCGCGAAGGGCCTGGTCCTGACCTCCGTTGCCGCCGCGGCCGTCGCCGGCGGCGCCGGTGTCGCCGCCGCCAGCAGCGGCGCCCAGGGCGCCGCCGCTCACTCCCCGGGCGTGCTGTCCGGCAACGTCATCCAGGTCCCGGTCCACGTTCCGGTCAACGTCTGCGGCAACACGATCAACGTCGTCGGCCTGCTGAACCCGGCGTTCGGCAACACCTGCGTCAACCACTGACGTCACGACGCCTCTTCGTGGCCGGCCGCCCTCCTGCTGGAGGGCGGCCGGTTCGTTGTGCCCCCGAATGGTTGCGCCAGGTGCCCGCTCGGTTGCGGACCGCGGTGGCCGCTCCAAGGGTGGAGGCGGGGCTCCGCAGGCCGGCGGAGCTTTTCGCACCACTGAAAGGAACACCCATGCGTGGTCTGCCCCTGAGGCGTGTCGCGTCCACCGCACTCTGCGCCACCCTCGTCCTCGCCGTCGCGGGACCGGCGGTCGCGGCCGAGCACGCCCCGGCCGGGGAACGTGCCCCCGCCGCCTCCCGGACCCCCGTCCCCGCCGTGGACGCGCTGCTCGACCAGACCAGGAGCCTCAGCCGACTGGGCGGAGTCCTCACCCCGGTCACCGAACTGCTCAGCACCGCGCTCACCGCCGACCACGGCCAACTCACCCCGGACCAGGCGACCCGGCTGTCGAAGGCGGCGCGCAGCGGCATCACCGACACCGCCGCCGACCCCGCCGACGCCAAGGGTGCCGCGGGTGCCGCGGGCGGCCGGGACGACGCGAAGGCGGCGTCCGCCGACATCGAGGCCGACGCGCTCGCCGCGCTCCGCAAGGCCGTGGACGCGCTGATCGCCGCCGCCACCTCGGGCGACGCCGCCAAGGTCACCCCGGCGGCCGACGACGTCGTCACCGGTGTGGTCAACGTACTGGCCGCCGCCCTCCTCGCCGACGGGCTGCCCGCCCCGGACCTGACCGGACTGCCGTCCCTGCCGAACCCGTCGAAGCCCTCGACGCCCCCGGTCTCCGTGCCCAGCCTCCCGGCGACGCCCCCGAGCCTCCAGCCGCCGCCCAGCCCGCCCGCGGCCCCCAGCCTGCCCGCGGTGCCCAGCCTGCCCGCGGTGCCCGACGTGCCCGCCCCCGCGCCCAGCCTCCCCGCCGCGCCCGAGGTCCCGGTCCCGGCACCGAGCCACCACGCGTCCTGAGCCACGCGCCGAGCGCCGCCCGCGGACCTGGGGGCGGCGCTCGGCGTCAACCCGTCCCCTCACCTCACCGGGTGACCCCACCTCGTGACCTGACCCCGTGACCCTCACGGCGACCGGACGCGGTCCCTGACCGAAATCCAAAAACCGCGTCGAAGGCGGGCGGACCGATACCGATTCTTATGACTTCTGCGGAGTTGAGTTTCCGCGCCGGGCGGTCATCGTTAGGCACGGCGTCAGAATTATCTGAGGCGACGTGAGTTGCCGAAGAAAGGAACCCGATGAAGTCCCTCAAGGCCGCCGTTGTCGTCGCCGGAGCCGTCGCCCTCGCCGGTGCCGCCGCACCCGCGTTCGCCCACAGCACCGCCGACCTCACGCCCACCAGCCTCAACGGCGCCGTGAACACCCTCACCAGCGGCGGGCTGACGGCCTCCGACGTGATGCCGCTCCAGCACCAGTCGAACGCGCTGGACACCGAGACCAAGGGCTCCGCGCTGAACACCGTGAAGGGCGCCACCACCGCCCTCAACAAGAGCGGACTGCTCGGCGGGCTCCCCCTCCAGAGCTGACTCCTCCAGAGCTGACTCCTCCCGAGCCGACACCACACCTCCGGAGCCGCCCTCCGGAACGACGGCAGGCGCGAAAGGGCCGATTCCATTCCCCGGGAATCGGCCCTTCGGTATTCGGTAATGCCCGGGAAAAGGGGAACGGGCCCGACCGCCGGGCGTATTCCGGCGTTTCCCGGCCCCCCGGCAAGCGCTTTCCGAAAGGCCCTGACGGCCTCCCGGCCACCCCGGCGGCCCGCTGTTCGAGCCCGTCCGCCCCGGCTTCCCTCGTTCGTGTGGAGCGTCGGCGTGGCGTCGCCCGGTCGGGTGAGAAGGTGCCGGTGGTGTTCGGGCGCGTGGATAGGGTCACGCGGTGACCACAACCCCCAACGACACCCGCCCCTTCCGTCCCGCGGACCTCGGCACGCTCGTCGTGCTGGCGTGGAGCGGCGAGGCGCCCGACGGCGACATGCCCTACCTCCTCGCCTACTCCCTCGGCGACGCCGCCGACGGCCCCGAGGCCACCACCGCCGCGATCGAGCGGCTGCTCACCGACAACGACCTGCCCGTGGGCGGCGACCTCGTCGACGGCAACGCCAAGCCCAGCCTCGCGGTGACCATGCTGATCGAGGCGGGCCAGGCCGTCGTCAGCATGCCGCACCTCAACGCCCAGGTCACCCCGCCCCCGGAGTGGCTCGACGCGGTCGCCGAACGCGGCTTCGCCTACTTCGTGTTCACCACCCGCCCCTGGCCCGAGGCCGAGCCGGGCAAGCCCATCGAACCGACCGCGCTCGCCGCGTTCGCCGGTGCCGAGGAGACCCTGGACGCGGCGGCCCACGTGGTGCTGCCCGCCCGCGCCCTGCGCGGCTGATGACGACCGCCGCCGGACGGCACCGCCGCGCCTCGGGCGCGGGCCCCGCGCCCGCCCTGCTGCTGGTGCTCACCGGCGCCGCCGGGCTGCTGGCCTCCTGGGTCATCACGCTCGACAAGTTCAAGCTCCTGGAGGACCCGGACTTCACCCCGGGCTGCAGCCTGAACCCGGTGGTGTCCTGCGGCAGCGTCATGGCGAGCGACCAGGCCGCCGCCTTCGGGTTCCCCAACCCGATGCTCGGCCTGGTGGCCTACGCCGTCGTCCTCTGCGTCGGCGTCAGCCTGCTGGCCGGCGCCGCCTACCCCGGCTGGTACTGGCTCCTGTTCGACGCCGGCTGTCTCTTCGGCGTCGGCTTCGTGACCTGGCTCCAGTTCGAGTCGCTGTACCGGATCAACGCGCTGTGCCTGTGGTGCGTACTCGCCTGGATCGCGACCGTCGTGCTGTTCTGGTACGTCACCGGACACGCCGTACGCCACCGGTTCCTGCCCGCCCCGTCCTGGGTACGGGCGCTGTTCGAGGAGTACACCTGGGTGCTCGTCCTGGCCCATCTCGGGGTGATCGGGATGCTGATCCTGACCCGCTGGTGGGACTTCTGGACGAGCTGAGCGTCCCGGCCGACGAACCGACAATCCCCCCGTCGGACAACTGCGGCAGCCGGGCGAATCCTGCACTCGTCGCCGCCCCGGGATCGTTACGCGCTACGGAGGCCCGCCCGGGATCCGCGCCCGGATCCGCACCCGAAGCGAAGGACCGTGTCTGACATGAAGCCCAGCGCCCGAGGAACCCTTGCCGCCGTCGTCACCGGGGTGGCCGCCGCCCTGGGCGCCGCCGCGTCGCCCGCCGCCGCGGTCGAGACGGTTCCCGTGCCCGTGCCGCTGGAGGGCGCCGAGTACGCGCTGAACATGGAACTCCCGCAGATCGGCGCCGAACTGCCGGTGCCGGTGCCCGGCGCCCCCGACGGACCCCGCTACGTCGAGGGCCGGCTGCTCCCGGACCGGGCCCTGCCGCAGCTCCCGGTCAGCGCCGGACTGCCCGGCGCCACCCTGCGCGCCCCGCTGCCGCGTCTCCTCGGCGACCGGTTCGACCATGTCGCCGTCGAACTCCCCGCCGCCCCCGTCGACGCCGTCGCCCCCGGCCTCGCCGTCGACGCCCCGCTCACCGCGCCCGACCCGGAGCGCTTCGGACTGCCCGACGCCAAGCTCCCCCAGGCCGGCATCCTCACCCCGACGCTCCGGACCGTCCCCGGCGCGGCCCTGGTGATGGGACCTGGCCTGTAGTCCGACCCTCACATGGCCCCTCCACGGTGACCGCGCGCCCCCTCGCGCGGTTAGCGGTGTCGACATCAACCCGGGTGCCGGCGCCACCACGCTGCCGGCACCCCACGGCAACCGGACAGGGAGCACACGATGGTCGTCAGTGACAGCGGGGCAACGGCCGGCGCGGACCACGACGAAGCCGGCGCGGGCAGACCGGGCCGGGCCCGCGGGACCCGGCGGCAACTGCTGCGCGGGCTGCTCGTCTCGGGCGCCGCGCTGGCGGTCACCCCCCTGGTGGTCGCCTCGCGGCCGGACGCGCCCACCCCGGACGCCGCGTTCGACGAGGTCTACCGGGGCCACCGGATCCGCGGCGCCCGCACCACCGCGGGCCCCGCCCTCGGCGCCGCCGACTGGCAGATCACCGTCGACGGGCGCCCCCTGCATCTGATGCGCCGGGCCGACGGCACCTGGCTCAGCATGATCGACCACTACCGCTCGTACGACACCCCCTTGGAAGCCGCCCGCGCCGCCGTGGACGAACTCGGCCCCGGGGAACGGCTCCGTGAGCCGGCGCCCGCCCACCCGGAGGGACACCGTGGCGTACACGCGTAAGAGCGTCAGCGCGCTCACCGCCACCGAGAAGCGCCGGTTCGTCGAGGCGCTGCTGGAGCTGAAGCGGCGCGGCGAGTACGACGCATTCGTCCGCATGCACATCGACTACTACGTCGCCGACGGCGAGGGCGGCCTGCGCACGGCCCACATGGCGCCCTCGTTCCTGCCCTGGCACCGCCGCTTCCTGCTGGACCTGGAGGAGGCGCTGCGCCGGGTCGACTCCTCGGTGACCATCCCGTACTGGGACTGGACCCGCGACCGGAGCGCGACCTCGGTGCCCTGGACCGACGATCTGCTCGGCGGGAACGGACGCTCCCGCGACCGCAAGGTGATGGACGGACCGTTCGCCCACGGCACGGGCGGCTGGACGATCCGGGAGAACATCACCGACACCGAGTTCCTCACCCGCGACCTGGGCCGCTCCAAGGACCCGATCGGCCTGCCCACCAAGGACGACGTGGAGGCGGCCATGAAGGACTCCGTCTACGACGTCTCGCCCTGGAACTCCACCTCCAAGAGCGGCTTCCGCAACAAGCTGGAGGGCTGGGGCAGCGGACAGGGCAGTGCCTCCTGGCGCACCCACAACCGGGTCCACCGCTGGGTCGGCGGGGCGATGCTCGGCGGCGCCTCGGTCAACGACCCGGTGTTCTGGCTCCACCACGCCTACCTCGATCTGCTCTGGCAGCGCTGGCAGCAGCGGCACAAGGAGCACCGCTACCAGCCCGCCAAGCCGCCCGCCTCGGGCAGTTCGCAGCACAAGCGGGTCGTGGCCCGGCACGAGAAGCTGCCGCCCTGGGACCTGACGCCGGACCAGTTGGAGGGCACCGGCGGGGTCTACCGGTACGCGTGACACCGCGGGGCCGGCCGAGGAAGACCGGCCGGCCCCGGGGGAGTCCTGGCAGGGGGAGAGCCCCGGCGCTCGGAGGTGCCGGGGCTCTCGGGTGCCGTGCGGCCGGGGAAGCAGCCGTACGGGGGCCGGACGGTGCCGGACGGTGCGGGTCGGGTCGGGTCAGCGGCCGTAGCCGGACTCGCCGTAGCCGCCGCCGTGGCGGTCCTCGTGGCCGACGTTGGCGCAGGTGTTGCCGAAGGCCGGGTTCAGCAGGCCGATCACGTCGATCGTGTTCCCGCACAGGTTGACCGGGATGTTCACCGGAACCTGGATGACATTGCCCGACAGGACGCCGGGGGAGCCGACGGCCGCGCCCTCGGCACCCGCGTCGGCCATGGCCATGCCGGTACCGCCGATGACCACGGCACCCGCGCCGAGGGCGACCCCGGCAGCCTTCGCGATGCGAGACATCACGTTCTCCTCACTGACTCGATGAGCACGGCGGCAGGACGTGCCGTCGCACTCCTCTTCAACGCCGCCGACCCGGCGCGGGTCACGGTGTGTGAGGGGTGATCACCCTGAGTACGGCTCTGTGTGGGGCTGCGGGGCTGCGGGGCTGCGGGGCTGTGGGGGCTGCGGGCTGCCGGGCGGGGCTGTGCGGCGGGTCAGGGGAGCTGCCGCAGCGGGGTGCCCGCCAGATACGCCTCGATGCCCTCGACGGCCTGGCCGTAGTACGTCTCGTAGTTGGCGCGCGAGACATAGCCCAGGTGCGGGGTGGTGAGCAGCCGGGGGGCGGTGCGGACGGGGTGGTCGGCGGGGAGCGGTTCGAGGTCGTACACATCGAGCGCGGCGCCCGCGAACCGGCCCTCGTGGAGGGCGGCGAGCAGGGCGTCCTGGTCGACGATGGCGGCGCGCGAGGTGTTGACGAGGTAGGCGGTCGGCTTGAGCAGGGCCAGTTCGGCGGCGCCGAGCAGTCCCCGGGTGCGGTCGCCGAGGGCGAGGTGGACGGAGACGAAGTCGCTCCCGGAGAGCAGCGCCTCCTTGGTGGGGGCCAGTTCGACGCCGTGCTCGTCGGCCCGTTCCCGGGTGAGGTTCTGGCTCCACGCGCTGACCCGCATCCCGAAGGCGAGCCCGACCCGGGCCACCCGGCCGCCGATCTTGCCGAGGCCGAGCAGCCCGAGCCGGCGGCCGTGCAGGTCGGCGCCGAGCGTGGACTGCCAGGGGCCGCCCGCGCGCACCGCGTTGTGCTCCTCGACCAGGCCGCGCGCCAGGCCCAGCAGCAGCGCCCAGGTCAGTTCGACGGGCGGGGTGGACGAACTGGCCGTGCCGCACACCGTCACCCCGTGCGCCCGCGCCGCCGCGTAGTCGATGACCGAGTTGCGCATCCCGGAGGCGACCAGCAGCCGCAGCCGGGGCAGCCGGGCCAGGACGGCGGCCGGGAACGCGACGCGTTCGCGCAGGGTGACCACGATGTCGTAGCCGTCGAGCGCCGCCACCAGGGCGTCCTCGCCGTGGAGGTGTTCGCGGAACGGTACGACCTCGACCCGGTCGGCCAGTGCCGACCAGTCGGCCACCTCGGTGGCGATGCCCTGGAAGTCGTCGAGCAGGGCGCAGCGCAGGCGCACGGGTCCCTCCCTGGTGGGTGTGTGTGGGGACCGACTCTAGAACGTGGGTGCGGTCGGGTGGACGGTGTCCCCGGTCACAGGATGCGGGCCGCCGCCTGGGCCGCCGTGCGCTGGACGGCCCGGCGGTCGACGCGGACCGTCTCGCCGTCCACGACGACGGGTTCGCCCGCGACCCATACGTCGGTGACGGCGCGGGAACCGGCCGCCCACAGGAGGTTGGCGAGCACCTGGTCGTCCGGCACGTCCAGACCCGCGATGAAGTACGGGTTGTCCACGCTGACATGGGCCAGGTCGGCCCAGTTGCCCGTGCGCAGCGAGCCGATGTCGGTGCGGCCGAGGGCCGCCGCGCCGACGGAGGTGGCCATCAGGAAGGCGTCCCGGGCGCCGAGCGCGCGGGGGTCGGAGGCGGCGAGCCGGGCGTGCATCATCGCCAGCCGGGCCTCCTCCCACACGTCGAGGTCGTCGTTGCTGGGGGCGCCGTCGGTGCCGAGTCCGACCTGGACGGAGGCGGCGCGCAGCGCGGACAGCCGGGCGGTGCCGGAGGCGAGTTTGGCGTTGGAGGACGGGCAGTGGGCGACGCCGCTGCCGGACCCGGCGAGCAGGGTGATGTCGTCGTCGGACAGGTGCACTCCGTGGGCGGCCAGCAGACGGCCGTCGAGCAGTCCGGTGAGCTGGAGCAGCCGGGTCGCGGAGCCGTACCGCTCGCGGGTGGTGATGTCCTCGGCGAGGGTCTCGGAGAGGTGGATGTGCACCAGCGCGCCGTGCCGGGCCGCCTCCTCGGCCGTCCTGCGCAGCGCCTCGGGCGGCAGGGTGTACGTCGAGTGGGGGCCGTAGCACAGTTCGACGCGCTCGCCGGGGCCGAAGCGCAGTCCGTCCGCCTCGATCCACTTGCCGATCGCGTCGATGTCGCGCCGCCAGTCGTCCCCGGGCCGGGCGAAGTAGGCGGGCGCGATGAGGGCGCGGCTGCCGGCCTGGAGGGTGGCGTCGGCGGCCTCCTCGCCGAAGGCGTACATCTCGGCGCTGGTCGTCACTCCGTAGCGCAGCATCTCCACACAGCCGAGCAGCATGCCCGCGTGGGCGTCCGCCCCCGTCATCCGGGCCTCGACCGGCCAGATGGCCTCCTCCAGCCAGCGCAGCAGCGGCAGATCGCTGCCGAGGCCGCGCAGCAGCGTCATCGGGGCGTGGGCGTGGGCGTTGACCAGGCCGGGGGTGAGGATGCCGGACAGCCGGGTGCGGGGCACGCCGTGGGGGAGGGCGGGGGCGTCGGCGGCCGGACCGCAGTAGGCGATACGGCCGTCCGCCCCCACGTCGACGGCGGCGTCCCGCAGGACAGGGCAGGACGGTCCGGCGGGCAGGACGACCGGGGCGAGCAGGCGCCGCGACAGTGATATTGACGGTGACATGTGACCGGATTTTCCCACGCCGGGACCGGCCGGAACGTCCAACTCCAGCCGGATCCCGGGGAGGATATCGGCCGGGGGCGGGGCCGGGGCCGGGGGCGGGTGCTCGGGGTGGTCGGGGTGCTCGGGGCGGTCGGGTGCGGACTGGTGGTCGGGTGCGGACCGGTGGTCCGGGTGTCCGGGTGTCCGTCGGTCGGAAGCCGGTTCCTGGCCTGCCCCCGGCCCCCGCCCCGCCCCGGCTCACTCCTCCCGGAGGTCCTTGACCCGCTTCAGTTTGCCCATGGAGCGTTCCAGGGTGTCGGGGTCGACCACCTCGACGTCGACCGTCACCCCGACGGCGTCCTTGACCCCGCGGGCGATGTGCCGCGCGGCGGCCTCGCGCCGGGCGGGGTCGCTGCCGGGGCGGCTCTCCACGCGGACGGTCATATGGTCCATGCGGCCCTTGCGGGTGAGGCGGATCTGGAAGTGCGGGGCGAGCGCGGGGGTGCGGAGCACGATCTCCTCGATCTGGCTGGGGAACACATTCACCCCGCGCAGGATGATCATGTCGTCGCAGCGGCCGGTGATCTTCTCCATCCGGCGGAACCCGGGACGGGCGGTGCCCGGCAGCAGCCGGGTCAGGTCCCGGGTGCGGTAGCGGATGACGGGCAGCGCCTCCTTGGTGAGCGAGGTGAAGACCAGTTCACCGCTCTCCCCTTCGGGCAGCACCTGGTCCGTGAACGGGTCCACCACCTCGGGGTAGAAGTGGTCCTCCCACACCTGGAGCCCGTCCTTGGTCTCCACGCACTCCTGGGCCACGCCCGGGCCTATCACCTCGGACAGCCCGTAGATGTCCACCGCGTGGATGTCCAGCCGCTCCTCGATCTCCCGGCGCATCTCCTCCGTCCAGGGCTCGGCGCCGAAGATGCCGACCCGCAGGGAGGTGGAGCGCGGGTCGATGCCCTGGCGCTCGAACTCGTCCAGCAGGGTGAGCATGTAGGAGGGGGTGACCATGATGATCTCGGGCCGGAAGTCCTGGATGATCTGGACCTGGCGGGCGGTCATGCCGCCGGAGGCGGGGATCACCGTACAGCCCGCCCGTTCGGCGCCGTAGTGGGCGCCGAGGCCGCCGGTGAACAGGCCGTACCCGTAGGAGATATGGACCTTGTGACCGGGGCGGCCACCGGCCGCGCGGATGGAGCGGGCCACCACGTCCGCCCACATCGACAGATCGTTCTCGGTGTAGCCGACCACGGTCGGGCGGCCGGTGGTGCCGCTGGAGGCGTGCACCCGCCGCACCTCGTCCATGGGGACGGCGAACATGCCGAAGGGGTAGGTGTCCCGCAGGTCCGCCTTGGTGGTGAAGGGGAACCGGGCCAGGTCCTCCAGGGTGCGGCAGTCCTCGGGGGTGAGTCCGGCCGAGTCGAACTTCTTGCGGTACAGCTCGACATGGTCGTACGCGTGCCGCAGGGTCGTACGCAGCCGGGTCAGTTGCAGTGCCCTGACCTCGTCGCGCGACAGCCGCTCGGCGTCGTCCAGCAGCCCTTCGGGGAGCGGCTCTCCCCGGCGGGCCGTCGTGTGCTGCGTCCCGGGCCCCGTCATGTCACTTCCCCTGCTCATCGCGGCTCCTCGTACTGTGTCCTGCGCGGGGTGCGGCTGCGACCGCGGAACTCCGCGATCACCTCGTCACCCCGGACCACCGTCACGTCGTAGATGCCGCTGCGTCCGAAGCGGGTGCGTTCCCGGGCGTCGGCCAGCAGGACGTCGCCCTCGAACGCGGGGGCGACGAAGTCGATGTCGGCGCCCGCGGCGACCGTCATCGGGCCGTGGCTGTTGCAGGCGCAGGCGAACGCGGTGTCGGCGAGCAGGAAGAGATAGCCGCCGTGCGCGATCCCGTGCCCGTTGACCTGCGCGGCGGTCACCGTCATCCGGACCGTGGCGAACCCGGCGCCGTGGTCGAGGAGTTCGATGCCGAGTCCGCCGGACGCCTCGTCGGCCGCGAGCATCGCCTCCGCCGGACTGAGTGAGGCACCGGATACCTGGGATGTCATCTGCACTCCACCACCTTGGGCCCTCTCACCGCCTTGTGAACCGACCGAACATTCGGTTAGCGTGCGGCGTGGTCAAGTAATCCAGCCGGACCCCCACCTGTCAAGGGGTGGCGGGCAGGCCGCCGCGCCCCAGCCGAGGAGCCTTCCGTATGTCCGACGTCTATCTGGTCGACGGGGCCCGCACCCCGCAGGGACGCTACGGCGGGGCACTCGCCGCCGTACGCCCCGACGACCTCGCCGCCCTCGTCGTGGGCGAGGCCGTACGCCGCGCCGGGGTCCCGGGGGAGGCCGTGGACGAGGTGATCCTCGGGGCCGCCAACCAGGCCGGTGAGGACAACCGGGACGTGGCCCGGATGGCCGTACTGCTCGCCGGACTGCCGCACACCGTGCCCGGCTACACCGTCAACCGGCTCTGCGCCTCCGGGCTGACCGCGGTCGCCTCGGCGGCCCAGTCGATCCGCGCGGGCGAGGCCGACCTGGTGGTGGCCGGGGGCGTGGAGTCCATGACCCGGGCCCCCTGGGTGACGGAGAAGCCGGGGACCCCGTGGGCCAAGCCGGGGCAGACCTTCGACACCGCGCTCGGCTGGCGGTTCACCAACCCGCGCTTCACCGCCGCCGACCGGGCGGTGCCCGCCGATGCCGGGCCCGGGACGGTCCGGCTCACCCTGTCCATGGGGGAGACGGCCGAGGAGGTCGCGGCCCTGGACGGCATCACCCGCGCCGACTCCGACGCCTTCGCCCTGCGCAGTCACCAGCGGGCCGTGGCCGCCCAGGAGGCGGGGCACTTCGTCCGCGAGATCGTGCCGGTGCCGGTCGAGGGCGGCGAGGTGACCCGCGACGAGGGCCCCCGCCCCGGCACCACCCTGGAGAAGCTGGGCCGGCTGCGGACCGTGTTCCGCGCCGACGGCATCGTCACCGCGGGCTCCGCGTCACCGCTGTCCGACGGGGCCGCCGCGCTGGTCGTGGCGAGCGCGCAGGCCGTCGAGCGGTACGGGCTCACGCCCCGCGCGCGGATCGTCACCGCCGCCTCCGCGGGGGTCGCGCCCCAGCTCATGGGCCTCGGCCCGGTCCCCGCGACCGAGAAGGCCCTCGCGCGGGCCGGATGGGCGGTCGGCGACCTGGACGCCGTAGAACTCAACGAGGCGTTCGCCGCGCAGGCCCTCGCCGTGATCCGGCGGCTGGGGCTGACCGAAGGGGCCGACGCGTCCGGCGCGGGGAAGGTCAACGCCGACGGCGGGGCCATCGCCCTCGGTCACCCCCTCGGCTGCTCCGGCGCCCGCATCCTGCTGACCCTGCTGGGCCGGCTGGAACGGGAGAACGGCCGCCGGGGCCTCGCCACCCTGTGCGTGGGCGTGGGACAGGGCGTCGCGATGCTGGTGGAGACGGTGTGAGCGGCGTGAGCGACATCAGCGACAGCACGCCTGCGCAGGCGTACGACACCCTCCGCGTCGAGGAGCGGGACGACCGGGTCGTCGTCACCCTCCACCGGCCCGAGGCGCGCAACGCCATCAGCGCGTGGATGATCGCCGAACTCCACGAGGTGTGCGAGCGGCTGGAGCGCGACCCCCGGCTGCTGCTGCTCATCGGCCACGGCGGGGTCTTCGCGGGCGGTGCCGACATCGCCGAACTGCGCGAACGCGGCCGGGACGAGGCGCTGCGCGGTATCAACAGCCGGCTCTTCGAGCGGGTACGGCGGCTGCCGATGCCCACCCTCGCCGCCGTCGACGGCTGGGCGCTGGGCGGGGGCGCCGAACTGGCCTACGCCTGCGATCTGCGGATCGCCGGGCCTGACGCGGTGTTCGGCAACCCCGAGCCCGGCCTCGGCATCCTCGCCGCCGCCGGTGCCTGCTGGCGGCTGCCGGAACTGGTCGGGGAGTCGGTCGCCAAGCAGATCCTGCTGGCCGGGCGGCGGCTCGACGCCCGGGAGGCGTACGCGGCGGGGCTGGTCCTGGACGTCGTGGCGGCCGGGGAACTGCTGGAGCGGGCCCACGCGGTGCTCGACCGGATGGCCCGCTCCTCCGCCCTCGCGCTACGGCTGACCAAGCTCGTCGTGGACGCGCCGGGCGCGCATCCGGTCGCCGACGACCTGGCGCAGGCCGTGCTGTTCGAAGGGCAGGACAAGAGGGAGCGGATGACCCGCTTCCTGGAGCGGAGGAACGGCTCATGACAGCGGTACCCGGGACGGTCGCCGTCCTCGGCGGTGGCCGGATGGGCGCGGGGATCGCCCAGTCCTTCGCCACCGCCGGGTCCTGCGTGACCGTGGTGGAGAGCGGCGCCGAGGCCGCCGCGGCGGCGCTGGAGCGGATCGGCGCGAGCCTGCGCCGGGCCGAGGAGCGCGGGCTGGTGCGCGAACCGGCCGGGCGGGTGCTGGAGCGGCTGACCGCCGTGCCCTCGGTGGACGCGCTGGACCCGGCCACCGAGCTGGTCGTGGAGGCGGTGCCCGAGGACGCCGGGCTCAAGGCGCGGCTGCTGCGGGCCGCCGAGGAGGTGGTGGACGCGAGCGCCGTCCTGGCCACCAACACCAGCTCGCTCTCCGTCACCGACCTCGCCGCCGCCCTGCGCCGCCCCGAGCGCTTCCTCGGCCTGCACTTCTTCAACCCGGTGCCCGCCTCCGCGCTGGTCGAGATCGTGGTCGCCCCCGACAGCGCCGACCGGGTCGTACAGGCCGCGCGGGGCTGGACCGCGGCGCTCGGCAAGCAGGACGTGGTGGTCAAGGACTCGCCCGGGTTCGCCAGCAGCCGCCTCGGGCTCGCCCTCGGCCTGGAGGCGATCCGGATGGTGGAGGAGGGGGTCGCCACCCCCGAGGCCATCGACGACGCCATGCGGCTCGGCTACAAGCACCCCATGGGCCCGCTGCGGCTGACCGACCTCGTGGGTCTCGACGTACGGCTCGCCATCGCCGAGTATCTGCACACCACGCTGGGTGACCGGTTCGCCCCGCCGCGGCTGCTGCGGGACAAGGTGGCCCGTGGTGAGCTGGGGCGCAAGACGGGGCAGGGCTTCTACCCGTGGTGACGGCCCGCCGCCCCGCCGTCATCACGGGGAGAAGCCCCTCCGTCGCGCCCCGTCGCCCCGCCGTCACCACGCGTAGAAGCCCTGCCGTCACCACGGGGAGAAGCCCCGTCGTCGCGCCCCGCCGGGCCGCTCAGGGCTTGCCAGGGCGGGGGAGGTGCGCCGTATGATGAACCGAACGAATGGTCGGTTGGGTGGTGAGGGGAGAGTGGGAGACACCGTGGGAGACAAGGTCACGACGGACCCGGCGACGCGGGAGGACCTGCGGCAACCCGTGCGGGACGCCCCGCAAGAAGACCCGCGGGACGACCTGGAGTCCTCCTTCGAGGCCACGATCGCGCGGGACCAGCGCATCGAGCCGAGGGACTGGATGCCGGACGCCTACCGCAAGACGTTGGTCCGCCAGATCGCCCAGCACGCGCACTCCGAGATCATCGGCATGCAGCCCGAGGGCGAGTGGATCACCCGCGCGCCCTCACTGCGCCGCAAGGCGATCCTGTTCGCCAAGGTCCAGGACGAGGCCGGCCACGGCCTGTACCTGTACTCGGCCGCCGAGACCCTCGGCGCCGACCGCGCCGACCTCACCGAGCGGCTGATCGAGGGCCGCCAGAAGTACTCCTCGATCTTCAACTACCCCACCCCCACCTTCGCCGACGTCGGTGTCATCGGCTGGTTCGTGGACGGCGCCGCGATCTGCAACCAGGTGCCCCTGTGCCGCAGCTCCTACGGCCCCTACGCGCGCGCCATGGTCCGCATCTGCAAGGAGGAGTCCTTCCACCAGCGCCAGGGCTACGAACTGCTGATGACCATGATGCGCGGCACCGACGCCCAGCGCGCCATGGTGCAGGACTCCGTGGACCGCTGGTGGTGGCCGTCCCTGATGATGTTCGGCCCGCCCGACGACGACTCGCCCAACTCCGCGCGGTCCATGGCCTGGAAGATCAAGCGGCACAGCAACGACGAACTGCGCCAGCGGTTCGTGGACATGACCGTCCCGCAGGCCGAGAAGCTGGGCGTCACCCTGCCCGACCCCGAACTGCGCTGGAACGAGGAGCGGGGCCGCCATGACTTCGGCCGCCCGGACTTCGCCGAGCTGAAGCGCGTCATCAGCGGCGACGGCCCGTGCAACGCACAGCGGGTACGGGTGCGCCGCTCCGCCCACGAGGACGGCGCCTGGGTGCGCGAGGCCGCCACCGCCCACGCCGCCAAGAAGGCGGCCCGAGCCCGTACGGAGGCGGCGGCATGAGCGACCACCCCCAGCAGCACCACCCCCAGCGGCACCACGCCGAGCAGCACCACCCCCAGCAGCACGACGGCTGGCCCCTGTACGAGGTCTTCGTCCGGGGCAAGCGCGGACTCAACCACGTCCACGTCGGCTCGCTGCACGCCGCCGACGACGAGATGGCCCTCACCCACGCCCGCGACCTGTACACCCGGCGCAACGAAGGCGTCAGCATCTGGGTGGTGCGCTCCGAGCACATCGCCGCGACCACCCGCGACGAGAAGGACCCGTTCTTCTCCCCCAGCGCGGACAAGGTCTACCGCCATCCGACGTTCTACGACATCCCCGAGGACGTCCCGCACATCTAGGGACAGCGGATGACCGCAACGACAGACACCGAGAGAGGCGAGCGGGGATGAGTGACGACCACGTCTATCTGAGCCTGGCCGAGACCCATGACGACAGCGACGCCCGCTGGGCGTTCGGCACCGGCTTCGAGGACCCGCTGCACGGCGTGGACACCACCGTGCCCGCGGGGGTGGACGCCGCCCGGCTGGCCGCCGACTGCCTCGCGCTCGGCGATGACGCGCTGGTGCTGGCCCAGCGGCTCGCCGAGTGGGTCACCCGGGCCCCCGAACTGGAGGAGGAGGTCGCCCTCGCCAACATCGGCCTCGATCTGCTCGGCCAGACCCGGCTGCTGTACTCCCGCGCCGGCCAGGCGGACGGCACCGGGCGCGGCGAGGACGCGTACGCCTACTTCCGCGACCCCGGCGCGTTCCGCAACGTACGCCTCGCCGAACTCCCCGACGCCGACTTCGCCCACGCGATCGTCCGGCTGCTGGTCTTCGCGAGCTGGCGCCTCGCCCACCTCACCGAGCTGTCCGGCGCCCCCGACCCGGTGCTCGCGGCGATCGCCGCCAAGGGCGTCAGGGAACTGACCTACCACCGCCAGTACGCCGCCGAGTGGGCCGTACGGCTCGGCGACGGCACCGACGAGTCCCGCGCCCGTACGACGGCCGCCCTGACGGCGCTCGCGCCCTACTGGGAGGAACTGTTCCGGGCGTACGACGCCCGCGCGGCGGTCCTCGGCGATCTGCGGCAGGTCCTCGACGCCGCCGGACTCGCCCTGCCGGAGCCCGCCGCGCTGCCCGGCGACGGCCGCGCCGGCGACCACACCGCCCATCTGGCCCCGCTGCTCACCGAGTTGCAGAGCGTGGCCCGCGCCGACCCGGAGGCGACATGGTGACCGTCCTGACCGAGCTGCGGCGGGCCCGGTACATCGCCGAACAGGTGCCCGACCCCGAACTCCCCATGCTCACCCTGGCCGACCTGGGAGTCCTGCGGGACGTCTCCCTCACCCCGGACGGCACCGTCGTCGCCGGACTCACCCCGACCTACTCGGGCTGCCCGGCCATGGCCGAGATGCGCGCCGACGTCGCCGCCCGGCTGCGGCAGGCGGGGTTCGAGCGGGTGGAGATCCGTACCGTCCTGGACCCGCCCTGGACCAGCGACTGGATCACCGACACCGGCCGCCGCAAGCTCGCCGAGCACGGCATCGCCCCGCCGGGCCCGGCCCCGCACCGCCCCGCCGGTCCCGTCCCCCTCGTCCTGTCCCCGACCCGGCCCCCCGTCACCTGCCCGCGCTGCGGCTCCGCCGACACCGAGGAGACCTCCCGCTTCGCGGCCACCTCGTGCAAGGCCCTCTGGCGCTGCCGGGCCTGCCACGAGCCGTTCGAGTACGTCAAGGAGATCTGATGGCTGAGAGCGCCGACGTGGCCGGAGCGGCCGGAGCGGCCGACGCGGCGGAGGTGTCCGGGACGACCGCTCCCGGAACCGGGGTCCGGCGCAGGCGGCCGGCGTTCCACGCGCTGCGGATCGCCGCCGTGGAGCGGCTGTGCGACGACGCGGTCGCCGTCACCTTCGAGGTGCCCGCGGCGCTCGCCGAGGAGTTCGCGTTCCGGCCCGGCCAGTCACTCACCCTGCGGCGCCCGGCGCACGGGCGCGACGAGCGGCGGTCGTACTCCATCTGCTCCCCGGCCGGTGCCGCGCCCCGGATCGGGGTGCGGGAGGTGCCCGGCGGCTTCGTCTCCTCCTGGCTGGTCCGCGCGGCCCGGCCCGGTGACACCGTCGAGGTGATGGCCCCCACCGGACGCTTCACCCCCGACCTCTCCGCGCCCGGCCACCATGTGCTGATCGCCGCCGGTTCCGGCATCACCCCCATGATGTCCATCGCCGAGTCCGTACTGGCCGCCGACGACCGCTCCCAGGTCACCCTCTTCTACGGCAACCGCCGCACCGACACCGTGATGTTCGCGGACGAACTCGCCGACCTGAAGGACGAGTACCGTACGCGCTTCCAGCTCGCCCATGTCCTCTCCCGTGAACCGCGCGAGGCCGATCTGCTCTCCGGCCGGCTCGACGCCGAACGCCTCACCGCTCTGGTCGGGGCGCTGGTCGACGTCCCCGCCGCCGACCACTGGTGGCTGTGCGGGCCGCACGGCATGGTGACCGACGCGCGCGAGGTCCTCGGCGGCCTCGACGTGCCCCGCGAACGGATCCACCAGGAGCTGTTCTACGCCGACGAACCACCCGTGCCCGTACGGCACGAGGAGCCGAAGGCCGACGGACCGGTCAGCGAGGTCACCCTCACCCTCGACGGCCGCACCACCACCGCCGCGCTGCCCCGCGGGCGCTCGCTGCTCGACTCCGCCGCGCGGGTCCGCTCCGACGTCCCGTTCGCCTGCAAGGGCGGGGTGTGCGGAACCTGCCGGGCGCGGATCACCGACGGCGAGGTGGACATGCGGCGCAACTACGCGCTGGAGCCGGGTGAGGTGGCGGCGGGGTATGTGCTGACCTGCCAGTCGTACCCGGTGTCGGAGAAGCTCGCGGTGGACTTCGACAGCTGAGCCCCGCTCTCTCTTTCTTGAGGCTGCGTGAGGCTGCGTGAGGGTGCTTGGGGCTGCGTGAGGGTGTCCGACGGTTCTTGCAGGGCGGTCTGAACCGGCCTCGCCGGTCGTGCGTGCTCCGTGTGCCCGGGATCCCGTTCGGCGGGGCCCGGGCGCCGTCGCCGACGAGAAGTGAGGACGTGGAGACCATGCGCAGGCTCCTCAGCGCCGCCCAGGCCGTACTGCTGAGCGCCGGACTGACCGCCGGGCTGACCGCGTGCGCCGCGCCGGTCACCGGCGGGGCGGACACCGGCGCGGCTCCCCGCGGCACCGGCCGGGCCACCGCGCCGGGCACGGCGACCGGTTCCCCCGGCGCGGTGCCGGGCGGCCCCGGTACGTCGCTGATCGCCCGGCTCGGCGGACCGGGCGCCGGCGCCGCCGTACTGGCCAAGGTCTCGGGCGAGCGGGTCACCTTCTCGCTGAGCTGGAGCGGCGTCGAACCGCCGCGCCGTGCCGAGGTGCGGCGCACGGCGGGGGACGCGGGGACCGGCGGGACGGTGCTGCTGTTCGACGCGCCGCTGCCGGACGGCACATCGGCCGCCGCGGGACAGCTCACCCTCACCGACGCCGCCCTCGCCGAGGCACTCCGGGGGAGGCCGGGCGACTTCACGGTCACCCTGACCGCCGCCGGGGCCCCCGACGGGGTGCTGAGCGGGCCCGTCACCGTCTCCGACACCCCCGTCGACCCGCTCGGAGTGATCCCCGGCGGGGCGCTGCGGGCCACGGCGGACGGGACCCAGGAGTCGGAGGCGGCGCCCGGCGGGGGCGGGACACCCGGAGCCGACGGGGCCGACGGGGCGGCCGGAGAGGCCGGAGAGGCCGGAGAGGCCGGAGGGGCCGGAGGGGCCGGTGACCCCGACGCGAGTACCACCGTCTCGCTCGACCCGGGCCAGGGCACCCTCGGCTACTCCCTGGCCTGGGTCAACCTCGAACCGCCCACCCAGGCCCACCTCCAGCGCGGCGCCCTCGGCCAGGACGGCGAGATCGCGGTGCCGCTGTTCACCTCCGCCCTGCCGGACACCGTCATCGCCCTGGCCGGCACGGCCCCGGTGAGCGACCCGGCCACCCTGCGGGAACTGGCGTCCGCGCCGGGCGGCTTCTACGTCAGCCTGCACACCGCGGACTTCCCGCAGGGGGCGGTGCGCGGTCAGGTCTTCCGCTGACCGCGCACCGCCCCCCACCGCCGTACCGGAAAGGGCGGGGCGGCTCCCCTCAGGGAACCGCCCCGCCCCTCCAACGGGCCTGGCCCACCGGCTACTTGGCGAGCGTGCCGTCCGCGCGGACCGCGAACCAGGTGCCGCCGACCCCCTGGCCGGCCGTGTCACCGGGCTCCTGGTCGCCGGTGAACCAGTACAGCGGCCAGCAGTCGATGGTCAGCTGACGGGTCCCGTCGGGCCGCTCGAACGCGATGACGTCCTTGCGGTCGATGCCCTCGACGTCGTCCAGCGCGTCCTTGTCCAGCATGGTGGCCGGCTTCCACTTCTCCAGGCAGGCGCCGGTGCACGCGGACGTCATCGGCCAGTCGGTGTCCTTGGTGAAGCGGTACAGCGTACGGCCCTTGGCGTCCCGGACGATGTCACCCAGCTCGGCGTCCTCGCGCACCGACAGCGGCGGCAGCGCCCCGGCGTCCCCGCCCTTCGCGCCGCCCGCGCCGCCTCCATCGCCCGCGCCGCCCGCGCCGTCGGCCCCCGCCTTGCCGCCGTCGGGGGCGGCGGCGAACCAGGTGCCGCCCACGCCCTGGCCGTTGGTCTGCCGGGGCCGGGTGTCCTTCACGTACCGGTACAGCGGCCAGCCGTCGAGGGTGAGCTGCCGGGTGCCGTCGGAGCGGGCCACCGTGCCGACCAGCGCCGGGTCCATGCCCTCGGCCGCCTCGGCGTCGGCCGCGAGCACCGGCGGCCAGGTTGTCGCGCAGTCGCCCTCGCAGGTGGACCTGGGCGGGGAGGCGGTGTCGTCGTCGAACCGGTACAGCGTGAAGCCCGCGCTGTCGGTGACGACCGGCCCGAGGGCCTCGCTCCGCCAGACGCTCAGCGTGCCCGCGGCGGTGGGCCGGGCGCCGGAGTCCTGGGCCGCGCCCGCCTCGGCCGCCGCCACCGTGGACCGCGCGTCCTCGGGTGCCGCGTCCCCGCCGCTCCGCTCCCCGCCGCAGGCGGTCAGCAGGACGAGTGCCGTGGCCACGCCGGTCGCCGTGATCGCCGCGTTCCGCGTTTTCCGCATGGCTGTGCCTTTCCCGTGCATCTCAGGTGGTTGTCCGTGGCTCTGTTCCGGCCGCGGAAGGGGGCCGTTCGGCCTTCGGCCGGGGGACCGTCCCGGTGACCGGGGAGGAGGCCACCGGTCACCGGAACGGAGTTTCGTGCGGCCCCGCCGCTGTGTCCGTCTCGCCGTCAACACGACGGGATCGGGCGAAGGGTTCACCCGACTTTCAGCGGGGTCGGCACGATCACCGTCAGGCCCAGCACCCCGAGGTCGACCGTGCCCTCCGGGGCGGCGTACCAGCGCCAGTGCGCGCCCGGGACGTCACCGGCCGCCAGGACGGTCCACCGGCCGCGCGGCGCCGCCAGCCCGGCCAGCGCGCGCGCCTCGGCACGGTCCGGCGGGCGCGGCACGAGGACGAAGCCGGTGATACGGTCCGGGCCCTCGGGCGCGCGTACCAGGCCCAGCCCCAGCCGCCGCGCCACCTCGAAGACCTGCACCGGCTCCCGGGCCGCCACCTCCGCCAGCGAGCCCACCCGCACCACACCGTGCAGCCCGGGCAGCACGTCCCCGTCCGGGTCGAGGACCACGACCACCGTGTTCTGCCAGGGCAGTTCCAGCAGTCCGTGGCCGAGCGCGGTCACGGTGTCCTGGGCGACCCGCTGATCGCCGCCGACGCTCAGCGCCCCGTTGATCTGGCCGAGCCCGACCATGACCTGGGCGCCGCGTTCGTCCACCCCGACCCGGGCCAGATGGGGCAGGGTCAGCACCGACCCGGCCGGGGCCACGGACGTACCGGCGGCTTCGCGGGGGGCCTTGTCGCCGCCCGCTCCGTGACCGAGCGCGGACGGCAGGCCCTCGCGCCGCCAGGCGTTGGCCTCCAGCGCCGTCCAGTGCTCGGGCGCCGCGAAGGCCCCCGACACCGAGGCGAGGAGTTCCTCGTCTCCGGCGCGGACCGAGTACACCCGGGGCGGCGACCCGGGCCCGCCCGCGCGGACCAGTTCGGCGAGCGCGGACCGTACCCGCACCGGCGTACGGCTGTCCGCGGCGAGCCGCCGGGCCAGCGCGGCCCGGCGCCGGCGCAGCAGGACGAGCGCCAGCGGACGCGGCAGCCGAGGGCGCAGCACCCGCGCGGCTCCGGCGACGCCCCGGCCCAGCGCCCGCGCCCAGCGGGCCAGCGGACGGCGGGCCAGGATGGACACGGTCAGCAGGACCACCGCCACGATCCCGCCGATCAGCAGCGGCATGGGGACCTCGGGGCCACCGAAGGCGCCGGTGGGACGGCCGGTCGCGGGGGCGCCCCCCGGCCCGGCGGGCTCCTGCTGCTCCTCGCCGGGCGTCTCCTCGGGGAGGGGGCCGACCTGGACGTCCGGCCCCTGCGCGTCGGTCGGCAGCCGCAGCGCGAAGCCGGGCACCACCTGGTCCGCGCTGACGAAGACCTCGCCGCCCGGCAGCAGCCGGCCGGTGTTGAGCACCAGGATCTCCTGGACGCGGTCGGGGGTGCCGAGGAGCCGGGCCGCGATCCCGGGCAGCGCGTCCGCCTCGCCGCCGTTCTCCCGCGGTGACTTGACGACGTAGAACTTGGTCACCTCGTCGGCGGTGACGAGGACGGGAGCCGCGACGGCGGTCATCGCCGTGCGCCCGCCGCCCGGTGCCCCGGCGCTCACCTCGGCCGTCGGCCGGTCGGGCGGCGCGGCCGGTGCGGTGGCGCGGGCGGGTGCGGGCAGCAGCAGTACGGCGGTCAGCGCCAGCCCGGACAGGGCGGCCACCTGTGCCGTGTGCCGCCGTCCGCACCCCCGGCCGCTCGTCGTTCTCGGGTCGTCTCGCATCGTCCCGTCTCCTCCTCCGGCAGATCGCGCCCGCGCGCCGTCGGCGCACGTCGGGGGGCACACGGACGGTGGCGCCGATCCGGTTCAACGCCGGTGTGTCGCGGCCGGGTTGAACCGGGGCGGGGCGGTCGTACGTGCCCTGCGCGGTGAGCAGACCCGGAGCCAGGAGGCCGTACACATGCCGCGACGACACACCACGGGCTGGCAGATCCTCGGGTTCGGTGAGGACCCCACGCCCGGAGAGCCGGAGCGGATCCTGACCCTCTCCGGGACCTACCGGCACATCGGCGAGCAGGCCGGGGAGGGCGTCGACCTGCTGCGCGGCGAGGCCATCGCCCAGGGCAAGGGCCAGGCCATGGACGCGCTCAAGGGCCGGATCAAAGAGGTCCCGGTCATGCTGGAGCACGCCCGGGACTCCTTCACGGCCGCCGCCGAGGCGTACAACCACTACGGGCGTGAACTGGAGCGCGCGCAGGCGTTGTTGGACGAGGCGATCGACCAGGGGCTCGCGGTGGAGGCGTTGGCGAGGAGTCAGGTGCCCGCGCTCGCGGCGGACGCCACCCCGGAGCAGGTGACCGCCGACAGCGAGGAGCGGGCCCGGGTCGAGGCCGCCCAGCAGCGGCTCGCGGAGGCCGTCAGGAAGGGGGAGGAGGCGCGCGACACCAGGGAGACAGCGTCCGACCAGGCCGCCAGGACCCTGCGGGAGGCCGCCGCGGTGGCCATCCCGGCCCGCGATGTGCTCACCCAGCTCGGTGAGTTCTTCGCCGACAACCCGCTGATCGAGATCATCGCGGGGATCGTGATCGGCATCGTCGCGGTGTTCGTCCCGGTGCTCGGGGTCCTCCTCGGCGCGGCCCTGCTCGCGGTCAGTCTCATCCGGATGATCGGCACGGGGAAGATCGACGTCGGTGAGCTGCTCATCGGCATCGTCTCCCTCATCCCGGGCGCCGTGCTGCTGGGCGGGCTCGGCAAGCTCGGCGCCGGGCTCGCGAAGCTCGCCAAGGTCGCCCCGCTGCTGTCCAAGCTCGGCAAGGGCACCGGGACCATCGGCAAGGCCATCGGCGCGATCCTCGACGGCAACACCCTGTTCCGTAAGTTCATCGGGCCGCTCGGCAAGGGCGTCACCGGGCTGAAGATCTCCCCGCTGGGCTCGGTGGCCATCAAGGTCACCATCGACGCCGGGACGGAGTTCGCGCTCGGCTTCCTCGCCTCCTGCATCACGGCCCTCGTGGAGAAGAAGGCGTTCGACGCCAAGGGGGCCGCGATCGGGGGTGCCATCGGTGCCGCGATCGGTGGCAGCCTCTCCGTCTTCGGCGGCAGCGCGCTGGCCAACAACTTCAAGAACTCCTTCACCGTCGAGGGCAAGTTCAAGAGCAACATGAGCAAGGTGTTCTCGAAGGAGAGTTTCGGGTTCGCCCCGGACGGGACGTTCGGGTTCACCAACTTCTTCTTCGTCAACGGGCCCGGCTTCAGCCAGAAGACCAACTTCCACGGGATCCAGGCCACGACGACGTCGACCCCGAACACGGGGGCCCTCGGTACCACCGTCAAGACACCGGACGGTCTGACCACCTCGACCAAGACCGACCCCGGGGCGCACAAGCCGCCGACCGCCGCCGACGCCCCGGCGCCCGTCGTCACCACCACGACGACGACCACGACGCCCGACGGATTCACCTCGGAGACGGTGAACGGGGTCAACACCATCAGCTCGCCCCGGGGCGACACGGTCGTCTCGGACGGCACCACGACGACGGTGTCGACGCCGGTCGACGTGAAGGGGGACCTGACCACCACGCTCACCCCGGGGGGCTTCACCACGAGCGGCGCCTTCGGCGAGATCAGCGCGGAGGGCCCCACCACGACCATCACCGGGCCACGGCCCGAGCCGGTACCGCAGACACCGGGGACCGGGGGCGGGGGCCAGGAGCTGGGCGACGTAGGCCAGAACCCCGGCGATGGCGGTAACCCCGGCGATGGCGGTAACCCCGGCAATGGCGGTCAGAACCCCGGTGACGCCCCCGAGGCTGCTCCTCCCGTGCCCGACGCCCCCGTGGACGACCCTGACGCCATCGGGATCCACCCGGAGGACCTGCATCTCGTCCCCGACCCCGGCGCCCCCCAGGCCCCGCAGGGCAACGCGCCCGCCGACAGCGGTCAGAACGGACCGGCCGCCGGCCCCGATCCCGGCCCCGGCTCCGTGCCCGGTCCGGGCAAGTTCACCCTCGACGGCACCGGGGTCACGACCGGCGACGGCGCCCTGAAGGTCGGCGGTGACGGGGTGTCCCACACGGTGACCACGGACACCGTCGTCGTGAGCAACCAGACCAATGTGACCACGGTCTTCGGCCCGCAGAACGGTGTCGACGGCCCGCCCCTCGCCACCCACGACCCCGCCGACAACAGCGTCACCTTCCAGCCGGGCGGCGGCCACACCTTCACCGCCGACACCACGGCACCCGGTCAGGCCACCTTCGACGGGAACACGGTCGGCGTCGACGGCACGGGCACGCTCACCTTCACCGACGGGACCAACGGCCAGCAGGTCACCCTGCCGCCGGCCGCCGGCCGCCGGCCCCCTGGACCCGCCGGTCGCCGTCACCGTCAAGGACGGCCCCACCAGCACGGTGATCAACGGCGACGGCACCGCGCAGGTGAGTACGCCGGGCGGCCCTCGGACCGCCCTCACCGACACCGGCTTCACCGTCGGCACCGGGTCGGGCAACCCCACGACGATCCGGTTCGACGGCACCGCCGACACCCTCACCGTCGCCCCCGGCACCGCGACCCCGGTCACCGTCACCCCCACCGGCACCACCACCGCCCCCGGCGTCAGCACCGACGGCGCCGGAGGCGGCACCGCCGGCACCCCGGGCCTCGGCACCGCCTTCACCCCCGACGGCCAGATCCTCGACGGCGGCCCCGACGTCACCCCCGTCACCGTCGACGCCGACGGCGGCTTCGACACCGGCGACATCAAGAGCGATACGGGCGACGCCCCCGTCGTCACCGGGAAGGGCGACGCCACCACCACCGTCGACCGGCCCGCACCCGACGGGTCGATCACCCTCACCCACCACGGCATGGAAGTGACCGTCCCCGCCCACGGCCCCCTCACCGTCAAGAACGGCAACGGCCAGGACGCCCCGCTGCCCGCGCAGCCCACCCCGACCCATCCGCTCGACCTGGGGCCGGTCACCGTCGTCCGGGACGGCGCCGGCGGCAACCGGACCAATGTCAACGGCCAGCACAGCACCGTCGGTCTCGGCCCCCACGGCACCACCGTGACCAGCGGCCCCTTCACCTCCGTACAGAACGACACGGGCGTCACCACCACCTTCACCACCGGAGCGGGTACCAGCACCACCGTCACCACCTCGCCCACCGGCGCCACCACCGTCACCAGCGGCCCCACCCAGGTCACCACCGGACCGGACGGCAAGACCACCGTCACGCCCATCGGCGCCCAGGCGGGCAACCCGACCGTGACCGTCACCCCGCCGGACGGGAACGGCCCGACCACCGTCACCACCTCCGACCACACGGTCACCACCCTCACGCCGGACGGCGCCGGCACCTCCGTGGGCGGCACCCCCGTGGCCTCCGCCACCACCGACGCGACCGGTGTCACCTCCGAGGCCCCGGCCGGACCGCACACCAAGGCCGTCCACCGGCCGGAGGGGACGTACGCGCAAGGGGACCCGGACGACGGGGGCGGCTTCACCGCCGGCCCGCAGGGCGTCACGACCGGCACCGGGGCCACCGTCACCCCCGGCACCACCCCTGGCGGCAGCCCCACCGCCGACATCACCGTCACCGGCACTGGCACCGGCACCGGCACTGGTACCGGTACCGGTACCGGGGAGAAGAACTCCGTCACCCCCAAGGGCGTCATCACCCCGGACGTCATCGTCGGGTTCCCCGGCAACGGCGACGCGGTGTTCGTGCCCCGGACCGGGGAGGGAGTCGCCCCCACCGCGGTCAAGTCGGCACCCGACGGCACCCTGACCGTGCAGGAGCCGCACGGCAACACGGCGACGGTCGGACCGCCCACCACCGGCCCCACCGCCGACCCCACCGCGACCGGCGGCGCGCCCCGCCCCGGCCCCACCACCGTGCGGGGCGCCGACGGCAGCACGCTCACCTCCGACGCAACCGGCCACACCTTCACCGACCAGGGCTTCAGCACCACCTTCACGACCGACGCCCACGGCACGACCACCACCACCGTCCACCAGCCGACCGGCATCACCCACAGCGTCGGACCCGACGGCCAGGTCACCGTGCAGAACCTGCCGAACGGCGCCACCGTCAGCGCCCACCACACCGGCGGCAGCGTCCAGACCCCGCCGAGCACCGGCCCGCTCGGCTTCCCCCGGACCTACGGCGGCGCGAACACCCTCGACAACGGCGCCGACGGCATCACGATCACCAGCCCCGGCAGCCATCCCGTCCACGACCCCGGCAGCACGGTCACCCACCACCCCGGTCAGGTCGGCGGTCTCCCGGGCGTCGTGGACGTCCACCACGGCCCCGCCACCGCCACCTTCGCCCCCGGCGGCCCCCTCGAACTCAAGCCGTCCGGCCACCAGGTCGACGGGCAGCCGGTGGACACCGCGGGCAACCCCGTCGGCACCGCCCCCGGTTCCACCACCATCAGCACGGTCACCGGAGACGGCAAGGGCGCCGTCACCGTCCCCGCCTTCGGCGGCGCCGGCACTCTCGGCCACAGCGGCGCCTTCGGCGGACCCACCACCGTGGACACCGGCGACATCACCATCCACAAGACACAGGACCCGTACGCCGACAGCTCCCTCACCCCGGCGCAGAAGGCCACCCTCCAGGACGGCCCCGCCCATCCCGGCAACGCCGCCGACCCCAAGGTCCCGCCGGTCTTCACCGTCGGCCCCACCGCCGGCCCCGGCGCCGCGCCCACCGTGGAGATGCCCCTCAAGGGCCCGACCGGTGCCACCGTGCACGGCGACGGCTTCGACGTGAAGGCCAACGGCGACGGCTCCTTCGAGGTGTCCGTGCCGAACTCCACCGACCCCGGCGACAAGGTGACCGTCCACCCCGACGGAACCCTGGACGGCCCCGGAGTCGTCCAGCCGGCCCCGCCCGCCCCCCACGCACCGGCCCCGCCCCCGCAGGTCACCTTCAGCAACAACGCCACCGTCACCTCGGGTTCACCCCCGGCGGCGACCCTGACCGGCGGCGGCCCCGGCGGCGTCACCGTCACCCCCGGGACGCCCGCCGTCTACACCCCGCCGCCGGGCACCAACGGCACCACCCTGACCTTCGGCAACGGCGACGGCACGGCCACCGTCACCGACCACGCCAACGGCGTCACCGTCACCCAGGACGCCCAGGGCAACGCCACCTTCCAGAGCACCGCAGACACGCAGACCACGTCCCTCGACATCAAGCACGACGGCGTCAAGGGCACCGTGACCACCCACGGGGACACCCCCCAGACCCACACCGTCGAAGTCGGCGACAGCGGCGCCGCCAAGGTCAAGGACGGCCACGGCAACACCACCGAGATCGACCCGGCCGGCTCCTACAACGAGCAGCACGCGCCGTCCCACGCCTACGACGCCTACGCCAACACCCCGCTCTCGCCCGACGAGTACCGGGCCTACGCCTACGAGGCGGTCACCAACCTCATCAAGGGGACCATCGGCAACATGGTCACCGTCCTCTACCAGATCGAGCAGCAGGGCCTGAACAAGGAGGACGCCCTGGAGAACGCCGCCGTACGCATCTTCAACGGCCTCGGCACCGGACTGGCCGGAAAGAAGCTGGAGAACCAGTACGGCTTCAAGACCGACGGACTGGAGACCGCGCTGGCGGCCTTCCCGACCAAGACGCTCGGCAACCTCAACAACAACACCGACACGGCGGCACTCAACCCGCCCGCGCCGGCATCCGTCTGAACCACTTCGGCGCCCTCCTCGTGTTCAGGGTGCGCGCCACCCGCCCACGGCAGGCACCCGGCGCCCGACCCGCACCTCACCCCCCTTCCGGAGGAGACCACCCATGGCCCAGTACTTCGTGGACGACGCCATCACCGCACAGACCTCGCTGAAGACCATGAACCAGTACGAGCAGGCCATCGCCCTGCTGGAGGAGATCGACCGCGAACTCGACAACCTCGTCGCCACCGGCTACCGGACCGAGACCTCGGAGAGCAAGTTCACCCCGTTCTACAAGCAGTTCAACAGTAACGTCGGCCGGACCCTCGAAGGGCTGCGGGGCATCGCCCAGTACGTGAAGAGCGTCGGCGACAGCTTCGGCGAACTGGACCGCACGATGGGCACCAACCTCACCGCCTGAGAGGAACGCCATGCGTCTCACCGTCACCGCGGTCGACCCCCGTGAGGGGCAGCGCGCGGACTTCCTGATCGAGGCCGATCCGGCGACCCCCACCGGTGAGATCGCCGTGGAGCTGGGCCGTCGGCTGGGCACCCGCCCCGCCGACGGCGAACGGCCCGCCCTCTACCTCGGCACCCACCGCACCCCCACCGAGCGGCCGGTGGGGGAACTGGACCTGCGCGACGGCGGGCTGCTCGGCCTGGGCGGCCCGCTGCCGGTGCCGCCCGCCGAACCCGAGGGGGTGCTGGAGCTGAGGGCCGTCGGCGGCACGGGCGCCGGAGCGGTGTTCCGGCTGCCCGCCGGGGAGTACACCGTGGGCGCCGGTCCGCAGTGCGCCGTACGGATCGCCGCCGAGGACCTGCCCGCCGTCGCGGCCCGGCTGCGGATCGCCGCCGACGGCACCGCCGAGGCCCGCGCCGTCGCCCCCGACGGTGTCCTCCTGGACGCCGGACCCGCCCCCGACTGGACCCCCTTCCCCGTCGGCGGCGTCCTCACCGCCGGACCCGTGCTCCTCGAACTCGCCGAGCCCACCCGGCCCGACGCCGCCGTCCAGCCCGCCGCCGACGGCACCGTCGAGTACAACCGGCCGCCCCGGCTGCTCCCGCCCCCCGTCGACCACCGCTTCCGGCTGCCCCAGCCCCCCGGCCGCGCCCCCCGCCACCCCCTCCAGCTCGCCCTCGTCTTCGCACCCCTGCTGATGTCCCTCGTCGGCGTCATGGTCTTCAACAACGCCCGCTATCTCGTCCTCGGACTGCTCTCCCCGGTCATCGCCCTGGTCGGGCAGCTGTCCCACAAACGGCGCGGCAAGGACGACCACCAGGAACAACTGGAGGAGTACGAACGCCACAAGACCCGCCTCGACGAGGACGTGGCCGCCGCCGTCCTCGCCGAACAGCGGGCCCGCCGCACCGCCTGCCCCGACCCCGCCGCCGTCACCCTCATCACCACCGGCCCCCGCCAGCGCCTGTGGGAACGCCGGTGGCGCGACCCCGACTTCCTGCTGCTGCGCCTCGGCACCGGCGACCGGCCCGCCCACCTGGAACTCCAGGACCCCACCGAACCCGAACACCGGCAGCGCATCACCCGGATCACCCACGCCGTGCCGGTCACCGTGCCGCTGCGCGGGGCCGGCGTCCTCGGGGTCGCCGGGGGAGCCGCCGCCGTACCGCTCACCCGCTGGATCGTCGCCCAGTGCGCCGCCCTGCACAGCCCCGCCGACCTGCGGATCTGCGTACTGTCCGGCAACCGCGACAAGACGGCGGACGCGGACCGGTGGTCCTGGGTGCACTGGCTGCCCCACACCGCCCCGCTGGACGACCGGCTCGGCCTCGGCACCACCGCCGAGTCCACCGCCCGCCGGATCGCCGAACTCACCGCCGTCGTCCAGGCCCGCACCGAGGCCCGCACCGAGGCCGGCGGACGGGCCGCGCGCGGCGGCGCCGCGGGCGAACCCGACGTGCTCGTCGTCCTGGACGGCGCCCGCCGGCTGCGGGCCCTGCCCGGGGTGATCGCCCTGCTGCGCGACGGACCCGCCGTCGGCGTCCACTTCGTCTGCGTGGACGAGGAGGCCCGGCTGCTGCCGGAGGAGTGCCGGGCCGTCGCCGTCGCCTCCCACCGCGGACTGCACGTCGGCCAGGACGCCGCCGACCCCGTCGAAGGCGCCCTGATGGACGCCCCCGACGCCGCCTGGGCGCTCGGCGTGGCCCGCGCCCTGGCCCCCGTACGGGACGTCGGCGACGACACCGAGGAGAACCTGCTGCCCGGCTCCGCCCGGCTCCTGGACGTCCTCGGCCTCGAACCCCCGACCGCCGGGGCGATCGCCGCGGGCTGGGCGGCGGGCGGCGGGCGCACCACCCGCGCCGTCCTCGGCGAGGGACTCGACGGCCCCTTCGCCGTCGACCTGTGCGCCGACGGCCCGCACGCCCTGATCGCGGGCACCACCGGCTCCGGCAAGTCCGAACTGCTCCAGACCCTGGTGGCGTCCCTCGCCGTCGCCAACCGGCCCGACGAACTCACCTTCGTCCTGGTCGACTACAAGGGCGGCAGCGCCTTCGCCGAGTGCGCCGACCTGCCGCACACCGTCGGCATGGTCACCGACCTCGACACCCACCTCGTGGAGCGCGCCCTGGTCTCCCTGGGCGCCGAACTCAAACGGCGCGAACATCTGCTGGCCGCCGCCGGCGCCAAGGACATCGAGGACCACGCCGACCGCCGCACCCGGGACCCCGCGCTCCCGCCGCTGCCCCGGCTGGTGCTCGTCATCGACGAGTTCGCGTCGATGGTCCGCGAACTGCCCGACTTCGTCACCGGACTGGTCGGCATCGCCCAGCGCGGACGCTCCCTCGGCCTCCATCTGATCCTCGCCACCCAGCGGCCCTCCGGCGCCGTCACCGCCGACATCCGGGCCAACACCAATCTGCGGATCGCCCTGCGCACCACCGACCAGGGCGAGAGCCGCGACATCATCGACGCCCCCGACTCCGGCACCCTCTCGCCCCGCACCCCGGGCCGCGCCTACGCCCGGCTCGGCCACGCCGCGCTGCTGCCCTTCCAGACCGGCCGCATCGGAGGCCGCCGCCGCGCACCGGACCGTGGACAGGAGAGCGAGGAGCGCCCCGCGCCCGTCCTCACCGAGATCCACTGGGAGACCCTCGGCGACCCACCGCCCCCGCCCCGTACCGGGGAGGGGACCGCCGTGCAGTCCGTCACCGATCTGTCGGTCCTGGTCACCGCCGTCAAGGAGGCCGCCGCGGGCCTGACCGGCCTGAAATCCCCGCGCCGCCCCTGGCTGCCCCCGCTGCCCGATCTGCTGACCCTGGACGAGACCCGCCTCCTCCCCGCCCCACCGGGCCGACCGGAACCCGGCGCCCTCGCCCCCGTCGCCTACGGTCTGATCGACCTCCCCGACCAGCAGTCCCGCGCACCCCTGACCCTGGACCTGGACACCCAGGGACATGTCCAGCTCATCGGTGCCCCGCGCAGCGGACGCTCCCAGTTCCTGCGGACCGTCGCCGCCGCCCTCGTGTCCGCGCACAGCGCCGCCGACGTCCACCTGTACGGGCTCGACTGCGGCACCGGCGCGCTCCAGGCCCTGGCCGCGCTGCCCCACACCGGAGCGGTCGTGGACCGCACCCGCACCGACCGGGTGGCCCGGCTGCTGACCCGGCTCGCCACCGAGACCGGACGCCGCCGCACCCTCATCGGCCGCGAGGGGGCCGCGGACCTGACCGAACTGCGGCGCCGGCTGCCCGCCGGGGAACGCCCGGCCCATCTCGTCCTGCTGATCGACCGGTTCGAGGCGTTCGAACGGGACTTCGCCTCGTACGACCAGGGCAGTGTGAGGGAGACGATGCACCTGCTGCTGCGGGAGGGCCCCGGCGCGGGGGTCCATGTGGTGGTGACGGGCGACCGGGTTCTCACCCAGGCCCGCTACGCCGCCACCACCGAGGACAAGCTGATCGCCCGGCTCCACGACAAGGGCGACTACTCCATGGCCGGTCTCGCCCCGCGCCAGATCCCCGACCGTCTGCCCCCGGGCCGGGTCGTCGTGGCCGGCGGCCTGCGTGGCGCGCAGATCGCGCTGATCGGCCCCGACCCCTCCGGCGCCGCCCAGGCCGAGGCGCTGCGGACCCTCGCCGAGGAGGTCGGCGCGCGGGACGCCGAGGTCCCGCGCGCACTGCGGCCGTTCCGGGTGGACGACCTGCCCGAGGCGCTGACCTTCGAGGACGCCCTGGCCCGGCGCCCCGAGGGCACCTCACCGCTGTGGACGATGATCGGCGTCGGCGGAGACGATCTGACCGCCGTCGGTCCGGACCTGTCCCGCGTCCCGTCCTGTCTGATCGCCGGCCCGCCCCGCTCGGGCCGCAGCACCGTGCTGCTGACCGGCGCCCGCTCCCTGCTGACCCGGGGCACCAAGATCGTGGTCGTCGCCCCGCGCGCCTCCCCGCTGCGCGACCTCGGCGACCACCCCGGTGTGGTGGAGGTGTTCACCGACCCGGGGGTGACCGTGGCCGACTTCCGCGCCGCGCTCGGCAAGGTCGACAGCCCGGCCGGGGCGATCGTCGTGGACGACGCCGAACTGATGCTCGACAGCGATCTGGACGGCGACCTGAGCGCCGTCGCGCGCGGCACCGCGGGCGACGGCTGGGGGCTGCTGGTGGCGGGCGACAACGAGGCGCTCGACAGCGGTCTCCCGGGCTGGCACACCCAGGTGCGCCGCAACAGGTGCGGGGCACTGCTCGCCCCGCGCCGATGGAGCGACGGCGACCTCCTCGGCCAGCGGGTGCCGGCCGGGCTGCTGGGCACGGACAGTGAACCGGGCCGCGCCCACGCCCACCTCGGCGACAGCCGCTGGGTCACCCTGCGCGTCCCGGCGACCACCGCCGCCGAGGCCCTGACGGACGACTGACCGTGCCACCCACCGGCGAAGGGTCCGGCACCCTCCCCGAGGGAGGTGCCGGACCCTTCCGCGCGCGGGCCGTGGGGGCGGCGGCCGTCAGGACACCGGGCCCTCCCGCAGACTGGTGAACCGGAAGGTGGCCGTGATCGCGTCGAAGACCCGGTACAACTGGCCCGCCCGCGGCAGGTTCGGGCTGAAGCAGCTGATGACCAGGGCGCCGGACGACCCCGGCACCGGCACCACCGTGTTCACCGCCAGCAGTTGGTACGTCAGATCGCTGGTGGGGTGACTCACCTCGATACCGGTGAGCCGTCCCACCGGGCCGACATGCGGCAGTTCGTGCGCGGTGAACCGCCGGGTGCCCGGCCGGGTGAGGCGCCCGGCCGTGGCGAACTGCCGCCCCAACTCCTCGGCGGAGAAGGTCTGTCCGGGCGGCGGGGACACCTTGAAGACCATCACCCCGGCCAGCAGCAGCCCGTCCTCCAGCAGGGTGGTGGTGCCCGCCGCGTACAGCGCGCCGCGCTGCCGGGCCGACTGGAGGATCCGCCGCGCGGTCCGGAACACCCTGTTGACCTGCTCCCGCTCGTCCCGGTCCGCGGTCTCCCGCAGCACCCGGACACGGGCCTGGGCGAGGGTGTCGCCGTACAGGTCGTAGACGCTCCAGGTCTCCGGGACGGAGAGCGTGAACGAATCGGGCCCGGGGGGTGCGGGGGGCCCGGGGAGCGCGGTCAGGGGCGGGTCATCGGTGGGACGAGGCTCGGGGGTGCACCCCGGCGTCGTCACGCGATCACCGAGCCGGCGGTGGCCGCGGCGGAGAACCCGCCCTCGGCGGGACCGGGCGCGGCGGAGAACCCGCCCTCGGTGGGACCGGGGGCGGCGGTGACCCCGCCGTCGGTGGCACCGCCCCCGGCGTCGGTCAGCGCGGCGCCCATCTCGGCGTCCAGGTCCGCGAAGGACTTCACGACCGCCTCGCAGCCGTCCTTGAGGTTCCGGCAGTTCTTCTTCAGCTGGACCCGCCCGTCGTCCCACGCGCGGTCGAACTCCATGCCCGCGTCGACCAGCGGGGCTCCCACGGCACGGGCGTCGAACCCGGAGTTCTGGGTGTCGACCAGGTCCATTACCCGGCCCAGGAGCACCCCCACGCGCGCCACCTCGTCACCCGGTACGAAGATCTCGGCCACGGCCGCCTCCCGCTCTCTCTCATCCTGGCTGGTTCCCCCCGTCCGGTCGGGCACCACACGGCTGCGGAGGCCGAAAGGTTCAACGCGTCCTTGTTGAACCGTCGGTCAGGAGCTGGAACCCTGTTCCCGTGGGGACCCAGAGCCGTACGACGCGCCGGAAGCTGACCAGGAACGCCGCCGCACTCGCGGTGTGCGTGACGTTCGTCGTCGTGGCGATCGTCGCCAGCCGTCCCTCCGGCGGATCCGGCACCCCACCCGAACGCCTCTACGTCTCCGAACTCCCGCCGGCCGCCCCCGAGCCCGCGCGGGGGCCCGACGCGTCCACCGGCTCGGTCACCGTCGACTGCGGGCGCAACGAGCGCGGGCACCGCAACACCGACAACGTGGTGACCTCGCCCGGAGTCGTCGGCGGCGCCCATCACACCCACGACTACGTCGGCAACACCACGACCGACGCCCTGTCCACCACGGCCGGCCTCGCCGCCGCGCCCACCACCTGCGAGAACGGCGACCGCTCCACCTACTACTGGCCCGTGCTGCGCCGCCTCGACCACCCCGGTCCCGACGCCCGCGCCCACGGCGGCGGACGGCACGGCAACACCGGTCGGATCATGGTGCCGACCGCCGTGCGGATCGAGTACCTCGGCAACCCCGTCGGCCAGGTGCTGCCCCAGCCCGAGGGACTGCGCATGATCACCGGCGATCCCTTCGCCGCCACCCTGGGCGACACCAACGCCCGTGCGCAGTGGGGTTGTTCGGGTACCCCCGGCCACGCCACCAGCCTGTATCCGCGCTGCCCGGACGGCCAGGACACCACCCGCACCCTCACCTTCCCGAGCTGCTGGAACGGACTGCATCCCGACAGCACCGACCACCGCTCGCACATCGTCTTCCCGGCGGCGAACGGCGTCTGCCCGCCGCACACCTTCCCGGTGCCCGCCTTGAGGGTCACCCTCGCCTACGACGTCCCCGAAGGCGTCCCTTACGCGGTCGACTCCTTCCCCGAGCAGAAGCGGCATCCCACGACCGATCACGCCATGTTCATCAACGTCATGACGGACACCCGACGGGAGCGGATCGCGGCCTGTGTGAACGAGGGCAGACACTGCTGACCGCGGGGGCGACGGCCGTTGAACCCTCCGCCGTCCGCGTCCGTGTTCAGCACATCGGACCGGCGGAGGACGGAGTGAGTGGATGGCGGCACTGTGGTCGCGCACTCGGCAGAGGACGAGTGACGAGGTAGTAGTCAAAGCTCTCTACGAAGAACACGGCCGGGCGCTGCTGGCGTACGCGCAGCGGCTCACCGGTGATCGCGCCGCCGCGGAGGACGTCGTCCAGGAGACGCTGATCCGGGCGTGGCGGCATCAGGACAAACTCACCAACGGCAAGGGCTCGGTGCGCGGCTGGCTGCTGACCGTCGCCCGCAATATCGTCACCGACCGCTGCCGGGCCAGGGCGTCACGGCCCACCGAGGTCGCCGAGAACCCGTCCCGGGTGCCCGTCGAGAACGACCACGCCGAGAGCGTCGTCGACTCCATGGTGGTCATGGAGGCCCTGGACCGGCTCTCGCCCGACCACCGCGAGGTGCTGGTCGAGATCTACTTCCAGGGCCGTACGGTCAACGAGGCCGCCGAGGTCCTCGGAATACCGGCCGGAACGGTCAAGTCCCGGTCACACTATGCGTTGAGACAGCTCAGGGAGCTGTATCGCGAGAAACCCGGTACCGCGCGGCTGGTCGTGTTGAAGGAGGCGGTGGCATGAGCACCCGGCAGCATGACAGCGCCCTGCTCGGCGCCTATGTGCTCGGCGCCCTGGACGAGACGGAGATGCGGGAGGTCGACGGCCATGTGGCCGGGTGCGAGGAGTGCCGGGTGGAACTGGAAGCACTCAGGGAACTGGAGTCCACCCTCGGCGAGGTCCCGCCCGAGGCGTTTCTCGACGGCCCGCCCGAGGGCGGCGACCTGATGCTCCAGCGGACCCTGCGCGAGGTCCACGCGCAGCGCTCACGCTCCGAGACGCGGCGCCGGACGCTGCTGTCGGCGGCGGCGGTCGTCACGGCCGCGGCCCTGCTCGGCGCGGGCTTCCTGCTCGGCGCCGGTGACCGGGACACCGCCGACGAGGCCGGTACGCCGGTCGGCCCCACCCCCACCCTTCCTGTCGAGGGCGTCCGGGTGGCCTCCGCGACCGACCCCGCGACCGGTGCCCGGATGGCGGTGCGGATGACCCCGGCCGCCGGCTGGGTCCGCGTCAACGCGGCCGTCAGCGGCATCCCCGCCGGTGAGCTGTGCCGGCTGGTGGTCGTCACCAAGGACGGGAAACGCGAGATCGCCGGAAGCTGGCATGTCGGCAGCGCCGAGAAGGGCACCAACCTCGACGGCTCCGCCGCCGTACCGGCCGACGACGTCCAGGAGATCCTGGTCGAGAACGAGGCCGGCGAACGGTATGTGACGGCACCGCTGGTCTAGGGGCCGGGGGCCGGGGTTCCGGGGGCGCGGGGCCGTGGGCCGTGGGCCAGGGTTCGGGTGCCGGGGGCGCGGGGCCGTACGGGTGGGGAGGGCCTACGGGTCCCCTCCACCCGTACGCCGTTCCGCCACATCCCTCTCGGGACATCACCGCGACACATCACCGCGACACATCACCGCGACATATCGCCGCGACACTTCACTGTGAGACATCACCGCGAGGCGTCGCCGTGAGACATCACCTGAAGGAGTCACCCCGGGTGGTCAACGCGGGGTGATCGCACACCAGTCGGACTACTGGGTCACTGGCCTTCGACGGCGGCCGGCTTCGCGTCCGCCGAGGTGCCGGAGTAGAAGACCGACGTGCCCTGCTTTGAACGCTGCGCGAGGCTCTTGGCGACCAGACCCTCAAGGGTGGTGCGGACGACCGTCGTCTTCACCGTGCGGTCCGGGTGCTGCTCCGTCAGGGCCGTGGCGACCTCGGCCGCGGAACGGGGCTCCTGCTGACCGGCCAGGTGCTCGCGGATGAGCTGGACGAGCGTGGGCTGGGCGGACGCGTCGGCGGGCGCGCTCGGCTTGGCGGCGGCCTTGCGGGCGGCGGGCACGGCGGCCTTCTTCTTGCCCCCGGCCTCGCTCTTCGCCACTGCCGCCTCGGCCTTGGGCTTGGCGGCGGTGGTCTGCGCCTTGGACGCGGGAGCCGGCGCCTTGGCGGCCGACTTCGCGGCGGGCTTGGCCGCCGGCTTGGCGACGGACTTCGCGGCCGGCTTGGCAGCCGCCTTCGTGGCCGTCTTGGTGGCCGTCTTGGTGACCGTCTTCGGCTTGGCGGCCGACTTGGTGGCGGCGGCCTCCGGCTTGCCCTTGGCAGCCTGCTTCTTGCGCGGCGCGGGCACCACCGCGGCGGCCTCGGCCTCCTTCTCCTCGGCCTCGGCGCCGGTCTCCGCGGCCTTCGTGCCGGTCTCCTCCGCCTTGGCACCGGCCTCCTCGACCGGCTCACCCGCCGCGGCCTCATTCACCCCGAGCGCCTGCTGGAGGTTGGTGAGCACGACATGGTCGTCGCGCAGGGCACCCAACTGCGACTGGAGTGCGGTGATGTCGGAGGCGATGCGCTGTTGCTCGTTGAGGTTGTGCTCCAGATCCTCGGTCACCTTCGCCGCGTACTGCGATGTCACCCCGGTGACTCCGGTGGTGGATTCGGACATCGTGCTCACAACCTTCCTTGGGTTCGCCGCTCATGAGGCGCGAAAGACGGCAGCGGTCACTGCCGGCTGCTTGTTGACCCGATAGTACGGAACCACCGTGCGCACGGACATCAGGGTCCCGAGGAGTAACCCGAAAGGGAAGACCTTGTGCTATGCCCGTCTCCGCTGCTCAGCGCCCGTGTCCGGGCGGGCGGCGACAGCGTTGACTGACTCAACTCTGATGGCACGCCAGGGAAATGACCATGTCGGGGCCCCTGTCAGGGACGGTGTCACCGGGACATCTGTTCCTGAAGTTCCCGCGTCGGGTCCAGGCTCAGGTCCCGAAGTGAGGCCGAAAGTGAGTGCCAAGGTCACTCCCGGAGCGCCGGACCGCAGTCAGGCCCGGACTCCTGATCGGGGTCCCTGGCCGGAGTGTCCCTGCCCGGAGTGCCCCTGACCGAGGTGCGCCTGTCCGGGGTGCGCCTGTCCGGGGTGTCCCTGTCCGGGGTGTCCCTGTCCGGGGTGCGCCTGCCCGAGGTGTCCCTGCCCGAAGTGCGCCTGCCCGAGGTGTCCCCGCCCGGGGTATCCCTGCCCGAGGTGTCCCTGTCCGGGGTCTCCCGGTACGGGGATTCCCTCGGCGGGGTTTCCCGGCGCGGGATCTCCCCCACCGGGCCCCACCGGGCCCCACCGGGCCCCACCGGGCTCCGCCGCCCCGCGGAAATTGCGTTGCCGACGCCCCTCCGGGCCCCGACAGTGATGCGATGGACCTTGTCATCCGCCCCGCCATGCCCGCAGACGCCCCGGCCGTCACCCGACTGCTCAACGCCGTGGACCTGATCGAGATCGGCCGCGAGGAGTCCGACGTGGCCGACGTGGAGGCCGATCTGGTGCACCCCGAGGCGGCCCTGGAGGACAACTCCTGGCTGGCCTTCGCGGGTGACGAACTGGTGGCGTACGGGCTGGTGTGGGACGACTCGCGCGGCGAGCGCATCGACATGGACCACTATGTGCTGCCGGGCCACCAGGACGCCGGGGAGCGGCTGCTCGGCCTGATGGAGGCGCAGACCGTGCGCCGCGCCCGCAGCAACGACGCCGAGCGGGCGGTCGTCCATCTGCATCTGAACGTCCGCCCCACCCTGGACACCACGCTGCTCACCGCCCGCGGCTGGTCGGTCGTCCGCCGCTACCACGTCCTGACCCGCCCCCTCACGCCGGACGCCGATCCGCTGCCGGCCGGGCCCGGGGGACTGCGGCTGCGTGACTGCCGCGAGGAGGCGGACCGCCGTACGGCGCACGCGCTGGTGGAGGAGACGTTCCTCGACCACTTCGACAACGTCCCGCTCACCTACGAGCAGTGGGCCAACAACCTGGGCGCCCATGTCGACTGGGGGCATGTGTGGGTGGCCTCCTTCGACGGCGAGGGCGACGCCGCCGTCCTCGTCACCTCCAACCACCGCACCCCGTACGCCTGGGTCAACACCCTCGGGGTCCGCAAGGGGTTCCGCGGCCGGGGCGTCGCGAGCCATCTCCTGCGTCACGCCTTCGGGTTCTACGCCGCTCTCGGCCGCGACACCATCGGCCTGGGCGTCGACACCGGCAACGAGACCGGCGCCCTGCGCCTCTACGAGAAGCACGGCATGACCACTCACTTCGCGGTGGACACCTGGGAGGTCGTCCTCCCGGTACCGGCGATGTCCTGAACCACGCGCCCGTCCGGATCACGCCCGTCGCAGCCGGCGCAGCACCCGCAGTGACAGTGTCATGAGCCGGGCGTACCTCTCCACGCTCATCCCGTCCGCCGGGCCGAAGCGCGTCACGTACTGGCGTGCCACGGCCTGCGGCTCGGTGAACCGGAGGATCCCCTCGCGGCCCTGCCGACGGCCCAGTCCGGACTGGCGCATGCCGCCCATGGGGGAGTCGATGCTCGCGAAGGAGGCGGCGTAGCCTTCGTTGATGTTGACGGTGCCCGCCACCACACCCCGGGCGAACGCGCGCGCCCGGCGACCGCCGAAGACCGACGCGTTGAGCCCCATGTCGCCCGCGTTGACCTGGCCGAGGACCGCCCGCTCGTCATCGAACGGGTGAACGGCGACGACTGGTCCGAACGTCTCCTGGAGATGACACTCCATGTCTGCCGTGACCCCGGTCAGGATCGTCGGCTCGAAGAAGTAGGGGCCGTGCTCCGGGCGCGGGGCACCGCCGGTCAGTACCGTCGCGCCCTTCACGACCGCGTCCTCCACATGCGTGGCGACCTTGTCCAACTGGTCCCGGGAGATGAGCGAGCCCATCGCGTTCTCCCAGGATCCGTCCCCGGTGAACACCATCGCCCTCGTCCGGGCGACGAAACGGTCCACGAACGCGTCGAGGACCGCGCGGTCGACGTAGAAGCGTTCGCTGGAGACACAGAGCTGCCCGGCGTTGGGGAAGGCCGCGCGGACCGCGCCCTCGGCGGCCTTGTCGAGGTCGGCGTCGCGCAGCACCACGAACGCGTTCTTGCCGCCCAGCTCCAGCGAGCAGCCGATGAGCCGCTCCGCGCACTGCCGGGCCACCACCCGCCCCGTCGCCACCGAGCCGGTGAAGCACACATGGTCGGCGTGGGAGATCAGCTCCTGACCCACCGACGGGCCCGGACCGGCCACGATCTGCCAGAGGTCCTCGGGCATTCCGGCCTCCACCAGCAGCCGCTTCCCGATGAGGGCCGAGAGCATGGTGCGCTCGTCGGGCTTCAGGACCACCGCGTTGCCGGCCATGACCGCCGCCAGACCGTCGCACGACGCCAGCGTGAAGGGGTAGTTCCAGGGTGAGATGACCCCGACGACTCCCTTCGGGACCTGATGGACCCGTACCCGGGTCAGCCCAGGGATCGCGCCCCTCGCCCCGCGGCTGCGCACCTGCCGTGCCCCCGTGCGGGCGTAGTAGCGCGCGGTGAGGGCCAGGTGCAGCACCTCGTCGAACGCGTGACGGCGGGCCTTGCCCGTCTCCGCCGTCACCACCTCCATCACGGTGTCCTGCCGGGTGACGAGCAGGTCGTGGAAGCGCAGCAGTACCCGGGAGCGGGTGCGGGCCGGAAGACGGGCCCACCGTCGCTGCGCCGCGCGGGCCCGCGCGAACGCCGCTGCCACGCCCCGGGCCGTGGTGTGCGGCACCCGGGCCAGTTCCTCGCGGGTGAGCGGACTCCGTACGATCGTCCGCCCCCCGCCGACACCGTCACCGTCACCGTCACCGACCCCGCCGTCACCCTCCTCGGCCAGGAGCGCCAACAGGTCGGCCGCGAGCCGCGCATCGAGCGTGCCCGCCTGCGGCGGCGTGGCTGCCGCGGAGTCGTCGGGTGCGCCGCCGACCGCCGCGGCCCGGGTCATGACGTCCGCCCGTCGCCCTGCGTCGCCGCCACCGGCATGGCCGCCCGCATCGCGATGCCGTCGACGTACGAGTGTTTCTCCTTCACCGCTGCGTCCTGGACGAGGACGAAGTCCGCGAGATCCACGTCGATCGCGGCCCCGGTGGCCGCCGCCGTCCCCGTGAGCCGGAACCGGGTGACCCAGAAGTCGTCCCCGGCGCGCAGCGAGACCAGGGTGAAGGCGAGGTCCG
Source organism: Streptomyces sp. NPDC091377 (assembly GCF_044757045.1). Classification (NCBI taxonomy): domain Bacteria; kingdom Bacillati; phylum Actinomycetota; class Actinomycetes; order Kitasatosporales; family Streptomycetaceae; genus Streptomyces; species Streptomyces sp. NPDC091377. The sequence continues at coordinate 378,314 of NZ_JBIVUE010000002.1, read as the reverse complement.
GGACCAGGGCGAAGGTGTCCGCCACAGCCGCGCGGATCTCGGTACGGCCGCGGGCGGGTGGCTGGGCGAGATGCAGATGGAAGAGCGAGTCCTCGGTGTGCAGGGCGGCGACCCGGTCGGGGTCCCGGACCTCCCAGGCGGCGTGGTAGTGCGCGAAGAGTTCAAGGGTTCCGTCGGTCATGTCATGCCTCCCATTAGAAAACAATCAGACTGTTTGTAACTGAAGGCAAATGCTCAAGTCAACACCTTCATAGGCGATGACAAACAGGCGGACGGTATGTATCTTCGCCTTCCCCTACCCGTTGAGCGGCCCTTCCCGGGCCCTCCCGTGAGAAGAAGGTGCACCATGACCGGCAGCAGCCCCCCGCGGACCGCGCGGACGCGTACGGCGCCCGGGACCGGCTCGCGCACGATGGCGGACCTTGTCCCGCGCGCCGCCGAACGGTACGGCCCGAGCGTCGCGCTGCGGTTCAAGGAGGACGGCGTCTGGAAACCCGTGAGCTACTCGGCGCTCTGGGAGGCCGTGTCGGAGGTCGGGCGGGGCCTGCTCGCGCTGGGGCTGCGGCCGGGCGCCAAGGTGGCGATCCTGGCCCACTCCCGGCCGGAGTGGACGTATGCCCACTTCGGGATCCTGGCCGCCGGCGGGGTGTCGGTGTCGGTGTACCAGACCAACTCGCCCGAGGAGTGCCGGCATGTGCTGGGGCACTCCGGCGCCGAGTTCGTGTTCGTCGAGGACGCCGAGCAGTGGGAGAAGATCGCGGCGGTCCGGTCGCGGCTGCAGCGGCTGCGCGAGGTCATCGCCTTCGACCCGGTGCCGCAGGCCCCCGGGGCGCTGACGCTGGGGGAGTTGCGGCGGCGGGGGCGGACGGCGGACTCGGCGGCGTTCGAGACCGGTGCCGCGGCGATCGAGCCCGAGCGACCCTGCCTCATCATGTATACGTCCGGGACGACGGGCGCGCCCAAGGGCTGCGTCCTCACCCACGGCAACTACCGCGCGGTGGTCGACATGATCGCGGCGACCGGGACCATCGTGCCGGACGACCGGGTCTATCTCTTTCTTCCGCTGGCCCACGCCTTCGCCGCCGTGGTCCAGTTCCTCTCGCTCGATCTGGGCGCCTCGATCGCCTTCTGGGAGAAGGATCCCGACAGGATCATTCCCAACCTCCTGGAAGTGAGGCCCACGTACTTCCCGTCCGTTCCGAGGATCTTCGAGAAGGTGTACGCGCGGGCGACGGCGCTGGTGGCGGACCCCGAGCGGTTGCGGAAGGCCGTGGAGACGGGGAAGCGGGTACGGGCCCTGACCGCGGCCGGTCAAGAGGTCCCCGAGGAGGTGCGCGCCGACTTCGATGAGTTCGACAAGGAGTTGTACGCGAACGTGCGCGGGATGTTCGGCGGCGGGATACGGCAGTGCACCTCCGGGGCCGCGCCCATCGCCCAGGACATACTGGAGTTCTTCCACGCCTGCGGGGTGCCGGTGCTGGAGGCGTACGGACTCACCGAGACCGCCACCGTCTCGACGGTCAACTCGCTGCGGGAGTTCCGGCACCGCTCGGTGGGCAGGCCACTGCCCGGCGTCGAGGCGAGGATCGCCGACGACGGCGAACTGCTGCTCCGTGGCGGACAGGTGTTCCAGGGCTACCACGACGACCAACCGTCCACCGATCAGGTTCTCGACGCCGACGGCTGGTTCCGCACCGGTGACCTGGCCTCGATCGACGAGGACGGATATGTGTTCATCACCGGCCGCAAGAAGGACCTCATCATCACGGCCGGCGGCAAGAACATCGCGCCGGCCCGGGCGGAGAACGCGCTCAAGGAGAGCGCCTGGATCTCACAGGCGGTTCTCGTCGGCGACCTCCTGCCCTATCTCGTGGTCCTGATCACCCTGGACCAGGAGGAACTGGACTCCTTCGCCGCCGCCCACGACATGACACCCGAAGAAGCGGTGCGATCACCGGAGACACACGCCGCCGTGCGACGCGAGATCGACCGGGTGAACGCACAGGTCGGCCGGGTCGAGCAGATCAAACGATTCGCGATCCTGCCCCGGGACCTCACGGTCGAGGCCGGTGAGCTGACAGTGAGCTTCAAGGTGCGGCGCGCCCAGGTGCTCATCAACCACAAGGAGGTCATCCAGTCCCTGTACGACACTCCGATGCCCGGATAAGGCGTGGAACAGGCCGGTCCGGTCGACTCCGACCAGGTCGGGGTGGGTGTCGAGCCCGCTGGCCTATACTGGCCCGCGCCCGCCCGCCCTAGCGAACAATGGACCGATGAGCGCCGACCGCCGGACCCAAGCCGACCGTTCCGCAGCGACACGGAAGGCCCTCCTGGAGGCGGGCCGCACGTTGTTCGGCGAGATCGGCTACGCCGAGGTCAGCACGGCGGCGATCGTCAAAGCGGCCGGGGTCAGCCGGGGCGCGATGTACCACCAGTTCGCCGACAAACGCGCCCTGTTCGAGGCGGTGCTCGAAGACGTCGAGCGGGACCTGGTGCGGAGCATCGGCTCGGCCGTCGCCGCGGCCGGTCCGGCCGACCCCGTCGAGAGTCTCGTCGTGGGCTGTCTGGCCTGGCTGGATGCCTCCGCCGAGCCCGGCGTCCAGCGCATCGCCCTGCTCGACGCCCCCGCCGTTCTCGGCTGGGAGCGGTGGCGCGAGATCGAGTACCGTCACACCATCGGCCTGATGGAGGAACGCCTCGCCGGGGCCATGGCCGCGGGCCGTATCCCCCCGCAGGCGACCCGCCCCCTCGCCCTCGTCCTGGTCGGCGCCCTGGACGAGGCGTCACAGCATCTGGCGACGGGCCGGGAGTCCCCCGAGGCCATGAAGTCGGTGATCGTGCAGCTCATCTCGGGACTGGCCGGGAACACGGGCGGCCACCCGTAGCCGGGCGTCCCGCATCCCCGACGCCACCCGCCCGACAGGACGTCGAGGGCCGCATCCCCCGGCGGACCATCTCCTGATCATCGGCGATGAGCACACCGATCGTCATGGGACCCATTCTCCCGCCCGCCCGCTCAGCCCGCTCAGGCCCGCTCACGCCCTCTCAGGCACGCTCC